>NZ_CAWPCB010000023.1:0-18493 GCF_963886535.1 Proteus sp. G2675
GGCAAGCACGGCATGTCCTGCCGCTAAAATGTTACGTGCCCCGTTGATATCAGCATTCGCTGTATATCCACATTCAAGGCACTCGAATTGACTTTGTGACTGGCGGTTTTCCTTTGCTGTATGACCACAGCAAGCGCACTTCTGACTGGTGTAGGCAGGGGGTATTGCCAGTACCTGACCTCCTCGCCAGAGCTGCTTGTACTCAAGCTGACGGCGCATTTCATACCAGCCCTGCTCCAGTATTGAGCGGTTTAAACCAGATTTAGCTTTTACGTTCCGTCCATGCCGTTCTGTCGTACCTTTGGCCGATTTAGACATGTTACTGACCTTTAAGTCCTCAATGACAATCATTGCGTGGTTTTTGCTGATTTCGCTGGTGACTTTGTGAAGGTAGTCTTTCCTTATAATAACACGTTAAAAAGGGTTTGAAGAAGGGGAAAAAATAACGCCTGTTTCAACAGGCGTTAAATGGAATTTTCTGTTATTTATGGCTAGTTAATGCCATTTCTGATTTAGCTAACCAAACTGGCTTATTGCTTGTTTTAGACCATACACGATGTAAATAGCTATAAAACTGAGCGCGTTTAGGATGAAAAACCATAACAGGAAATGCCACAATACCTAGCGCTACCGCACCAGTACGACGGGCTAAAACATGTTTTTTAGTGTATTCGTTATAAGCTGGCATAGTGTTCTCCTGCATAAAATGAATTGATGCTGAAATTTTACCTCATTTGATGAAATTTTACTACTGATCAGACCACTTATTTTGTGCGAAAAATCACCTTTATTTTGCTTGTAGTGTAATTAAATTTCACAATAGAAATAAAAATGAAACAAAATTGAAACAAAAACAAAAAAAATATTAACAAAGCAAACTAATACTTTATTGAATTACGGTTATAGTAAATAATTTCGCGAGTGAATGATAAAAAAGAGAAAATCAGAGAATGAGATTTACTGCTAAACAAAATAAGTTTAGCAGTAAACAAGAAATTAGATATTGGCTAACTCTTTAAATAAATTAGGGTTTTTATAAATAGCAATAAGTACTTTCGCTGTAAGCCCTGTCGGATTACGTCTTTTTAATTCCCAACTTTTTACAGTATCGATACTTGTCCCTAATGCATGTGCAAATTCACTTTGTGAAACGTTAAGTTGCTCCCTAATCGCTTTTACATCAGCAACTTCAAACCGAGTCACTTTCGATGCTTTTTTATCGCCATTTTTAATTTCTACGGCTTCTTCTAAAGAGGCTTTTAGATCATTGAAGAAACTCATATCACCGTTCACCTTTAAGTTTTTTTGTTAGTTTTTTTAACTCAATCTTTTCTGAATCAGTTAAACTAATTTTTATTGTTTTTGGATACGCCATAACTAAATAGATAACTTCTTTAGTCGCTAAAAAATAAATAACTCTAGTCCCCCCACTTTTACCTTTGTTACCTACAGCCATTCTTATTTTGCGTAATCCACCTGTTCCTTTAATTAAGTCGCCTTTATCAGGTTTACTGATAAGTTCATTTTGAAGTATTCTTATTTCTTTATCTGTAGCCAATAGTTTGATTTGCTGAGTAAATATTGAGGTTTCAATAAATTCTATAGCATGACTCATTAAGTTCCCTTTCTAATCCATCATTTGAAAGTGTACAATGTACACCATCAAAATTCAAGATTAAATACGAGTTCTCATACTATAAAGAATTTTCTTGAAAAAATTCTTCTATTTCTATTAAGAGGGAATAATTTGAATTAAGACATATTTATTTCTTCACCGCTTTGCCTTTGCCACGTAAGGTTTCAGTTAACCCTTTCAGAAAGTATCTCACCAGTTGATCGCCACAGTTACGGTAGTTTTTATGTCCTGGCTTACGAAATATCGCGCTAAGTTCAGGCTTAGAAACGCGAAAATCCGCTAGTTCATAAATATTAATCATATCCATGTCTTTTAATTCAAAGGCAACACGTAATTTCTTTAAAATAATATTGTTGGTTATCCGTTTTTCGACTTCTGGAGTAGGATATTTTTCATCTTTACCACGACGATAAAAGATAAGCCCATTTAAAAAATGTCCCAAGGCCATATCATCACACTCAACAAAGGCAGGATCATCGTCTTTTTTTAACCACTGATTGACTTGCTCTTTAGTCGCAGTGAAATCCGCCAGTTTCATTATATCAACAATATGACCATCGCTAAGATCTAACATATAACGCACACTGCGTAACACATAATTATTTTGCATTGATTATCCGCTCTTTATTCAATTCTAAATCAATCATCAATGATGGATATCAATGTTGTGATCTAAAAGTTATTATGATTAAAAAAATACACTCCACCTATAGGTAGAGTGTATTCTATTTGGTGATAAATAAATTATACGACTAAGTTATTTAGTTTATTGTTTACTGGCAAAAACATTATTAACAATTTCAATGGCTTCTTTTTCAATTAATTCGCGATGCTCAGAGCCACGGAAGCTTTCACAATAAATTTTGTACGCTTCTTCGGTTCCAGAAGGACGAGCGGCAAACCAACCATAATCGGTCATCACTTTTAAACCACCAATAGCAGCACCATTACCAGATGCGTGAGTTAAACGCGCAGTAATAGGATCACCTGCTAAGGTATTTGCGGTGACCATTTCTGGTGATAATCGTGACAACAACGCTTTTTGCTCATGAGTTGCAGATGCTTGTATACGATTATAGCTTGGAGAGCCAAAACGCTGCGCTAACTCGTTATAATGTTGTTGTGGATCTTTACCTGTTACCGCTTTTATTTCAGCAGCCAGTAAACATAAGATAATACCATCTTTATCTGTTGACCACGGTTTACCATTAAAACGTAAGAATGATGCCCCCGCACTCTCTTCACCACCAAAACCAAACTCGCCACTGAATAGACCTTGCACAAACCATTTGAAGCCGACAGGTACTTCAACAAGTTCACGACCTAAATCAGCCACGACTCGGTCAATCATCGCGCTAGAGACGAGTGTTTTACCCACTTTTACCTCATTTGACCACTGAGGACGATGGCGAAAAAGATAATTAATCGCTGCCGCTAAATAGTGGTTAGGATTCATCAAGCCCGAAGGAGTGACAATACCATGGCGATCGTAATCAGGGTCATTGGCGAAAGCTAAGTCAAATTTATCACGCAGTTGCAATAAACCTTCCATTGCCCAAGGTGATGAGCAATCCATACGGATCACACCATCATGATCTAATGTCATAAAGCGGAAAGTTTGATCCACCTGATCGTTTACCAACTCAAGATCAAGTTCGTAATATTCACCTATGCGTTTCCAGTATTCAATTCCTGAACCACCCAGTGGATCGACACCTAATTTCAAACCCGCTTTTTTAATTGCCTTCATATCAACAACGTCACCTAACGCTTTAACATAAGGCATAATTAAATCTTGCTCGTGGATATAACCACTCGCTAATGCATCATCATAAGAAAGACGTTTAACCCCCAATAAATTATTTTCCAATAATTCATTGGCGCGTTTTTCAATCACAGAGGTTAAATCAGTATCAGCAGGCCCACCATTTGATGGATTGTATTTTATCCCCCCATCTTCTGGAGGATTATGTGATGGTGTAATGACGATACCATCAGCAATGTCTTGGTGCCCTTGATTGTAAGTTAAAATAGAGAAGGAAACGCTAGGCGTTGGGGTATAACCATTATTCTCTTGAATAATCACGTTAACTTTATTTGCAGCAAGCACTTCTAAAACCGAAATAAAAGCAGGCTCAGATAATGCATGGGTATCTTTACCTACATAGCAAGGCCCCGTTACACCATTATTAGCTCGGACTTCAGCAATAGCTTGAGCAATTGCTAGAATATGTGCTTCATTAAAGCTATGACGTTTGGCACTGCCTCGGTGACCCGATGTACCAAATTTCACACGATGAGCATTCTGATTTGCTTGCGGTTTTAGTGAATAATATTGTGCGGTTAATTGCGCTACATTAATCAGATCGCTTTGACGAGTATGTTGCCCAGCTCTTGAATGGATTGCCACAAATCTTCTCCTATTTTACATCACAATCATGCTTTAAACGAAAGCCTTTGCAATGCATCAATTAACAATAGTGTTTAGATAGTTCCACACACTTTATCAATCTCATTGGCAGGGAATTGCATATCCTGCATGATGCTTTGTACCATAGTTCTTTTACGCTCAGTATTTGAGTTGGTAATAACCCAAAATGGCGTACCGGGAATATGGCGAGGTTTTGTATGACGTCCACTGTCGAGCAATGTTTTTTCATCACCGGCAAAATAAATTCGCGTGCGTCCATGTACTGTTTCAGCAGATTGAGTAAAAGTAGCACTATCTAAGCTATATAATGTAGACAGGATCTGTAAAAAACGATCAACTGATTTTGTTTTCTCTGCATAACTATCAGATAACAGCAGTTCACGCATTTCACGGACCGGATTTTTTGCTGGTGCGACAGGCTTAAGATCAGCATCCTGTTTAACGACAGGCGCTTGTACTGACTCAGTGACAACGACTGGCTGTACGGGCTGTTTGGCATCAAGCTTCAATAGACGCCTTAAAATATCTGAAGCGCTTTCACCGATATGTCTAGTTTCGCTAGCGATATAGCGGTAAAGTTCGTCATCAATTTCTATCTTTTTCATTGCTACCCAGTACTATTTTCAAAAAAAAGTGACTAGGATTATAAGATATAATCTTTAAAAACAAAATAGGTAAAATTTCAATAACTTAAAGCGTATTCATTAAAGAATTAATCTTTTTAAACTTTAAGCTGGGTATTTATCCTATTGTTTCTAGCTGTATCATCTTCTATTCTTTGAATTTATTGCCATAGAATAGAGTTGACATCTTCTTCAATGCCCTTTCACATCAGCAATTAAAATAATATAAAACTCTGACTTATCCTTATTGAGCTATATCAAAATTTTATCTTCCCCGTTAAATTTGGAATAATAATCTATATTATTCTATTTTCTCAGAATATAATAAATTAAACTATCTCTTGTTAGATTAACTTTATTTCATATTCCGAAAAAGACAACAAGTTGGCTAATATGATTGCACATGTCATCATAAGGAAAAAATAGACTTAATTTTGGTCATCAATATGAAACTCAATGCATTATTAAACTATCAAATACATCAACCAGAAACAGCAACGATAAACAATTTACCTATTGTGTTGATCCATGGGCTTTTTGGTGATCTCAATAATCTAGGCGTACTAGGTCGCGATCTACGTCAAGACCACACCGTGATACAAATTGATGTGCGCAACCATGGGCATTCTCCTCATAGTGAAAGTATGCACTATCACGATATGGCACAAGATGTATTAGCCCTGCTTGATAGCTTAAATATCGCAAAAGCAATCGTTATAGGTCACTCAATGGGAGGGAAAATTGCAATGGCAATGACCGCTCTCGCACCTCTTCGCCTTGAACGTATCGTAGTTATTGATATGTCTCCTGTTGCTTATAATGTTCGTCGTCATGATAAAATTTTTGCAGCCCTTGAAGCTGTCACTAAAGCTCACGTCACACAACGTACAGAAGCTATTGCTATTATGCGCCCTTTTATTGAGGAAGACGGCGTTATCCAATTCCTGCTTAAATCATTTAAAAAAGGTGAATGGTTATTTAATTTACCCGCAATCAAACAGGCTTACCCCGATATTATTGGTTGGCAAGAGGTGCCTGCTTGGCATCATCCTGTTTTGTTTATACGTGGTGGACTATCCCCATATATTTTAGATGAATATCGCAATAATATTGCTCGCCAATTTCCACAAGCAACCGCCTTTGTTGTCGCCAATACAGGACATTGGGTGCATTCTGAAAAACCAGAAACAGTAATTAAGGCCATTCGTCGCTTCTTAGCCAAAACAGTATAACGTTCCTTTGTTGGTTATAAATCACCAGCAATACTATTTTATAGCGTACAATTATTGCTCTTAAATCTGTCATTGTTGATAAAAAGACCAAATGACAATAGGTTAAACACAGGAAGCAGTAGCGATACGCCGATATGTGGGGTATTATTGGGCGCTTCATATTGAGTCATTGGTATACGCCCTTTCACAGCAAAATTTATGGCAAAAGAACAAACTGATCGCACCACACTGGATTTGTTCGCAAATGAACGCAGACCTGGGCGACCTAAAACAAACCCGCTTTCTCGGGATGAACAGCTTAGAATTAATAAACGAAACCAATTACGACGCGATCGCGTCAATGGATTACGTCGGGTTGAGTTGAAACTAAATGAGGATGCTGTCAATGCGCTTAATGAGCTTGCGAGCGCAAAAAATGTCAGTCGTAGTGAGCTTATTGAAGAAATATTACTAGAACAACTCGCACAAACTTATGCGTTAAAAAAACATCAAAGCTAAAAAAATCAGCAGGAAAATCACACAAATTCGACAGAATTACCCTGCTCTTTTCGTCAAAATAGTGCTTTAGTTTTCAATTATGAAAACATGATGTTTATCTTTTACTGGTAATTGTTCAAAAATACAGACAAAGAGAATAAAAGAGGTTATCTCACTTTATGGCAATCATAGGAATATTCTTCGGCAGTGATACCGGCAACACTGAAAATATTGCCAAAATGCTTCAAGAAAGATTAGGCGCGGATAATGCCGAAGTTCATGATATCGCAAAATCCAGTCAAGAAGACATCGAAGCATTTGATATTCTATTACTAGGTATTCCTACCTGGTATTATGGTGAAGCACAATGCGATTGGGATGACTTTTTCCCAACATTAGAAGATATTGATTTCAACGGTAAACTTGTTGCTCTATTTGGTTGTGGTGACCAAGAAGACTATGCAGAATACTTCTGTGACGCAATGGGAACTATTCGTGATATCATTGAACCTCGTGGCGCAGTCATTGTGGGTCATTGGCCTACTGAAGGTTATCATTTTGAAGCATCTAAAGGTCTTGCTGATGATAATCACTTTATCGGCCTTGCGATTGATGAAGATCGCCAACCAGAATTAACTGAAGAGCGTGTTGACGCTTGGGTTGCTCAGATCAAAGAAGAGATGAGCCTTGACGAAATTCTGGGATAATATAAATTCTTAATATTGAGAATGATAATTATTCAATGGTGTGCTAAGATAGTGTGATAGGTGGGGTGTTTATTTTTTAATATCATGCCTATAATCATTAAGGTTATTAAATACCCTATGTATTAATGAATATATACAGTATTTTGTGAGCACATATTAAATTCACCATTAGCAACAGGATTAAATCCGCATGACCGACAATAATAAAGCGTTAAAAAATGCTGGGTTAAAAGTTACACTTCCTCGCTTAAAGATCTTGGAAGTGCTCCAGGATCCTGAGTGCCATCATGTCAGTGCTGAAGATCTCTATAAAAAACTGATCGATATCGGCGAAGAGATTGGTCTGGCAACAGTCTATCGCGTCTTAAACCAATTTGATGATGCTGGTATTGTTACCCGACATAATTTTGAAGGTGGTAAATCAGTATTTGAATTAACTCAACAACATCACCATGATCACTTAATTTGCCTTGATTGTGGTAAAGTTATCGAGTTTACTGACGATGCTATCGAAGTTCGTCAAAGAAATATCGCTGAACGCCATGGCATCAAACTTTCCAATCATAGCCTGTATTTATATGGTCACTGCGCCGCAGGTAATTGTAAAGAAGATAGCCACGCACATGATGAGAAGTAATCATTCTGGATAATATCTCAGTAAAAAAAGGAACTGCCTGCAGTTCCTTTTTTATTGGTAAAGATTTACTACATTTTGAAATATCATGGGCAGCAACCGTAGCATTCAATCTCGCCTCTAACCAAGCAGGATAGCGTAGTGTAAATACTTTCAGCTTATCTTCTACTTTTAAAAGGTGCGATCTCCTCTTCAGTACAAGTCTCAATAAATTCAGCTAAGGAAATTGCGCCTTCTTTTTGCAACCCTTCAATACTATCAGCAACAAAGTCACAATACCCATTGACATCTAAAAATTGTCCTCGGAATGCACTTATTTCTGATCCATAAACAACAGATGCAAGGTGACCATTTATTATCATGATATTTGTGCTTTTAATCATGTTTTACTCCTATCACACTCTCAAACTATTAAGGATAAAGCGTAATAAATACACTTTATCCTTATTGTTATTTAGAAAATCGTAAATGGCATGATCACATTGAATTTAACGTCTTTTTCATCTTGGAAGATATTACCAAAACCACCTTCATAGCTTGGTATATCGGAATGGTTATCATAACGAGTGTAGTGGAGTTTAAATAACGTACCTTTCGCTCTCCCCTCTTGAACGGTATACATGATGTCGGCATTCCATGCGCTTTCTCTAATGCGTTTACTTTGGTCATAAATAGGGTTACTACTCGGTTTTGCATCCCAAGCATACACATAGGAAGTACCAATCGCCCAGCCCGGTAGATCCCAATTTTTTAGATCATACATCACTCCCGCATATAATGCTTTTTCACCATTGGCGTTAAAATCAGAACGACCATCCCACCAGATATCTAAACGACCATTCGAGGTTGCCCATCCCGGCGTCATACGTTGTAAAAAGTAACCTTGGTTACCTTCTGCTTTAACCCAAGTACCTTCAACTTTAAAATCAAATACATTGTAGGTATAGCCTAAAGTGAATGCTTGTAACCATGCCAAACCATCATAAACATCGTTAATTCCCCCTCCGGTGACTTTATCTTTTGCACCGTAGAATTGATAAGAGGTTTTTAATGTATTATTTGCGATAGGGAAATCGTAAGAAACTTTGCCAAAATATTGATCAATATAACCATCAGCTTGGCCAAATGCGGCTTCTAATACTAAGCTATTTTTAAAATCATATTTGGCACCAAAAGAGTGTAAATAACTGATATTTGTCTCTAAGTCTGCCTTACGGAAATTGTACATATTCCGATACCACGGCGCTTTATATTCATCAGTCCACATATATGAGAAAGAGAGTTCACCATTTTTATCGAAATCAAATACAGCGCCCGCTTCTGCACCGCGATAAGTACCGGGTAAGAAACTCCAATGAGGACGTAATAATGTTTGCCCTTTAGGTTGAATATATCCACCTTGAGCCCAGAAATGGCCTAATTTAAATTTAGCAGCAGCTTTATAAATACTCACGCCACTGCGATCACCTGTCCATTTTTCATCCCAGCGACTTTTTGCATCACTAAATCCTATTTCATTAGGTGCAGCTGGCCCACTGTTGTTAAGTTCAACAGCACCAAAAGCAGCTAAATCAATACCAAAAAAATCACCCAGATAACCAGAAGAAAAATCAAGATTAGCGTTAAAGGTAGAGTGGTGTAAATTGGCTTTATATTTGCCGTAATCAGGACTGTTTGGTGTTAACTCTTTTCTATCACGGTCACGTTGCCAGTAATAGATCCCCCCTGTCAGGGTTGAGTCATCAATAAATCCTTCAGCATAAGACATTTTCGCAGGTAGTGCAGTTACAAGCAATGCGCCCATAACGGCAAGTGCCACCCTGCCTGGTTTAGCATGTTGCATAACCATAGCATTGTTTCCTCTTTGACTTTGACTAAAAAAGAAATAAGCACCAACGCCTATTTCCAAATATAAAACCCCAAATGGGGAAAAAACCTAAAATTAGGTTAACAACAGCTTATTTTTCGCGACGCGAATTATCAACCTAAAAAAAAGAATTTTTATCAAAATATGACCAAGGGCACATTACTTAATTACAGTTTCATATTTTTTCTTTAGTCAATGAGGGACAAGTAGAACGTAAATATTTTTTAATATATTGATATTAAAAAAGAAAATTATCACACCTAATATGATAATGTTTCGTTTTTATAGAAAAGAATTATTAGTCGTATTAATTAATAAACTTTTTTAGAAAAGAAAAATATGTGTCATGGTTCACATTTTTATTATTATAGACAAATTCAATATAATCATATGAAATAAAAGAAGAAGATGATGACAAAAGTTAATAATCTAACACAACGTAAATAAGAATTGATACAAATAATAGCTATAGAAACTCACATTACAAAATAAAAAATAATAATTATTGGTCGATAAAAACAAACTTATTTGATAAATAAAAAATGCTCGATAAATTATTATCGAGCATTTTATTAAGATGTGAGTTTAATGATATTACACGCCACTAAAACAGAGCGTATTAACCTTGTTTCGAAATCTTCGCCCAAGTATCACGTAAACCAACAGTACGGTTAAAGACCAGTTTATCCGCTGTCGAAAGCTTATCAGCACAGAAGTAACCTTCACGCTCAAATTGATACGCTTTTTCAATAGCCGCATCTTTTAAGCTTGCTTCCACAAAACCTTGACGGATCACTAATGATTCAGGGTTAATGGTTGATAAGAAATCCTCTTCAGCACCAGGATTCGGTACGCTAAATAAACGATCATAAAGACGAATTTCTGCTGGAATAGCATGTGGAATGCTGACCCAGTGGATCACCCCTTTTACTTTACGACCATCAGCCGGATCTTTATTTAACGTCTGTGGATCGTAAGTACAATAAATGGTGGTTATTTCACCTTGTTCATCTTTTTCAACTCGTTCTGCTTTAATGACATAAGCATTACGCAGACGGACTTCTTTACCTAATACCAGACGTTTATATTGACGATTGGCTTCTTCTTTAAAATCTGCACGATCAATATAAATTTCACGGCTAAATGGTACTTCACGAGTTCCCATTTCTGGTTTATTTGGGTGATTTGGCGCAGTTAAAATCTCTTCACCTTCTGGCATATTTTCAATCACTAAACGTACCGGATCGATAACAGCCATCGCACGAGGTGCATTTTCGTTTAAATCATCACGAATACAAGCTTCTAATGATGCCATTTCCACGTTGTTATCTTGTTTGGTCACACCAATACGTTGACAGAATTCGCGGATTGACTCAGCCGTATAGCCACGACGACGTAAGCCAGAAATTGTCGGCATACGCGGATCATCCCAACCATCAACAATATTTTCTGTCACAAGCTGATTTAGCTTGCGCTTAGACATGACGGTATATTCAAGATTAAGACGTGAGAACTCATATTGACGAGGGTGGCAAGGAATAGTGATATTATCCAACACCCAATCATATAAACGACGGTTATCTTGGAATTCCAAAGTACATAAAGAATGTGTGATATTTTCCAATGCATCAGAAATACAATGGGTAAAATCATACATTGGATAAATGCACCATTTGTTACCTGTTTGATGGTGTTCAGCGAATTTGATCCGGTAAAGAACAGGATCACGCATGACAATAAATGGTGATGCCATGTCAATTTTCGCACGTAGGCACGCTTTCCCCTCTTCAAAGCCACCCGCACGCATTTTTTCAAATAGCGCTAAGTTTTCTTCTACACTACGAGAGCGATAAGGGCTATTTTTTCCTGGCTCTTTGAGTGTGCCACGATATTCACGAATTTCTTCAGCACTCAACTCATCAACATAAGCCAAGCCTTTGTTAATCAGCTCAATCGCATATTGATACAGTTGATCAAAATAGTCAGAGGAGTAATGAACGTTACCATCCCATTGGAAACCTAACCACTGAACGTCTTTTTGAATCGAGTTGATATATTCAACATCTTCTTTTACTGGATTCGTATCATCAAAACGTAAATTACATTTACCTTGATAATCTTGTGCAATACCAAAATTTAAGCAAATTGATTTTGCATGGCCAATATGAAGATAGCCATTAGGTTCAGGAGGGAAACGGGTATGGACACTATTATGTTTCCCGGTAGCCAGATCTTCGTCAATAATTTGACGAATAAAGTTCGTTGGGCGGGCATCTGCCTCATTCATGGTCATTTTTTCCTCAAAGCAAAACGCATATTGACCTACTATAATCCAATAAGCAGACTTAAATCAAGCTATTGTTTTAAAATCAATTATTTACAATTTAACCATGATATAATTAATAAGAAAAAACACGTCAAAACATGACAATACCAGACAAATAAATCAATATATTACAAGTTTTAGTGAGTGTGTTTTCTGTTAAATTCTCCCACCCTGCTATACTCTCCAAAAACTAACCGGATCCGTTATGAACCTCGCAAACTTATCTCAAGAAGAAAAAGACAAAATCAATGTCGATTTGGCTACTTCAGGTGTCGCATATAAAGAACGGCTCAACATGCCAATTGTTGCGTCCAAAGTTGAACGACAACAACCAGCACATTTATGAATGTATTTTAATAAAGGGTTAGTGTTTTATAGTGAAAAAAATAAGAAGTTGCTACATGGGAATTCTGCACCATATCTGAAAGAGCTAAGCAATTTGATTTATATTAAAACTCAAGTTTTGACTAATAACCTTCTCATATATATATCATCAATCATTGATATAACACATTGAACAACAATAACAAGATCGATTTTAACGATCATTTCACCAACCATTAATAGGTCGTAACTATCAAAATCAACGCCATCGATCGAAAAAACCATCTTTACTTAAGTGATATTTGAAATAATAATTTCAATTATTTATTTTTATATTTGCTACATCACCATTAAAAAACTTAATATCTTTATTATTTATATAATCTACAAATATAAACCTCACTATAAACTCTATTTAATAGGATTATATATATTTTATTATTCAATAATACTTTTCATTTTTTTGAAAAACAAAAAATAACTTAACTTTAATTTAAAATAGGAATCATAAATATATGAAAAGAAAAGTTATAGCACTAGCTACTATTCTTTCTGCTGCATTTGCTGGCTCATCTATGGCGTATGACGGAACAATTACATTTACAGGTAAAGTTGTTGCGCAAACCTGCTCTGTCAATACAAATGATAAGAATTTAGCGGTAACATTACCTACAGTATCCACCACTACATTAAATGAAAATGCGGCTACTGCAGGTCTTACTCCATTTACTATTCATTTAACTGGTTGCGCTGTTGGTATGGATGGTGCACAAAGTGTCAAAACATATTTTGAACCTTCAAGTGACATTGATGTAACCACACACAACTTAAAAAATACTGCACAAACTAAAGCTGATAATGTTCAAGTTCAATTACTTAACTCAGATGCAGCAACAACAATCCAGTTAGGTACTGATTCTGCAACACAAGATGTCCATCCAGTACAAATCGACAATGCTAATGTAAACCTCCCATATTTTGCTCAATATTATGCAACCGGACAATCTACCGCTGGGAATGTAAAAGCAACCGTTCATTACACCATTGCCTATGAGTAAGGTTTATTGGATTGCTTTTATTTTACGGGGCAGAAAAAACTGCCCCATTTCCTTCTAGAGGTATTATGTTAAAGTTCATTCTTATTTTCTTGACTCTGTTTGTATCCACAGTGGCTCAAGCCAGTGTGGTTATTATGGGGACCCGCGTTGTTTATCCCGCAACGCAAAAAAGCATTAATGTTCAATTAAATAATAACGATGAATCCCCCGCATTAATTCAGTCTTGGTTAGATACCGGAAACGCAGCTGCAGCACCAGATTCAATTCACGTTCCTTTTATCATTACTCCTCCCATATTTCGTATGGAGCCGAAATCAGGGCAAACCATCCGGATTGTCTATACCGGTGAATCATTACCACAAGATAGAGAGTCTCTTTTCTATCTAAATGTCTTAGACATTCCAGCAAAACCTAAAGTGGAAGAAAATTCGGAAAACTCAGAGGGAAATAACAATTACTTACAATTAGCCGTTCGTAGTCGCATTAAGTTTTTCTTTCGCCCTGATAATCTCAACGTAACGCCTGATGATGCTTACCAAAAAGTGACTTGGCATCAGGAAGGAGCACTACGCATTAAAGCGATTAACCCAACACCTTATTACATCACTTACAACAAAATCTCAGTGGGTCAGGATAAACAGCTAACGCCTGTTGAACAAAGTGGGATGATAGCTCCTTTTTCTTCAAAAATATTTTCACTTAAAGAGAAGCCAATATTAACAAATAAAGTCACTTGGGTTGTTGTTAATGATTATGGTGGATACCAACAAGGTGAATCTACTTTGGAATAAGGTAATATAATGAATTTTAATAACCAATTACACCTCATTTCCTATCGTTATTCTCTTCCGTTTTGTGTCGCTTTAGGGATTGGGGTGATAACAACTTCTTCATTCGCTGCTGAAGAAGCTGAATTTGATCCTAGCTTTTTGCATTCAGTGCAAGGAAAGAATGCGATTGATATACGTCGCTTTAATTATGGCAACCCTATTCCTGAGGGCAAGTATTACGCTGATATCTATCTCAATAATGAATGGAAAGGAAAAGCTAATGTACAGTATTTATATACTGACAATGCGAATACGTCGACGTTATGTCTAACGCCGGAATTACTTTCATTAATTGATGTCGTCAAAGGCACTGTTCCTGAAAACAGTTATAAAGCCACTTGTTATCCCGCCTCAGAAGGACTCCCCTCAGCAAAATTTCATTTTGATTTATCCACTTTAAAGCTGAATATAGAAATTCCTCAGGCACAAGTGAATACTCGACCTCGAGGATATATTGCCCCTGCACAGTGGCAAAGTGGAGTCCCTGCCGCATTTGTCAACTATGATGTTAACTATTATCAATACAATACTCCGGATATAAATAATGAGCAGACTTACCTTGGGTTAAAAGCGGGACTCAATTTATGGGGATGGGCTTTTCGTCACCGTGGTGGTGAAAGCTGGAATAATGGTCATTCTACTGGGTATCAGAATATCGAAACAAATGTGACGCATGATATTGCTCAGTTACGGGCACAATTCACATTAGGTGATTTTTATACGAATGGCGAGTTAATGGATAGCCTTAGCTTACGGGGAATTCGATTAGCATCGGATGAACGAATGTTACCCAACTCTTTACGTGGCTACGCTCCGATCGTGCGAGGCATTGCTAATAGTAATGCTAAAGTTACGATTTATCAAAATGCTCACATCCTTTATGAAACAACTGTGCCTGCTGGCCCCTTTGTCATTAATGATTTGTATCCCAGTGGATATGCTGGCGACCTTCTTGTGCAAATAACCGAATCTAATGGACAAACAAGAACATTTACGGTTCCTTTTGCTTCTGTTGCCCAACTTATTCGTCCCGGATTTAGCCGTTGGCAAATGTCAGTGGGACGCTATCGTTATGCAAATGAGACATATCATGATTTAATTGCACAAGGCACATATCAATATGGTTTGACAAATGATATCACTTTAAATAGTGGACTGACCACAAGCTCAAAATATACCGCAGGATTGGCTGGTGTTGCTTTTAACACGCCGATTGGGGCAATTGCATCTGACATTACATTGTCCAGAACAACATTTAATCACTCTAACGTAACGCGTAAAGGCTACAGTTTACATACTAGCTATAGCGTCAATATTCCGACCACGAGTACAAATATCACGTTAGCAGCCTATCGTTATTCATCTAAAGATTTTTACCATTTGAAAGATGCGCTATTGGCTAATCACAGTGAATTTATTGATGATGTTTCCATAAAAAGTGCCGCATTTTATCGCCCTAAAAATCAATTCCAAGTTTCAATTAATCAAGAATTAGGTGAAAAATGGGGAAATATATTTTTAACTGGTACCACTTATAATTACTGGGAGCATAAAGGAAGTCGTAATGAGTATCAGATGGGATATAGCCATTTTTGGAAAAAACTTGGTTATCAGATTGGCTTTTCTCAATCACGAGATAATGAGCAACAACGCCGAGATGACAGATTTTATGTGAACTTTACGCTTCCTTTGGGAGAGCGTGTTCAAAGCCCCATTTTTTCTACTGTCTTAAATTATAATAAAGGCGAGAAAAACAGCATTCAAACATCCATCAGCGGTATCGCTGGGGAAGATAATCAATTCTCTTATGGTATTTCAGGTAATAGTCAGGAAAGTGGACCTTCCGGCTATGCGATGAATGGAGGCTATCGTTCACCTTATGTAAATGTAACCGCAACCGTCGGGCAAGATACTCAACATAATCGTCAAATGTCATTGGGTGCGTCGGGGGCCGTTGTCGTACATCCTTATGGAGTGACGTTAAGTAATGATTTAAGTGATACTTTTACCATTATCCATGCAAAAGGAGCACAAGGTGCGGTCATTAATAATGCACCAGGTAGCCGATTAGATTTTTGGGGAAATGGTATTGTGCCTTATGTCACGCCTTATGAAAAAAATCAAATTAGCATCGACCCCACTAATTTGGATTTGAATGTTGAGTTATCAGCAACAGAACAAGAAATCATTCCTCGCGCTAATAGTGCCACGTTAGTGACATTTAATACTCAAACAGGGAGAAGCCTACTATTTGATATTCGAATGCCAGATGGTAGTACTCCTCCAATGGCTTCCGAGGTTTTGGATGAGCATAAGCAGTTAGTCGGATATGTGGCTCAAGCTGGACGCTTATTTACCCGCGGTCTTCCTAAACAAGGTCAACTTGATGTGATATGGGGACCAAATCATGACGATAAATGCTCATTTACATATCATGCGACACGCAATGAAACTGACATGCGACCTCAAACCATTCCTGTTCAGTGTATACCGCACTCTAATTAGGAACAAACCATGAAAAGAATCTTTGTCATATTATTTCTTTTAACTCTATTCCCTAGTCTAGCTGTTGCTGGTGCAGATGACTACGTACCGTCTCCAATAACAATCAACACATCTACCCTCCCTGTTGTTGTTATTGGTCCTGCTGATGCCCATACTTACCCACGAGTGATAGGGGAACTCACCGGAACAAGTAATCAATATATATTTAACGGCGGTAGTTTAATAGCATTAATGCGTGGAAAATTTACTCCTACATTACCTAAAATAGGCAAAATCACATATAACTTTCGCCAAGGAAATAACACTCAATCTTCCGATTTCGATATATTTGATACTGGAGTTCCAGGGCTAGGTATTATTATTGGTATGGCGGGCTATTGGCCTGCAACGCCATTGGTTCCCATAAACAGCTCAAGTATATATATTGATCCTGTTGCCGCCAATACAAATCCAAATGCTTATAATGGTGCAACTGGAAGTTTTGGTGCTCGTTTATATGTTGCTTTTGTCGCAACAGGACGATTACCTAATGGGTATGTAACGATACCAACCAAACAACTGGGCCATATTTTATTGGAATCTAATCGGGCAAGTTTGAATAATAAAAGATTAACAGCTCCTGTTATGTTAAATGGAGGGCGCATCCAAGTGCAAAGCCAAACATGCTCGATGAATCAAAAGAATTATGTTGTTCCATTAAATACTGTCTATCAATCCCAGTTCACGTCTTTGTATAAAGAAGTGCAAGGAGGGGAAGTTAATATACAACTTCAATGCCAAGACGGTATTGATGTTTATGCTACATTAAATGATGCGACCCAACATGGGAATCGTTCTGATATATTAACATTAGCAACGGATTCTACGGCAAAAGGCGTTGGGCTAAGATTATATAAAAATAATGAAGTAACTGCGATTAGTTATGGTTCAGACACTCCTAACAAAGGAAATCAAAATCAATGGCATTTTTCAAATTATAGAGGAGAGATAAATCCACGTATAAAATTAAAAGCTAATTATATAAAAACAGAAAATACTATTACGCCAGGAAGTGTAAAAGCAGTAGCAACGATTACTTTTTCATATCAATAAAAATTAATTGAGTTTTATAAGTAGAGTAAAATGCTTTTATAACAAATGCTTTTTACTCTGTTAAACTTAAAAATCTGTTTATTGTTGGAGAATGAAGTTCATGAGTACAATTAATTCCATTATTGCTTATAGAATAATGCAAAAAAGAAAAGAATTAGGGATGACAGGGAGGGAAATAGCCCATTCATTGGAAATAAGTCAACAGCACTATTCACGTATAGAGAATGGACATACCAAAATAACAGTAGAACATTTATTCTCTATCGCGTTTATTTTAGGTGTCAAACCTAAAGAACTATTGCCTAATTATAAATTTTCAAATGAAAAAGAAATGATTAAAGCAAAACAATCATTATCAGCAGAAAGCATTATGCCAATAAAGAAAAGCGACATGTATCCCACATAAATATAGACAGGTATTCATTTTATTAAAAATAATGTGAACCATTAAGGACATAAAAGGGAATACGTTGCTCTACATGATGTTGCCGATGAGCATCACGTATTTGTTCGCTCACAAAAATCTGTTTTCCCCGAAAACGTATCCCCGTATTGCGCTTGGCCCAATCAATAGGATCATCCTGATAAGACGCATTCACAAACTGACTTGTTGCACAGACTAAAGGCAAACTATATGGAGTCTCTACACTCCCCTCCCGTAATAACAATGCCATTGATTTTCCTCGGGTAAAAGGCAAATAGTCCGTATTAAAGACCCGTGCTCCATCTTCACTGTACAGTGATAACCCCC
>NZ_CAWPCB010000024.1:0-168246 GCF_963886535.1 Proteus sp. G2675
CACGTCCATTTGGTCTTTGTCACAAAATACAGGCGAAAAATATTTGATCAGGATGCAATTGAAAAATTGCGAGGCTACTTTGCCAGTGTTTGTGCTGATTTTGATGTTGAACTGGTTGAAATGGATGGGGAACGGGGTCACGTTCATTTATTGATTAATTACCCGCCAAAACTGGCGATATCTAATCTGGTTAACAGCCTTAAAGGGGTATCGAGTCGATTACTTCGACGTGATCGTCCTGATATTGCCCAACGCGATTACTACAAGGGGGTTCTTTGGTCGCCGAGTTATTTCGCGGGGAGTTGTGGTGGCGCACCAATATCCATTATCCGCCAGTACATTGAGCAACAGGAAACACCTAGTTAGTTAAAAAACCGCGCCTTATCTCCCCGGCCTGAAGGACGGGGTTTTACGGTGCTTTGGATAAAAATGATATAAACAGCCAGAACGACTTATTATGTAAAAAAACCCGAGCCTAAGCTCGGGTTTTTGGTGTAAAACAGCTAGCAGATGAATTACATCATGCCGCCCATTCCACCCATGCCGCCCATTCCACCAGCAGCACCTAAATCCATTTTTTCGTCTTTAGGTAAATCTGTCACCATTGCTTCAGTGGTGATCATCAGACCTGCGATAGAAGCTGCGAATTGCAGAGCAGAACGAGTTACTTTAGTTGGATCTAAGATACCCATTTCAATCATATCGCCATAAGCTTCTGTTGCAGCGTTATAACCGTAGTTACCTTGGCCAGCTTTCACATCGTTAACTACCACAGAAGGCTCTTCACCTGCGTTAGCAACGATTTGACGCATTGGCGCTTCCATTGCACGTAGTGCAACACGGATACCAACTGTTTGTTCTTCGTTATCACCTGTCATTTCACGCAGCGCATTAGCAACGCGAACAAGTGCAGTACCACCACCAGCAACAACGCCTTCTTCAACTGCTGCGCGAGTTGCATGCAGAGCATCATCAACACGAGCACGTTTTTCTTTCATTTCAACTTCAGTTGCCGCACCGACTTTAATTACCGCAACACCGCCAGCTAATTTAGCCACACGCTCTTGCAGTTTTTCACGATCGTAATCTGAAGTTGCATCTTCGATTTGTTGACGGATTTGAGCAACACGGCCACTGATAGCCTCTTGTTCACCCAGACCATCGATGATGGTTGTCGTATCTTTGTTGATAACAACACGTTTCGCTTGGCCTAAATCTTCCAGCGTTGCTTTTTCTAACTCCATACCGATTTCTTCAGAAATCACAGTACCATTAGTTAGAATAGCGATATCTTGTAACATTGCTTTACGGCGATCACCAAAACCTGGTGCTTTAACCGCAGCAACTTTCACGATACCACGCATGTTGTTGACGACTAATGTTGCCAGTGCTTCACCTTCAACATCTTCTGCAATGATCAGCAGAGGTTTGTTTGCTTTAGCAACACCTTCTAAAACAGGAAGTAATTCACGGATATTAGAGACTTTTTTATCAACTAATAGGATGAATGGATTTTCTAACTCAGCTGTACCTGTTTCTGGTTTGTTGATGAAGTAAGGAGACAGGTAACCGCGGTCAAACTGCATACCTTCAACAACATCCAGCTCATCTTCTAAGCCAGTACCTTCTTCTACAGTGATGACACCTTCTTTACCCACTTTTTCCATTGCTTGAGCAATCAGAGTACCAACGGTTTCATCAGAGTTAGCAGAAATAGTACCTACTTGAGCAATAGCTTTAGTATCTGAACATGGAACAGACAGTTTTTTCAGTTCTTCTACTGCGCCCACAACGGCTTTATCGATACCGCGTTTCAGATCCATAGGGTTCATGCCAGCGGCAACTGCTTTTAAGCCTTCGGCGATAATTGCTTGTGCTAACACTGTTGCAGTTGTAGTACCGTCACCTGCCGCATCATTAGCTTTAGAAGCAACTTCTTTCACCATCTGAGCACCCATATTCTCGAATTTATCTTCTAATTCGATTTCACGGGCAACAGAAACACCGTCTTTAGTGATAACAGGTGCACCGAAAGATTTATCTAAAACAACGTTACGACCTTTAGGGCCTAAAGTTACTTTAACTGCATCTGCAAGAACATTAACACCACGTAACATTTTATTACGAGCGTCTATACCGAATTTGACGTCTTTAGCTGCCATCGTATATTTCCTTTGAATTCGTTCAGTTTAAGAAGATCTTAAAAGAGAAAAATTATGCTTCTACAATTGCTAAAATGTCGCTTTCAGACATGATAAGCACGTCTTCGTTATCAATTTTTTCTGATTTAACACCATAACCATCGTTAAAAATTACGATATCGCCAACTTTAACATCGAGTGGTTTGACTTCACCGTTTTCCATAATACGGCCGTTACCAACTGCTAAGATTTCGCCACGAGTTGATTTACCCGCTGCAGAGCCAGTCAGTACGATACCACCTGCTGATTTAGCTTCGACTTCTTTACGTTTAACAATAACACGGTCATGTAATGGACGAATCTTCATTAATAGATCTCCTATAAAAAAGTCCATATCAGGATTAAGGTTGATACCAGTGCCTAAGATGAACCAGTACCATGACGATACAAGTGGGGGCATCCAATAAAACTTCAAGGGGGAGAAAAGTGTTTTTTTTCAAAAAATCCCCTTTTTAGATGATTATGCTTATAGTTAATTATTTTTTATCAGAAAAATGGTCATTATCCTGATGTTCATCCTTATTATTCAGTTGCTTACTAGGTGAATCTTCTTTACGTTGATATTCACCTTCAAAAGTACTCCCACCTTGATGGGAAGAAAAGCCATTTCCACCCTGTCCGGGGGTATAAATTTTGATACGCGTAATCAGTTTTGTTACCAATAGCGCTTGTAATGGGGGTAACAATAAAAGTAAGCCGAGGAAATCAGTAAAGAAGCCAGGGATCAATAACAAAATCCCTGCCAACACCAACGAAACGCTTTTCACCATTTCAGCCGCAGGCACTTCTCCCATGGCTAATTTTTGTTGCATTGAAGCAATATTTTTCACACCTTGATTTTTGACCAAAGAGATCCCGACACAAGAAGTCAGTACCACTAGGAATAGGGTTGTAAGAACGCCAATTGAAGAGGCAACATGCACAAAAATCACAGCTTCTATATAAATAAGAAGGCAGATAACAATTAATGGGAGCCAACGCACTTGGTTCTCCTTTTATAAAAAAGATTCATATTATTAATAGAAAGGAGTGTGAACCACCTCTAAGCTAACAGCTTATACACTCGCTTTTTCTTAGTTTATCTACATAATAATGGGGAGCCTAATCCTCCTTTTCAAGGGAGCATAAAAAGAGAAGTAGAACTGTAAAATCCATGAGATAGATCACAAAAAGAAAATAATTCAGCGTTATTTACTTATAAAGTGATCCAGCTTAAAGGTATTTGCTTACAACCCGAATATGATCGTGTCAGTACCAAGCAAAACGGTAAGTTATATTACATTATTAACCGTTAACGATATATTTTATTAACAAGCGCATAACTAGACAGTTAAAATTTTAATAAGAAGGTTCTCATGTCAAATAAAACTCGTATCGAAGAAGACCTGTTAGGTAAAAGAGAAGTTCCTGCTGATGCTTACTACGGCGTCCACACTTTACGTGCAATTGAAAACTTCTACATCAGTGATCGTACAATCAATGATGTTCCAGAATTCATCCGCGGTATGGTCATGGTGAAAAAAGCCGCTGCATTAGCAAACAAAGAGCTTCACACTATTCCTCGCGAAATCGCTGATACGATTATCAAAGCCTGTGATGTTGTTTTAGAAACAGGCAAACACATGGATCAATTCCCAGTTGATGTATTCCAAGGTGGTGCTGGTACTTCATTAAACATGAATACTAACGAAGTTATCGCAAACATCGGTTTGGAATTAATGGGTCATCAAAAAGGTGAATATCAATATCTGAACCCTAACGATCACGTGAATAAGAGCCAATCAACAAACGACGCTTATCCTTGTGGTTTCCGTATCGCAGTTTATAACTCTGTTATTAAATTAACTGAGTCTATTGAGCTACTGAAAGCAGGTTTTGATAGAAAAGCAACTGAATTTGAAGACATCCTGAAAATGGGTCGTACTCAATTACAAGATGCTGTACCAATGACTTTAGGCCAAGAATTCCACGCTTTCTCAGTATTAATGAAAGAAGAAATCAAAAACCTAAAACGTACTGCTGAATTACTGTTAGAAATGAACTTAGGTGCAACTGCTATCGGTACTGGTTTAAATACTGCACCTGGCTACCAAAAATTAGCTGTTGAAAAATTAGCAGAAGTAACTGGTTTACCTTGCGTTCCAGCTGAAGACTTAATCGAAGCAACCTCTGACTGTGGTGCTTACGTGATGGTTCACGCTGCATTAAAACGTCTAGCAGTGAAAATGTCTAAAATCTGTAATGACTTACGTTTACTTTCTTCTGGTCCTCGTGCCGGCCTGAAAGAAATTAACCTGCCAGAATTACAAGCAGGTTCTTCAATCATGCCAGCTAAAGTAAACCCAGTTATCCCAGAAGTTGTGAACCAAGCTTGCTTTAAAGTTATCGGTAATGATACTTGCGTCACCATGGCAGCTGAAGCAGGTCAATTACAATTAAACGTAATGGAACCGGCTATTGGTCAAGCAATGTTTGAATCAATTTCTCTATTAAGCAACGCTTGCCGTAACTTAGTTGAAAAATGTGTTGATGGTATCACTGCTAATAAAGAAATCTGTGAACACTTCGTATTTAGCTCAATCGGTATCGTAACTTATCTAAACCCATTCATCGGTCACCACAACGGCGACATCGTTGGTAAAATTTGTGCAGAAACAGGTAAGAGCGTACGTGAAGTGGTATTAGAACGTGGCTTATTAACTGAAGAACAACTGGATGATATCTTCTCTGTTGAGAACCTAAAACACCCGGCTTACAAAGCAAAACGCTTCGATGATTAATATTTATGTTTCATAACATAATCATGTTAAACATAAGAATGAGCTCTTAAAAATACAAGGCACGGACTCTTTAAGAGACGTGCCTTTTTACTTGATTGTAAAAACAAAAATTTAACTTATCTTTCTCATTTTTTTAATTATCTCAAGGAGTAAACGCTATGTTAGCCGTAGAATTGATTATCGTTCTGCTGGCCATTTTCCTCGGTGCGAGACTAGGAGGAATTGGTATCGGGTTTGCCGGTGGTTTAGGGGTGTTAGTATTAGCCGCTATCGGTGTTAAACCAGGTACTATCCCTTTTGATGTGATCTCCATCATTATGGCTGTTATTGCCGCAATCTCTGCGATGCAGGTTGCTGGTGGTTTAGATTATTTAGTTGATCAAACAGAAAAACTATTAAGACGTAATCCTAAATACATCACAATACTTGCGCCAATTGTGACTTATTTATTAACTCTCTTTGCAGGTACAGGTAATATCTCTTTAGCTACATTACCCGTTATTGCTGAAGTTGCTAAAGAGCAAGGCATCAAACCTTGTCGCCCATTATCAACAGGTGTGGTTGCTGCGCAAATTGGTATTACAGCATCACCTATTTCTGCTGCGGTTGTTTATATGGCATCAGTCATGGAAAACCCTGCAATGGTCGGTGAAGGTAATACAGTAAGTTATATCACTCTGTTATCTATTTTATTACCAGCGACCTTCCTTGCTATTATTCTGATGTCATTCATCATCTCTTGGGTATTTAACTCAAAACTGTCTGATGATGCGATTTATCGTCAACGTTTAGAGCAAGGTCTAGTTGAATTACGTAATAGTAAAGAGCGTAGAGAAACATTACCGGGTGCTAAATCTTCTGTAATGCTATTCTTACTTGGTGTTATTTGTGTGGTCACTTATGCCATTATCAATAGCCCAAGTTTAGGCATTGTAAAAGAGCCGTTAATGAACACCACTAACGCTATCCTTATCATTATGCTGAGTGTGGCAACCCTTATCACTGTTTTCTGTAAAGTTAAAACAGATAACATCTTAAACTCAAGTACATTTAAAGCAGGTATGAGTGCATGTATTTGTATTCTGGGTGTTGCTTGGTTAGGTGATACTTTCGTTTCAAGTAATATCGATTGGATCAAACTGACTGCCGGTGATTTAATCACAGGTCATCCTTGGTTATTAGCGGTTATTTTCTTCTTCTGCTCTGCCTTATTATATTCACAAGCGGCAACAGCAAAAGCGTTAATGCCAATGGCTTTAGCTTTAGGTGTTTCTCCATTAACAGCGATTGCATCATTCTCAGCAGTTTCTGGTCTATTTATTCTACCAACTTACCCAACACTGGTTGCTGCTGTTCAAATGGATGATACGGGTACAACTCGTATTGGTAAATTAGTCTTTAACCATCCATTCTTTATTCCTGGTACTATCGGTGTGATATTAGCGGTCGGATTTGGTTTCCTCTTCGGCGGTATGATTTTGTAGTTTAAAACCAATATTTAAAAAGACATTGCAAAAAGCTTTACTTTTTAACTAGATATAAAAATAAGTCCCCTCACCCAAATGGATGAGGGGATTTCATTTTGACACTACCCCACTCGCGGCTGTTACTTTCATTTCTGATTAAAATCTGTTAATTATGGTGCTCTTGCGACACTATGATTTAAGGAGATTTCCGTGCAACGTGAAGCATTATTAGACCACGTACTTATCCAATTAGAGCAACATGGGCTTGCCGCTACGTTGCCTGAGTTATTGCAGGGATTTGATATTACTGAATCTGAACTCCAACCTTTTTGGCCTGATAAAGACGCGTTAATTTTTGATTGTCTACGCCATCATGGACAGCAAATTGATATTTGGCAACGTCAAGTGATATTAGATGAAACGCTGACCACAGAGCAAAAATTACTAGCACGTTACGATCAGCTGGCTATGCGCTTAGAAAAAAATCGTTTTCCAGGCTGTTTGTTTGTTGCTGCTTGTAGTGCTTATCCTGATGAGCATTCACAAATCCATCAGTTAAGCCAGCGCCAAAAGCAAAGCTCATTTGAATACTCTAGAATGCTACTACGCAAGCTTGATCTTGAAGATAGTGAGTTAGTTGCTAAACAAATGGAACTCATCTTAGAAGGCTGTTTAAGTCGCTTAATGGTCAATCGTCGTGCTGACGATATCACGACAGCAAAACTATTAGCTCAAGATATTCTTAAAATCGCCCAATGTCGTAAAAATGGTGCGCTAAGCTGATTGCATATCAATATTGCAATTAGAGTAATTGCTCATTTCGTTCTCTTATTCCATTACTCTCGATGAGAGGAAGAGCAAAGCGGTTAAGTGATAAGCAAAGGAAAAATATCTCTTTAAAAGATAAAAATGGACTATCTTTACTGATTGTTATTTAAGCATTTTTTATTAGAAAATCGCTTGTGCTGAAAAATCAGACTCAAATAGAATAAAAAGAGAGCAAACAAACTTATTTTTGCATTTTTTATTAAAAAGACGTTGACGCATCACGCTGAATACGGTTTAATGCGCCTCGTTGCCCGGATAGCTCAGTCGGTAGAGCAGGGGATTGAAAATCCCCGTGTCCTTGGTTCGATTCCGAGTCCGGGCACCATATTTATTTTGTTCGTCAGTGAGTTAAGTCACTGAGAGGGCAAAAAAGAGTTGAAAAATAATATAATTTGGCACAGTCACTTTATGTTAAAACTCTTAAACTAAACAGTCTTGCTCATATCAAGGCTGTTTTTTTATTTGTCACTTTTACTTTCTTTCCTAATTGCTGTCAAATCTAGATACTCCTCCTGTTATTCTTATCACATCAATTCCGCTTCAAGTATATCTCGCAAGTTATCAACACTTTCATCAATGTATTCTAATGTCGATGTAATACTGGCATGCCCTAATAGCCTTTTCACAACATGCAGATTACGCTCTGGTGATTGCATCATAAGATAAAAATAGCGACATATTCCTCTACCAACTCCCTGAAGCACCCCCACCACCACTCGAACCACCGCCACCACCGCTAGAAGAACTAGAAGAGCTTGATGAACTTGATGAACTTGATGAATAAGACGAACTCGAATAACCACCAGAGCCTGAATAACCACTACGTCTACGAATACGTTTTGAATATGGCAGTTGATTAAACGGTGAACCAAACGGACTAGCGACACAAATCGCTTTCCATTCTTTTCGTTGTTGCCGATAAATTGGAAATAACAGGTTGATAATACCAAATAAAACCACTAATACGATAAAATTACATAATAATGACAATATGACTATTATCACTAAAACAAAATTATCAATAATACCATCAAGAAAGACTTGTGTATAAAACATCACCGCCGCAAAACAGAGTGTCATGGGGAAAAATAACGTTGAAAATGTAGGAAAATAGTACGAATATTGCAGATAATTTTTCAACTGTTTACGTTGCTTTATACTTAACTTACCTTTTTGGTCTGCTGGATTTTTCTTTTTTCTTCCTCTAGGCGCTAATAATTGATTAATTTTGGTTTTTATTTTTCGCGTCGAGAATATCAACTGAAACCAATAAACACCGCCTAATATTACCAAATAAATTAGGATAAAATGTGTGTGGAATATTTTAAGTGTATTAGTATTTATCTGTGAGTTAGTGAAGCTTATTGGTTCATGATTAACGGCTTGAATAGCATTTTTAACCCCTTGTTCGATGCCTGCATAATAATTATTTGAACGAAAAAATGGCAACATTTCATTGCGAATAATTCGTCCTGCCAGTACATCAGTTAATGCTCCCTCATAGCCATACCCGACTTCAAAACGAACATTACGATCATTAATTGCCACCACGAGCAATAATCCATTATCTTTCCCTTTTCTGCCTATCTTCCATTGATTAAAAACACGAAAAGCAAAGGATTCGATGGTTTCTTTCCCTGTCGTTGGAACGATATAGACAACAAATTGTGATCCATCATTACGACTATTTTCGAAGTTAACCAATAAAGTATTTAACGCTTTGAATTGTTGTGCAGTCAATAAATTTGCACTATCAATCACTCTATCTGTTTTTAGTTGAGGAATATCATTCGCTGATGCACTCACTATCACGCTAAAGCTAAATAAGAACAATGAGAATAAGAATGAAACCTTACGTATCATGAGGCAAAGTCCACCACTGGTGTTACTTTTATTTCCTGTTCACTCTCAACAGTGAAATTGACTTTTTTATCATATCCCATAACGATAGCTATGAAGTTATAAGGAAACTGTCTAATCTGAGTATTATAATGACGAACTGCCTCGATATATCGCCCTCTAGCAACAGAGATACGATTTTCGGCCCCCTCTAATTGCACCATCAGATCTTGATATAATGTGTTAGCTTTCAAGTCAGGATATCTTTCTGAAATAGCTAAAAGACGTGATAAAGATTTTCCCAAATCATCCTGTGCTTTTTGATAACTCGTAGCAAGTGTAGAATTTTCAAATAAACGCGTATTGACATTAATTTGTCCAACAGACGCTCTTGCCTTTACAACATCTTGTAATACTTGGCTTTCATAATTTGAGTACCCTTTAACTGTATTGACTAGATTAGGGATCAAATCTAAACGACGTTGATATTGATTTAATAATTCTGATGCCGCCGCAGTAACTAACTCGTCATTCTTCTGGATTTTATTATAAGCATTAATCAATACAACAAAAATAATGATAAGAAGCAAAACCAAACCAACGACTAACTTACGCATAAAATATCCTTTTATTGGTGAGCTTTTAGTTCTATGACAGCAATAAATTTATCATTTTTATCAACTAAAAAAAATCATTTAATATTATTACCCATTTTTTATTGTGGTTACTATTTTTAGCCGATCTTTTCTTCAGTATTTTTCAACAATACTCCTATCTTCTTAATGAAATAGAATATTCACTCAATATATTTATTTTTTGCACAACAAAATAATTATTACCTTAAGATAAGGTATTGCCATCAGAGTAAAATCACTTTTATCTTTTTTAAAGAATGATCTGATTTTCTAATACAGAAGAATTAATACTATCTCATTGCTATCTTAGTCATTTATCTTAACTACCAATGAACATAAAAATAAATTAAGATAGACAAAATGTGTTCTCAACCACATGTTTTTTCAACCATTTAACATAGTATTATTAGTATTAACCTAAAAGAGACACGCTCATCTCGTTAATTTAAGAGAACGCTTTATGAACCTTTTTTTCCAAAATAGCTTAGCCTTTCCTAGCATTATCTTTAGTGCCTTACTTATTATTATCCTCTTTTATTGGCTATGTGCTGCTTTTGGACTATTAGATATCGATTTATTTAATATCGATAGCGAATTAGATGTCGATGCGACGGGCCTTGCGGGTTGGCTAACTAAATTAGGGCTTGCCGGCATTCCGGTAACCATTATATTAACCTTCTTCACTTTGTTCGGCTGGTTTATTAGTTACTTTTGCGTACATTGGTTTATTCGTTTTATTGAAACAGATTTATTGCGTTATGTTATCGGCTTTATTGCTTTTATTATCATCAGCTTTGTTTCTCTTAATTTAACAGCGCTATGCTTAAAACCAATCCGCAATAAGCTCATTTCTCGTAGCAAACCTAAATCAGTTCACCAACTAGTAGGAAAATTTGCTGTAGTACGCTCCGAATATGTCACAGAAAATAAAGGTGAAGCCCTATTAGAAGATGGTGGTGCCGGTTTAATTTTACAGATCAGAGCGCCAGCAACAGAAAATATTAAACGAGGGGATAGCGTAATTATTATTAGTTATGACGCGCCTACTCATAGTTATCAAGTCGTAACGGAAGATGAATTTCACCGCTAATGATAAATTCGGTGAAAGGAAAATAAGTTAACAGACACATTAAGATTAAAAATGACGACATCGTCTGAACCTATGGAGAAAAATGTATGGATTTGGCTTTCGTTATGCCTTTCTTAACAATTATTGGCTGTGTGATCTTAGTTATTTTAGGACTCTTTGGTTTATTCAAAGCGTTTTATATTAAGGTTCCACAAGGTACAGCATTAATTGTTAACGACATGACATCACAACCTAAAGTTCATTTTACTGGGGCTTTAGTTTATCCGGTTATCTACAAAAAAGAGTTTATGCGTATTTCGCTTTTAACCTTAGAAGTCGATCGCCGTGGTAAAGATGGATTAATTTGCCAAGATAATTTACGTGCAGATATTACTGTCGCCTTCTACCTGCGTGTTAATGAAACAACGGAAGATGTATTAAAAGTCGCTAAAGCGATTGGTGTAGATAGAGCATCAGATCATCAAGCCGTGAGTACATTATTTAGTGCTAAATTCTCTGAAGCCTTAAAAACCGTCGGCAAACAATTTGAGTTATCGAAATTATTTGAAGATAGACAAAATTTCCGTGATCGTATTGTTGATGTGATTGGTAAAGATCTCAATGGTTATGCGTTAGAAGATGTGGCCATCGACTATTTAGAGCAAACCCCTAAATCAGCCCTTGATCCAAATAATATTTTTGATTCAGAAGGTATTCGCAAAATTACCGAAATTACTGCAATACATAATATCGAAACGAATCAAAAAGAGCGTGACCAAGAGTTAGCGATTCAAAAGAAAAATGTTGAAACTCGCGAAGCAAGTCTGGCTTTAGAGCGCCAACAAGCAGATGCAGAAGCTCGCCAACAGCGTGAAATTGATAATATCCGTGCCCGTGAAAGTTCAGAAACCTTACGAGTACAAGAAGAAGAGCGTCTAAAAGCAGAGCAAGCTCGTATTCAAACTCAGCAAGAAATTGAAATACGAGAAGAAAACCGTATGCGTGAAGTCGAAGTCGCGCAACAAAATCGCACCAGAGCGGTAGCTATCGAGCAAGAGCGCGTTAATCGTGCCCGTGAATTAGAAATTGTCGCTCGTGAGCGAGAAGTTGAACTACAACGTATTGAAAAAGAAAAAGCGTTAGAAGAAGAGCGCAAAAATATTTCAAATGTGATCCGCGAGCGTGTTGCTGTTGAAAAAACGGTCGCACAAGAAGAAGAGCGTATTAAAGAAGTACGTGAAGTCTCAGAAGCTGAGCGTATGCGCCAAGTGACGGTGATTAATGCGCAAGCTGAAGCCGAAGAATCTTTAGTACGCCAAGTGAAAAAAGCCGAAGCGGATGAATCAAGTGCAAAACATAAAGCTGAAGAAATCAGCACCATGGCAAAAGCAGAATTAGAAGCCTCTGTGAAACAAGCTGAAGCGAAAAAACGCTTAGCTGAAGGGATCGAAGCTGAACACGCAGCATTAGGCCTTGCCGAAGCACGTGTTCGTCAAGCAACTGCCGAAGCAGAAGAAAAAGAAGGTTTAGTACAAGCCAATATCACAGCGGAACAGCTGTTGGCACAAGCGCGTGGCTTGAAAGAAAAAGGCTTAAGCGAAGCGCAAGTCATGGAAGCAAAAGCACAAGCGCAACAACAACAAGGTTTTGCTGAAGCGAAAATTCTTGAAGAGAAATTAGCAGCTCAAGCTCGCGGTGAAGAGCAACAAGCGAATGCCAAAGAAAAACTGGGTCTTGCTGATGCGAAAATTCTTGAAGAAAAACTGGCTGCTCAAGCGCGTGGTGAAGGTCAATTAGGTTCAGCACAAGCAGAAGTGATCCGCCAACGTCTGAAAGCAGAAGCTGACGGTTTAACAGATAAATTCAAGTCAATGGATCACCTCAGTGATACTGCTCGTGCTCATGAAGAGTTCCGTATGCGCCTTGAAAAACAATTTGAACAAGCCATGGCTTCTATTGAAGCAAATAAAGAGATTGCCCGTGAGCAAGCAGATGTATTAGCAGCTGCACTGAGCAAAACGAATATTGAAATTGTCGGTGGTGATGGCAACTTCTTTAATACCTTCTCTAAAGCACTGAGCTTAGGTAAAGCGGTTGATGGTTTTATGGATAAAAGTAGCTTTGCCAAAGAGAACGTTGAGAAATTGATTAATCGTACTCAACAAGATAAAAATTTAGATGTTGCTTCACTGCTAAAAAATCCAGAAGTTCAAGAATTAATTAATGGATTTATGGCGACTAAAGGTGCGGGTCAACTGATCAAAGAAGTCACAGCAAAATCAGACACCCCAAAAGAAGATTAATATCGCTCTAAAAGGAGAGGAAAAGACATAGAGAAATTCTCTATGTCTTTTCGATTGTTTCTATCGTTTAAGCCAAGGAAATCCGTTATACCATGTCTGATATTCATGATACGAATCGCGAACAGGAAATACTTGATAGCGCTGTTGCACAAGGTGGCGCATATGAAATATTGCGTAAACGCCTTACCGAGCAAGGTCAGCAGTTACATGTAAAAGCCACTGAACTCAATCAGCATCGATTAGCTGAATTTGGTCAAAGCCAAATGGATATCATTGGCCGTATTCGTATTCGAACAGAGAATAATTGCCAAGCAAGAGATATTGTTCGCGTTGGTGAATGGTTACTATTTGGTTATAACGTTTTCCTCGGTTTAAAACGAGAAACGCACCTTGAAGATGTTTTTTCACTTTATCGCTTAATTGATAATAATGGCGAGTTTGATGTTGAAGCGGTTGCTTATGAAGGCACTTTTTTAAATGATAATCGCTTTATCCAAGATTTTACCGAGCTATACACTTACTATAAAAATACGCAACTACTACAGCTAGTTGAGCGTGATGGTAAATTACTCGCTAGTTTTCAAATTGGCGATCGTATTACCGATGTACGCGTCTTCCGTTGGTCGATATCCAGTGACAAACAACGTATTGAATATATTGATAATCGTGGCGAACGCGATATAGCACTCCCCCCTGCTTACGATTTTGATTGGATAAAAACACAACGTGAAGATACGGTAAATGGGCGTTTTCCTCATATCAACATTTTAGATACAGTCTTTGTAGAAACCACCGGTGGCGATCTGACTGTCAAATGTGAAAACAATACCGAAGATGGTTTAGGTATTTATCGTGAAGCGGTCTTAGATAAAAACCAGTCCCTTGATGATGCACAAATTGAATATGCACAAACTGGCAGTTTAATTTTATTAAAAGTGCTTCCTTACCGCGAAGAGAATTGGCGTTATTTAGTCTATAACACACTAACACAAAGTGTTCAGCGTATTGATGCCATTGGGCAAGCTTGTGTGCAACTTCCGGAAGATCACGGTATCATTTTTCCCGGCGGCTACTATCTACAAAATGGCGATTACAAAACCTTTGATCAACCAATGGAAGGTATGTATTTTCGTCGTTTGCGTCGTTCACCTAACGGTGAAGATGTGCTGTATGTCTTCTATTCACCGACACAAGGTCGTCTCGCGCTATTTAATTACAATATGATTGAGCGTAAATTGGCGACACCATTGGTCGGTCATGGCTATGCCATGCTAGAAGATGGCAAAATGGTGCTATTTGAAGGGGAAGGCGAAGAAGCTACCCGTGTTCACCCGATGCAAGTTTGGCAAACGCCCTTCTATTCTGAAGAATTTGCTGATAAACAACCGCCACGAAACGGCTTTTATGGGCGTATTGGTAATGCCGATTTAGTTCGCGGGATCTCAGAAATTTTACATGTCGCCAAAGAAATTGAAGGTAGCCAAGTTTCCATCGCTCGTTATGAGCAACTTAGCCAACAACCAAAAAGCTTATTAGATCTCTATTACTGGTTTAATGATGAACACTGTCTAGGTATTGGCCCCTTACTAAAAGAAATCGCTCAAACAAGTGAATTAGTGCTTGATGAATATGAAAAAGTCGAAAGTATTCGTCAACAATCAGCGAAATCAATGCAAGAAGCGATCAACCGTCAGAAATCTCTGTTATCACTGACACTGCCTGATAGTTGGACCGATATTCAACAATTTGTTGATAGTTTAAATTCGCTCAATACACACCATGGACACCTTATTTCTTTGCGTGAATTCCGTTATATGGATTTAACGCAATTAAATAAAATGGAAACGGAAATAACCGAGGCACAGCAACGTGTTTCGCAAGCCACAGCCCAATTTCTTGCCAGCGACAAAGCGCTACAGCCTTTTAAAACACAGCTTACTACTTTTGAACAACAGATAGAAAAAGCACAAAACAGTGCTCAGCTTGATGTACCAATGAATGAGATGGCGCAGATGTCAGAAGATTTAGACATGCTGTCAAATCTGATGGCATCACTCACCTTTGAGGATGTGACGCAACAAACACAGATTATTGATGCCATCTCCCAAATTTATGCACAACTCAATCAATCACGAGCTCGCTTACAGCAAAAAAGAAAATCACAAAGTAGCGTAGAAACCGTCGCTCAATTTGGTGCGCAATTCCGCCTATTTAGTCAGGGGATCACCAATGCTTTATCACTGGCAACAGATCCGGAACGTTGTGAAGAGCAGCTTTCACGACTGCTAGTACAGCTAGAAGAATTAGAAAGCCAATTTAGTCAGCATGATGAATTTCTTGATGATATCTTGTCAAAACGTGAAGAGTTATTAGAGACTTTTGAGGCGCATAAACAATCGTTACTTGATGATCGTCAACGTCGTTCACAAAGCTTATTAACTGCTGCTAATCGTCTCTTAGAAAATCTGCAACGTAGAACAACTCGGTTGCAATCACAAGATGAATTAAATGCTTTTTTTGCCTCTGATCCTTTAGCATTAAAAACACGTGAAATCATTGAAAAACTAAGAGAAATCAATGATAACGTTAAAGCAGATGATATTGATGCCCGCCTTAAATCGTCTCGTGATCAAGCCATCCGTATCTTACGTGATAAAACGGATATCTTTGAAGAGGGCGGCAATGTTATTAAATTAGGCCCTCGTCACCGTTTTAGCGTTAATACACAAGAGCTAGATCTTACTATTTTACCGAAAGAAGATAAGCTTTGGTTGTATCTAACTGGTACCGATTTCCAAGAGCCAATCGACCATCCAGAGCTTGAAACACTGCGCCCTTACTGGAATGCAACATTAAGTTCAGAATCTGAAACGGTGTATCGTGCGGAATATCTCGCCTATTCAATTATCTATGCTGCATCAAAACGTCAAGATGGATTAACCCTTGAAATCTTAAAAGAAGCACTGAGTGTACCTGAAAAATTAGAAAAGTTAGTACGTGATTTCGCAACACCTCGCTATAAAGAAGGCTATGAAAAAGGGATCCACGATCACGATGCTATCGCCATTCTAAAGAAACTCCTACCTGTAGGTGAAAGTGCCGATCTGCTTCGTTATAACCCAACAGCACGGGCAATTGCTGCTATTTTCTGGGAAAAAGTACAAACTAATGAATACCCAGCATTATGGCCAGAGCGCGCACGAACGGCAGTGAATATTCAACAACTGTTTCATAATGATGATGCATTAATTGATTTACAGGCAGAAATAGAAGCGGATATCCGCCTATTCCTTACTGATAATCCGATTAAATGTGGATCTTATGTTCCGATCCAAGCCGCTGAATATTTAAGTTTTGCATTAGCAAGAACACCAATAGAATTGGTTTACAGTAAATATGCCAAAGAGCTCGTTGTTGCCTTACAAAACCGATTAGAAGCCGCTCATATGTGGATTGATTTTAATCGTTCACAACAAAATTTAGCCTCACGTTATGCACAACGTTGGGCATTGATTCAAAATTGGCTACAAGGATTGTGCTCTCAAGCCGATTATGCTCATCTAACCCCTTATATTCCGGGGGCAATTGCCATTATTATGTTAGATAAAATCGCCTCTGCACGTTATAGCGAGGTTGATTTATACTTTAAGGTAAACGGATTATTAGGTGAGCATCCTACTATTGAAAATCAAACACTTTCATTGAGTTTAGATGATTATTTCAGTCGTATGCGCGGACAGCGTAAAACCTTTATTCCCGCCTTTAATCATTATCTGACTTTACGACAAAAAATTGTTCTTGAAGAGCGCCAGCGTTTAAAACTGGATGAGTTTAAAGCAAAACCTCTCAGTTCATTTGTGCGTAATAAACTGATTAACGATGTCTATTTGCCAATTATTGGTGACAATATGGCAAAACAGATTGGTGCATTAGGTGAAGGGAAACGCACTGACTTGATGGGATTATTATTAATGATCTCCCCACCAGGTTACGGTAAAACGACCTTAATGGAATATGTAGCCGATCGTTTGGGACTGATCTTTATGAAAATAAATGGCCCTGCTTTAGGTCATAATGTTTTGTCATTAGATCCCGAACAAGCGCCAAACGCAACAGCAAAACAAGAGCTAGAAAAACTCAATCTTGCCCTTGAAATGGGCAATAATGTGATGTTGTATGTCGATGATATTCAGCATACACACCCTGAATTCCTACAAAAATTTATCTCGCTATGTGATGGCACACGCCGTATTGAAGGGGTTTGGAAAGGGAAAACCCGAACCTATGATATGCGTGGTAAAAAATTCTGTGTGGTGATGGCCGGTAACCCTTATACCGAGTCTGGTGAACTATTTAAGATCCCTGATATGTTAGCTAACCGTGCTAATATCTATAATCTTGGTGAGGTATTAGGAGGAATGGATGACGCCTTTGCACTCAGTTATATTGAAAATAGCTTAACCTCTAACTCCGTTCTTGCTCCCCTTGCTTTACGTGATCTAAACGATCTCTATCTTTTGGTTGATAAAGCCATGGGTAAATCAGTTTCAACCAATTCCCTCAGTTATCCTTATTCGGATGCGGAAATTAATGAAATTGTGATGGTATTAAAACATCTAATTACTTTGCGTGATGTGATTTTAAAAGTAAATCAACAATATATAGCAAGTGCGGCACAATCCGATAAATATCGTACTGAGCCTGCATTCCGCTTACAAGGCAGTTATCGCAATATGAATAAATTAAGCGAAAAAGTCTCTGCGGTTATGAATGAGAAAGAAATTGAACGCTTACTCGACGATCACTATCTTGGCGAAGCCCAATTACTCACAACGGGTGCTGAAGAGAACTTATTAAAACTGGCGGAAATACGTGGCACATTAACCGAACAAGATGCTATTCGTTGGCAGCAAATCAAAAAAGATTTTATGCGCAACAAAGCATTAGGTGGCGATAATGCCGATATTGGCGATCGCGTAGTGTCACAGTTGGCGAATTTAGTAGAAAGTGTGCAGAGTTTGCGCTAAAAGAGATAAATTAACCTTATTTAGCTCACTTATTTTAGTGGGCTAAATAGGGCATAAATAATGGTTTATAAATTGAGCAACCCACTCCAAAAATCATTGATTAATTGGAATACTACAACCCATGTACAATCCTTACTAACAATCTTTCTCATGTTTCCATGTTCACGATATGCATCTGTTCAAGATTAGTGAACAAGGGAATATCGTGAACAGAATATGGTTAAATATTTTTACAATTAATATTGTATGGTCTTAAAAATAAAAATGTATACATAATATAAACATTATTAATGTTAATTTTATTTGCTACATAATAAATGCCTTTATTATTAACAATAAATAAAAATTTAATTTAATAATCCATTGCATTAAATACATAAAATACATATCTACTCATATATTGAAAAAAAAGAAACAACTTAAATATCAATATGGATTTACTATTTATAAATTTATGAGATCTCTATCTAAAGATAAATAGTTAGCTTAGAACAAGGTATTTAAAAATGATATAATTAAAAATCGCTATACACCAACCATATAGATTATAATAATTTCCATTTAATAAATTGGAAATAAATAAAAATATATTAGCTTTATTTTATTAACACTATTGGCAATATAAATATTTTATTTAAAATAAGATTATTATAAAAATTATTCTATTCTTATCTGGTTTAACCTCGTTTTTATACCAGATAAGTAGCAACACAACAAAAATATATCAATAAAGTGGGCGTACTATGAAAAGCATGTTTACGACTCGAGAGCTCCCTGACGTAGATCGGTTTTCCGTATTCAGGGATACCATAAAAGACCGCTTTTTATCGTCTTATGAATGCAATGAAGTCGAATTACCGCCTCATTCTCGATTTTATGCCAACATTGTCGAGCAGAAGGTGGCTGATATTCGCTTTATTCAGCTAGAATCTAACGGTCATTGGGCAAGTAGCCGTCCTTTAAGAAACAAATTGAGTCTAGAAGAGCATTTTCAAATAGAACTCCAACGCTCAGGTACAAGTCATCTGACTCAAGATGGCAGAACGGCCTTTCTACGACAAGGCGATTTCTGTATTTTTGATATGGCAAGACCCGTTTCTTGGTCGTTCGATAACGACTATTCGTTATTTAAGCTTTTGATCCCAAGAGAAAAATTGGCACCACGTTTAGGTAATACACAGAACCTAACAGCAAGAGCAATACGAGGTAATAGTATTACAGGCTCCCTCGTTTATAGCTTTGTGATGCGTTATATCCCTTTCTTAGATTCTATGCCCACTCAACATGCTCAGCAACTAGCTGATATTTTATTGAATTTAATTACGTCAGCTTTCAGTGAATACAGTATTGCAACTCCACCTCAAAGCTTAGGAAGATCAACACTGTTTTATTTTGCTCAACACTATCTTGAGCAACATCTGTCTGATCCAGATCTCAGCGTGAATGAATGTGCAAATGCTTGTGGGATCTCCGTGCGCTATTTACAGATGTTATTTAAAGAACAAAATACATCTGTACTTCGTTGGATCTACCAAAAACGTCTTGAGAATTATAAAACGGCTTTAGTAAATCCTCTTTTAGCAGAGAAAAATATTACACAATTAGCTTATGAATGTGGATTTAGCGATATTTCTAATTTAAGTCGAAAATTTAAATCTGAATTTTTTATGACCCCATCAGAGTATCGGAAAATACATTCATTAAGATAAATAAACTTATTATCTCCCCCTCTAGTTAAATTTTTGGAGGTTATTCTAGAAGGGGGATAAAAGTTATCATATCAGCCGTAACGAAACTCAATCCCTAATGTGCCACACGGATATTCCCATTTTTTTAAAATCGTTTCGCCACATAAAATACGGCAAGTACCACACTCTAAACATCCGGCATAATCAAAAAGATATTGCCCTTTTTCATCTTTCTTATATAAACCAGCAGGGCAGGCTTTCATTAAGATTTCAAATTGAGCCGGATCAATATCATCCTTTAAGACGATATGTGGATTTTCTTCATCCACATTAAATTTATTGACCCCTAATTTAACGTCTACGTTTACCTGACTCATAAAGAACGTACCCCCTTAAATCCATCTTTAATTAAGTTCATCACACCGACTTTCTTAACCTGAGACAGTATTTTCTTACGCACTGGTTTTTCTGGACCATTAATCACGAATAAGTCATGCATGACATTGGCCGCCATTTGCGGATAATCCGTAAAGAATCTTGTATTATCGAGGAAAGAAGGTAAATCTTTGTATAACTTCATATCTTTTATGACGAAACTATCATTTAATAAAGATTGATAGCAACTTAGTTCTTTCTGGCTATAGCTGTTTTGCTCTTTCGCCATTAATACCGCTTTTGCAGCCGCTTCACCTGAAGCAATGGCTAAATCCATTCCTCTTACGGTATAGCCAACGTTAAGGCAAAATCCAGCAGCATCTCCCGCAGCTAGTACACCATCTTTGACTAACTCAGACACCATATTCATACCCCCTTCAGGTACCATATGTGCTGAATATTCTAATAATTTTCCGTCTTTGATAAGTGGAGCAACAACCGGATGTTGTTTAAAATCTTCTAATAATTGAGGAACCGTTTTTTCGAATTTGTCGACATTATGTAGTCCCAATACAAGACCTAAAGAAACTGTATTTTTATTGGTATATAAAAATCCACCACCTAAATACCCACCTGAAGGTGCGCCAGCAAAAAGCCAAGCTAAACCTTCATCATTAGTACAACCAAATCGGTCTTCCATTTGTTGTGGTGTAAACTCGAGTAGCTCTTTAACGCCCACAGCTACGGTGTGAGGATCCACCTTTTGTGTCATACCTAATTGCTTTGCTAACAGTGAATTCACACCATCTGCTAAGATCACCACATGAGCTTCAATTTCATCATCACCCGCTTTAACACCACAAACTTTTCCGTCTTTCACTAACACTTCATCAACGCGAACACCGGTGATCACTTGTGCGCCTGCGTCTTCTGCTTTCTCCATTAGCCATTGATCAAAAGAAGAACGTAATACGGTATAAGAGCGAGCGGCTTCCTCTTCTTGTTGAGTATGCTGATAATCTAAAGTGACCCCATCTGTTTCCGTTAGCATGGAAATTTTTTCACGCATTACAAGGCGCTCAACTGGCGCTTCTTGAGCAAAATTGGGAATGATTTTTTCAAGACTGTGCGCGTATAAACGTCCCCCCGTCATATTTTTACTGCCAGCGAAATTACCTCGCTCTACAACTAAAACATCACACCCTGCTTGTGCTAATACATAGGCAGCAGTACCACCAGCAAGTCCACCACCCACAATAATGGCGTCAAAAATATCGTCTGACATACTTTCCTATCCTTTTATTATGTGTGGTCGCTTAGTACATTATCACTAAGCGACCTACGGTGATTAGTCGCCGAGCTTCGCGGTTAATGCAGGTAACACTTTGTAGAGGTCGCCAACAATACCGTAATCTACCATATTGAAAATAGGGGCATTTTTATCTTTGTTGATCCCAACAATGATTTTTGCTCTATCCACACCCACCATATGCTGGATTTGCCCTGAAATACCGACAGCGACATAAACATCTGCACCTAAGGTCACCCCTGAAACACCAATGTAGCGATCGTGTTCCATCCAGCCTTCACCTTCAGCAATTGGACGAGAACAACCCACTTCGCCTTGGAGGGCTTTCGCTAATGCTGACGCTAATGCAATATCATCAGCCTTACCAAAACCGCGTCCGACACCCACAACACAATGCGCTTTACCTAAATCAACAGTACTACCTTGTTTTGGCTTACGTGCTAATACTTTTAATGTATGTGCGGGAGCGATAAAGATACTTTGCACCATTTGTGCATTGGGTGCATCTTTAATGGCTTCCACATCTAATGCACTGCCCACAGTAGCAATAGCATAAGGTGAACGAATTTCTGCTTTCGCATGCGCTAAACCACCGTAGACTTGATGTATGGCAATCACAGTATTATTTTCAATAGCAAGACTTAAAGCATCGCTGACAACACCAGCTTTTAAAATCACACCAAGACGAGCCGCAATCGCTTTTGCGCGTTTTGATGCAGCAAGTAAAACCAATGCATTTGCCCCCGCTTCTTTAATAATTTCGGCAAAAGAAGCTGCATAATCTTCAGCAATCACACCGTCTTGCGGGGCAAAACAATAAACACAGTCAGCTCCTAAGTTGACACATTCGCGCGTGCTTTCATCATCACCAATAAACAGCACATTAACCTTTTCACCAAGGTCACGAGCAAACGCAATCAGCTTTGCTAAATCATCCGCTTTTTCGGCATAAACAAAGGTAGTAGGTAGTAAACTAGCCATTTTTAATCTCCTTATTGATTAACCGCTTGGCGTAAATGTTCAGCAAAAGTGGCAATATTTTCATCTGAATCACCGTCTAAAATAATCCCAAGGCGATCAGACTGCTCAGGGGCACTCACTTGTGTTTGCACAACCGTCAGAGCAGAAATATCAACACCGATATCGCCTAATCCCAGTTTTTCGACCGGCTTTTTATTCGCCGCTAAAATCGCTTTCATTGAAGGGAGTTTTGGGGTGTTAATGCTTGAAGTGACACACACAATGGCAGGTAATGTCAGTTCAAGTTCTTCTGTGATATTTTCTAAATCACGCTCAACAATAATTTTGTCACCTTCAACAGTGATTTTGTTTACGGCGTTTACACAAGGTAGACCTAAATATTCACCTACCGCTAAACCCGTTTGTTGAGCGTATAAATCGCCAGAACCTTCACCGAAAACCAATAAATCAAAACCCACTTTCTGTGCTGCTTGCGCAATAATATTGGCAGTATCCATTGAATAAAGCGCATGACATGCATCATCCGCCACCAGAGTTAATGCATCAGGACCACGCGATAAAATATCTTTTTTAATTTTCGCGTTTTCAACCATGGCACGTGTTCCTACACTTAATGCAGTGACTGTGCTATCGCCAAGGGTAGAGGCAATTTCTACGGCGGTTTCAATTGCATTCAAGTCATACAAACTAATTTTTAAACCCGCATTATCGGTTGCGAGTGTACGATCAGGCCGTGTTGTGATGTCTTGTTCGTCATGAACAACCTTACAGCAGGCAATAAGTTTCATAATTCACATTCTCCGTTTTGCACAATGCAACAAATTAATCTCATTACGCTAAAATATGCTTAGCGATGACCATACGTTGTACTTCATTTGTGCCTTCAAAAATCTCAGTGAGTTTTGCTTCACGCATTAAACGTTCAACAGGATAGGATTTGGTGTAACCCATACCGCCATGTAATTGGACGGCTTTTTGAGTCACATAAGTGGCAGCTTCTGCGGCATAAAGTTTGGCTTGAGCAGATTCACGCGTGTAAGGAAGACCCGCCATTTTGGCGGCAGCAGCGCGATAAACCAGCATACGGGCGCAATCAACACGCGTTGCCATATCCACTAATACCCATTGAATACCTTGATTAGCTGCAATGGGTTTACCAAATTGAATACGCTCTTTGGTGTAAGCAATCGTGGCATCTAAGGCACTTTGTGCGATCCCTAATGCAAGTGCAGAACAACTTAAACGCCCGCCATCTAAGGTTTCCATTGCGATATTAAAGCCTTTACCTTCTTTACCTAGCATTGCACTAGCAGGAACAACACAATCACTGAAACTCACAGAGCAAGTTTCAGAGCCATTCATCCCCATTTTGTCTTCAGGTAAACCAATGCTAATACCTGGGTTATCACGCTCAACTAAGAATGCCGTGATCCCTTTTACGCCTTTGCTTTTATTTGTCATGGCAAACACGATAAAGAAAGCACCCTGAGGTGCCGCCGTGATCCACAGTTTAGAACCATTGATCACATAGTTATCACCTTGGCGAACGGCTGTTGTCTCTTGAGCCGCTGCATCACAACCCGCACTAGGTTCTGACAAACAGAAACACCCTAATTTTTCACCCGAAACCACCCCCGGCAAAATACGTGCTTTAGTCTCTTCATCAGCATATTTTTGAATAATGGGTCCGGTTAAAGAACATTGTGATCCCATGATCATTGCGTGAGAGGCACTCACTTTTGCCATCTCTTCGGTGGCTAATACATAACTAATTGCATCTGCTTCTGTACCGCCATAAGTTTCATCAATATTGAAACCAAAGAGTCCTAATTCAGCCATAGGTGCAATACTTTCACTTGGAAAGCGGTGCTCTTTATCAATTGCACCTGCAATTGGTTTGATGTCGTTTTCAACGAACTCTCTGACCGTATCGCGGATCAGGACTTGCTCTTCTGTTAGCTGAAAATCCATGTTTATTTTCCTCTGAGAATATTTAGGGTTATCTCTACGGTGTGCGATTTCACGTTTGTCGTCTTATCGCACGCATTAATGGGTTAACGTTATTTCTACATCGTCGCGATAGATGCAGGTAAAAAGGTGTACAGCAGCAACATAAACATCATGGCTAACAGTGGGATAGCGAGGGTTAATGTCCCCACAGGACCGTATCCCTCTTTATGGCTGACACCACAGACGCTAAAGACAGTAATAATCAATCCGTTAAATGGCGGTGTTGTACTCATAGATGCCATTGTGGCGACACGGTGTAATGAACCTTGATCAACCACGGTGGCAGGGAACATCGCAGCAATCATTGGCATGGCGATACTTAACGCCCCAGAGCCTGAACCACTGATAAATACCAGAGCACCGACGGAAATCGCCGTGACGACAAGGGGATTAAGTCCCGATTGCGCAATCGCTTGGAATGATTCTTTGAACGCAGGTAATGTCATGACTAACGCACCAAATCCGACAATCACCGCGGTATTAAAGAGGGAGGTCACCCCTTCCATTGTCCCTGCGGCTAAATTAGGGACGAGTTTTTTCCAATCGAGATAACGCAAGTACACAAGCAAGGCGGCAATAATGGCGCAGAACAGCGCAATAGCCGGATCCCATTTCAGGATATTCAGCACGACAAGCAGAATAAGCATCGGCAGTAATGCAACGAGCACATTAGGTAATTGACGATCTTTTTTACCTTCCTCTGCTTTCGCTGTTTTTTCGTCTTCAACCCAGCCTTCACCTTTTGCTTTTACACGCTTAAATAACCAAGTGAGATAAATAATCACTAAAGTGACTTGAAACAACGCGGTCAACATACCCGGTACTAAACCCGCTGTTGCTGAGGTACCTAAGAATTTCATTGGGATAAGATTTTGGATCTGAGGCGATCCTGGCATTATCATCACAAAGGTACCCGCACCTGCAAAATAGACAGCCGGAATAAGTCTGCGAGGAAGATTCGCTTTGCGGAATAAACTCACCATCATTGAATAAACGGTAAACAGTGCAACAAACACTGAAACACCGCCGTAGGCTAAAATGGCACAAGCCGCAACTAATGAAGGAATAACGGCTCTTTCACCAAATTTACCAATAATAAAAGAGGCAACACTATCAGCAGCGCCACTGATAGCGGTTAATTTGCCAAAAATCGCACCAAGTACAAAAATGAAGAAGAAGCTACCGAAATAACCACCTAATCCACCGGTATACACTTGCAATAGTGCATCGACAGGATTAAGCATATCTGGTGATACAAGCCATGCGGTCACAGCAAGAAACAGGCTGGTGGTAAAGACAGAAATAAAAATATGTATGCCTTTCATACACATAATCATTAATATCGCAAGCCCGATGATTAAACAAATAATACCCATGATTGCCCCACTTATAGGTGTTAGGGTTCAATTGACCTGCGTAAAGCACACAGGCCTTTTGTGACTATTAATTAACGTTGTTAAGCAGAAAGCACATCTGCAAAAGTTTGCAGCGCCGTTCTTGCCTGCTCATATGTTTTAGTTTGTTGATCAATTTCGATAATGATGGAAGGAATACCTTCTCTATCGAGGAATTTCTTCACAATAGGGGCATCAAATTCTTCAGGATCGCAAAACTTCGTCAGCAAATAGACGACACCATCAGCGCCTGTGTTTTTCACCATATCGGCAATTAAACGACCACGTTTTTTCTCTGGGTCATACAGCAATGAGCACCCTTCTAGCTGGGCCATTTGCTCTGCCATCGCTTCATAAGGTGAGTTATTTTCAGGAATGTCTTGGCGAAACTGACGAGATTCATGCGCGACTTCATCCGCTACAATCGCCATTTTGTTATCAGCCAAAATTTGTAGAATAGAAGGGCTATCGGCAATAATGCCTGTGACAACAATCTTGTGCCCTTTCCAAGGTTCTGGAGACAAGGTTTTGCATTGTGTGACAATAGCTTCAACAGCTTTTGTATGTTCAACGACATCCATAAGATAGCCACTTTTGATCACGGTATTACGACGTTGTGGTGTGACTAAATTTGGATGGAGTGCTGCTATTTGAGAGAATTCACGTAATGTAGCACGACGCTGATTAAAAAGACGGATGGCATTTTTCAGTGCATCGTCAGTCACCGTTTGGCCTGAAATTTCCCCTAATTGCAACGCTATTTTCTTATATTGTTCAGTTAAAAATGCAATACCTGCTGGCGTTTTACGGTTCTGTGGATGTACCAATTGAATAAAAGGCACTTGTGGTACACCCGCTTTCCAGTTTTGCCCTAAGCATTTTAAGGTGTCACAAAGAGAAGGAATTAATGCCGCAGACAACTTATTTAATGCCCCATCTAATCCCATCTCAAGAGAAGAAAGCACTAACGCACAATAGAAAGGAGGAAAATATTTCTTTGCTTCTGAGATCTCACGTCCTTCTGCGCCCCAAATACCAAAAGGCACCATACCCGCAGCATAGACGATTTCATTTGGCGTATATTCAGGGAAACAGCCAACAACCTTTTTACCGCTACGAATAAAACCATCTAATTGAGCAACTGGGTTATCCACCACGGCTTGTAACTCATCAAACAATTGCGTTAATGTCTTCATCAGAAGTCTCCCTTTTTCATTTCTGCTTTGTTAGCAGCCATAATTTCAGTCAATGCTTCAACACGGGTGACATACTGCGCTTCAGAGAAAACTCGAGGATCAGCTTGGTCGCCATCAAAAGTCACAGTTGGGATCTTAAGTTCATGACGAATACGGCGCTCAATTTCAGGCATAATGCCACTCCAGAGCTTGCAACTACGATTAACATGAATAATCGCACCATCAACTTTATTCTGACGGCTCACGTTAATACGCATATCAGCAGCACGCTCAACAGAGACACAGTTAGGGACATAAGAGTAAGCACGCATCATCTCGTTACTGTTTTGATAAATCACACCAAATGCAGTGGCGTAAACAGTTGCAGTCACGTTGATACCCTGCTCTTTTAACGGGGTCGATGTGGCTCGTAAGTAAGGCCAGCACGCAATACCTTCAAAGAGAACACGGTATTTTTCTTCACCGCGGTAAGTCGATTTTTTCTCTTTGATATTTTGTTCCATCTCTTCACACAGTTGCTCAAAAGCCAGAGCAGCTTCTAATTTACCGCGAGCACAAACAGCAACAGCCATGTGATTAAAGAGATCAAAACCATTCATTGGAGACGGCTCATATTGGCAATATTCAGCCGCTTTTAACCATGCACGCCCTGTACGTTGCGAAATTTCACAGACTTCTTTAAATTTCTCTTCGGAGAACACTTTGCCTGTAACTTTTTCGAGCTGTTTGATGGCATCATCAAATTGAGCTTGAACGTATTTCACCGTGACATCATCGGTGTCATAGTCATTTTTATAAGGAATATCGATAAGGATCATCGGAATATTCAGCTCATAAGCGATATTTTCATACCACTTGATCATACAGTTACAGATATTGTTACAACACAGTAAGAAGTCTGGCTGTGGCATATCCATCTCTTCACACTGTTTAATATCCATGTAAGAGAGGCTGATACGAGCATAAGCACAGATATCGTTGGAATATCCCATGCTTTCTGCATGCTCACACATTTTTAAACCCGCACCTTTCGCTGCAATTGCAGCGGCTTGGTTTTCAGGGTAAACCACACATAAACCTAATGTTTCAGCAATTTCTTGAGGAAAGTTAGAGGCACACCACCCTATTTTTTCACCGCTGTTTTTTGCATCCCACGCACGTTGATAAGCATCAGCAGCGATTTTTTGCAGTCGTTTTTTCGCAGGAATGTAATCCGGCGCATTCATATCTATATTGCTCATTTTAATGTTCCTATTGTTAACGCATCGTCTTCCAGTTGATGGCGATACGCTTCAAAGGCATAAATGGCTGCACCTATTGCCCCGTTGTATTGTGATAATGGTGAAGTGGCGATAGGGACGTTCAGCTCTTCGCTAACATAACGAACAACTTCAAAATTACTGGCTACACCGCCTGTCATGACAACAGGAGCTTCCACACCGACTCGTTTGGCAAGACCGGCAATACGACTAGCCACTGAGCGATGAATACCATTAATGACGTCGGGTATTGTTTCGTTATTCGCGAGATGGGAGATAACTTCAGATTCAGAGAACACAGTACAGGTTGAGCTAATAGTGACTTTTTTAGTGGACTTAGCGCCCTCTTGAGCGAGATCGGAAATCTTGGTTTCTAATACTCGCGACATCACATCTAAAAAACGTCCTGTACCCGCAGCGCACTTGTCATTCATCACAAAGTTTAATAAACGGCCTGTACCATCCATATGAAGTGCTTTAACGTCTTGGCCACCGATATCAATCACCGTTTTCACACCCGGAAAAAGAAAGTGCGCACCTTTCGCATGGCAGCTAAGTTCACTCACCTCTTTGTTGGCTTCTTTCAGAGAATTACGGCCATATCCGGTTGCACAGATCCAGCTGATCTGACTGAGATCGCCACCAAATTGATGTAATACTTCATTGATTGCTTTTTCAGGCCCAGAGGTTCCAGCTCCTACTGATGCCAACGACTTCGCGACAATAGTGTCACCATTTTTCATGATGATGCATTTTGATGCAGACGATCCGATATCAACGCCCATTGTGAAAATGTCTTGTTGCATGCCTTTGCTCTCCTGAAAATTAAAAAAATCAGTGGATTATTCTTTCCACGTCATCACGTCTTTATTAGCTTCAAGGTTTGCTATCTCTTCAGCGCTATACCCTAATTCAGCTAATACAGACGGTGTGTCTTCGCCTAACAAAGGACCACGACGGTATTCAGGTAAACCACTTTCCAAGAAATCAATCGGTGGACGAACCAAGGCTTTTTCACTGCCATTTTTGTATTTCATGTGGTAGAAGGTGTTAATTGCCCAAGCTTGTTTATCTTCCAACACTTCTTCCCAAGTTTGAGCAATGCTGAATGGGATATCGTTTTTGGTGAAAATATCAGCCCACTCTGACGCTGTTTTTTGCTCTACTTGTTGCCAAATCAGATCATACAGTTCAGGAGATCGATTATTTTTTGCCACTTCTTGTAGACGTGTATAACGAGCATCCTCTGCTAAATCTGGACGACCAATACACGAAATAAAGGTTGGATAATAAGCATCGTAAACAGGCATACAGACTTGAATAAAACGATCGTCTTTCGTTTTATAAGCCAAAATAAATGGGCTGGTAGTTGTACGGCGATCGATAGGATAAGCTTGGCCATAATCTGGATATTGCGCCGCTTGGATCATAATCGCTTGAGTGTAAATAGAGGTATGCAGTAAGTTTGTTGAAACGTACTCACCTTGACCGATGTTTTTAGCACGAATATAAGCGGCTAACACACCTGAAACCAAGCCTAATGCACACTGGTGATCGCCAAGACCGGGGATCACATTCATCGGTACTGTGCCTTTTTGGTACAGAGAACCTAAGATACCACCACGGGCAAAGAATGCAGTATAATCAAAGCCCGGTAAGTCTTTATCTGGACCTTCATCGCCATACCCCGTCACACTGGCGTACACTAATTTTGGAAAACGTTGTTTTAATGTTTCATAATCTAAACCTGCACGCTCTCTTGCGCCGGGACGCCAGTTAGTTAAGAAAATGTCCGCCTTTTCTAATAGTTCAAACAGGATTTTTTTCCCTGCTTCTGTTTTCGTATTTAACACAATCCCACGTTTATTCGCATTTTCTAAATCAAAACTGGTGTTTTCATGTTGATCTAATGGACGACCTTCTGTTGGTGCTGTATAGCGTAAGTTATCGCCACTTGGAGATTCGATTTTAATTACGTTCGCACCCATATCAGCTAAAATACGCCCCGCTGCAGGTACTGCGATAAAGGTCGCCAATTCAACTACGGTGACACCTTCCAGTGCTTTATGACTTGTCATTTCTTCTCCTAATTATTTTTAGACTTCATACTGCTGTTGTCAGAATGTGGATAAATCCGTTGCCACTTAACCCGCTACCATGTTTTTTTCATCTTTGATTGAAACGCCATAACCCAATTGCAATTTCAGCGCCTGCACATCAATTTTTCCGCAAGGGGTATGAGGAAATTCTGTAAAGAAATGGAGTTCTTTGGGGATTTTGTAGCGAGCTAGTCGCTCTTGTAGAAATTCACGTAATTCACTTTCACCAATGCTGTAGCCTTTTTGCACACAAATAGCGACAATCACTTCTTCACCTAAATCGGCAGAGGGGATCCCAAATGCTTTTGTTGCATCAACACCCACATATTCAGCAATGGCTTCTTCTATTTCACACAGGCTGATATTTTCACCACCGCGTACCACAATCTCTTTTATACGATAGGCATAGTGATAATTTCCTTGTTCATCGATATAGCCAATATCCCCCGTGTGCAACCAACCCTCTTCGTCTAACGCTTCTTTGGTTTTGTCTGGCGCATTGTCATAACCCATCATCACATGAAAGCCACGGGTGCAAATTTCACCTAAAATGCCTACTGGCACAGGTTTACCTGTTTTCAGATTAATAATTTTCATTTCAACAAAAGGTAAAGGCTTACCAATAGAATGACGTTTTATCTCTAAAGCATCATTAGGGAGAGTTTGCGTGCAACACGGTGAGGCTTCTGTTTGACCATAAGAGATAGTGATCCCTTTCATGCCGAGGATAGTTTCAATGTCATCAATTAACGCAGGAGGGAAACTTGCTCCTGCGATAATGCCTTTATCAAGACTCGATAAATCATAGTGAGAAAATTGTTCATGCTTCATTAAACGACTAAAAATGGTCGGTACACCATGCATAATGGTGCAACGATGATGTTGAATGGCTTTTAATACATCTTCAGCGTTGTAATTATCAAGAAGAACAAGTTGGCACCCTGTTGTTAACGCAAAAAAGAGACAAGAAGAGAGTCCAAAGCAGTGGAATAGCGGAACCGCAAGACAAATCACATCATCATGCGTAACACCTAAGCGCTGTGCTGACAGCATGGCATTATTAATAACATTATATTGGCTTAACATGACACCTTTCGGCATTGCTGTACTGCCAGAGGTCATTTGAATAGTTAGTAAATCTTTTACGCTAACTTGTTCAATAGCATGTTGATATGCTTTGTCTGATATTTTTTGGCTAATTTCTTTTAATTGAGATAAAGAGACGCTTTTTTCTGCCTGTTGATTTCCCATGCTAATAAATAATTGAGGTAATGCGTCTTTATTTTTTGATGCTTTTTTAGAAAGATAATTAATAACCTCAATAAAATGATTACTTTTAAAACCATCAGAAAAACAGAGTGCTTTAATTCCAGTTAATCGGCATAAATCTAATAACTCTCTTTTTTTTAAATGAAAGTTAATACAAACAACCGGAATACCAATTTGAGCAGCTGCAAGAAAACAAATTATCCATTCTTTACTATTAGCAGACCAGATACCTAAACGATCGCCTTTTGTTAACCCCATGGATAAAAAGCCACGCGCAACACTCTCGACTTCTTGTTGTAATTGTTGCCAAGACAGTGTTTTTTTACTTTGGTTTTCAATTAAGGCCGTTTGTGACGCATATTGCTTCACTACATTGTTTAGACATTCTTTAACTGTCGTTTCTAATAAGGTCATAAATACCTACTTAACCGCTTCTTTTCTGATGTTTACATCTGTAATGACCTTATTCTGGGTAGGGGAAATAATTCATTCTTGGTAAATAACGAACTGTTTTTCGTCATTTGAATAATCTGAGAGAGATTTGTGATTGAGGTCTATATTTGGTGAGTTAAATATAATTTGTAATTGAAGTATAATTAATAACAATAAGATAAAATTGAAATCAAGGCGTTATAAAGGTGTTATTATTAATAAAAAAAGAGAGCGGTATTTTATTTAAATAAGAAAACAACACCACTCTCTTTTTCAATATAAAAACACACAAATCATTTAAGAATATAAAAAAATCTTATCAATAAACATTAACGTAATCATTAAAATCAAAATAATATAAAAACAATAACAATTAATTTTTATAACATCTAAATAAAAAATTATTTAAAGCACTTAACTTATTTTATTAATGATCAATTAAAGGGATTTTTTACCACGTCGCATAGGCATCTTTGATGTCTGCTTTAACGTTAATCCCTTCGTTTCTGGCGCAAACAGTACTGATACCATCATCCCAAACAGAGAAATAGCCGCCCCCACCAGCATTGTGGTATTGATCCCATAAGTGGCAATAAAAGCGGGAAGCGCACAGGTGGAAATAACCGTCCCAATACGGCTTATCGACATAATAACCCCCACCGCCGATGCTCGGATATCGGTTGGAAATAATTCATTCGGATAAAGCCACTGTAAAATGCCAGGTCCTCCCGAGAAAAAAGCATAGGTAGCAAACGCTAAGATAACGAATAAAATCGGTAAATTCGGGAATATCCCCAGCGTGAATAATGCTAAAGTCATCATCGCAAAACTACCAATTAACAGTGGGCGTCGCCCCGTTTGGTTTAACCAAAACATTGCGGGAATACAACCCAACATAAAAAATAGGCTGATCACGACATTGCCTAATGCCGCACTTCTTCCTGTATCCCATCCTAATAAACCGACAATTTGAGGGCCAAAGGTATAAATGGCAAACATCGGGATCACTTGGCAGGTCCAAATTACGGCAACAAAGAGCACAAATGAGAAGTGGCGTTTATTAAATAATTCGATAAAACGGGTCGTTTTAGCATCTTCTGCTTCAAAGACCACAGGCTCGCCAAAGAGTTTGATCATCATTTCATTACACTCTTTAATACGCCCTTGGCGTATTAACCAAAGCGGTGATTCAGGGAGATCAAAGCGACCAATTAGAATAATAACGCAAGGAATAAAAGCACTGCCTAACATCCAACGCCAGCCATCTTGGACATCATATAAAAGATAACCCACTAAATTGGCACATGTCGCACCGATATACCACATAGCAGCAATAAATCCGACGGCAAAGGCACGTTGCTTTTTATTGGAAAATTCGGTGATCATCGAAGTTGCAATAGGATAGTCAGCGCCAATCACAATCCCAATAAGGAAGCGCATCACTAACAACCCTATTGGTGTTGAAACAAACATGGTCGCAATAGAAATCACCGCAATAGCCACAATATCAACGAGGAACATTTTACGGCGCCCTACTTTGTCACAAATATAGCCAAAAAGTGAGGTACCAATAAAAAGCCCTGCTAATGTTGCCGCACCAAGCAGACCAATCCATCGCGTATCAAGCTGTAATATAGGTGTTAATTGTTCGAGCGCCACACCAATAATGACTAATACATAACCATCAAGAAAAGGGCCGCCACTTCCCCATAACATCACTCGACGATGTACTGAGGTAAAACGAATATCATCAAAGTTTCTGGGCTGCATGACTGCGTCCTAGTCTATTTTTTAACCAAAGAAAGAAAAGCTCCCAGGCCGGAGACAGCGCTGGGAGAAAAGTAGCGATACATCATCCGTAACGATATTCCACGCCAAACGTTCCGCGTGGGTATTCCCATTTTTCAAGCGCACTGTCTAAACCGAGAATTCGACAGGTTCCACACTCTAAGCACCCTGCATAATCAAAGCTGACGCTACCATCTTGTTGTTTTTTATAAAGACCCGCAGGACAAGCTTTTACCAGTGTGTCTAATACTTGCATATCAGGTTGCTGTTTAATGATGATATGTGGATTTTCTTCATCGACATTAAATTTATTGATGCCCAATTTGACATCGACATTTACAGGAGAACTCATATTGCTTTTACTCCTTTGATCCCATCTTTTATTAAATTCATCCACCCCACTTTTTTGCTATGACGCATGATGGTTTTACGCATCGGTACAGGGGCATCATCGGTGACAGTAAAGAGATCTTTTGCAATACCAACCACCATGTCAGGATAAGCAGTAAACATACGCGGATTATCTAGTAAATCAGGCATACGTTGATATGCTTTCATATCGCGCAAAGGCCCCTGTGCTAAATGGTCGAGATACTCATTAAGGGTTTGTTTACTAAAATCATTTTTTGCCATTGCTGAAAGCACCGTTTTTGCAGCAGCTTCCCCTGATGCCATGGCTAAATCCATCCCTCTAATGGTAAAGCCTAGATTCATACACATGCCTGCCGCATCTCCTGCTATCAAAACACCATCGCGAACAAGTTCGTGTTGCATTCGCAAACCTGCCTCAGGTACCACATGGGCGCTATATTCCACCATTTTTCCATCAGCAATTAGCGGTGCTACAACGGGGTGTTGTTTAAAATCTTCTAGCATTTGTGGAACCGATTTTTTGGCATCTTTAATATGGTGAAGCCCACAGACAAGCCCCAAAGAAAGCGTCGTTTTATTGGTATATAAAAAACCGCCCCCCATTAACCCATCGGTAGGAGAGCCGGCAAATAACCAAGCTACACCTTCGTTATCTTTTAGGTTAAAACGATCTTTAATGACACTTTCAGGCAGTTCGATGATCTCTTTTACGCCCACGGCAACATTTTCAGTTGCAACTCGTTTTGTCATGCCTAACTGTTCAGCCAAAAGTGAGTTCACACCATCAGCCAAAATCACCGCTTTGGCTTCTAATACATCACCATCTGCTTCTACACCGACAATTTTACCGTCACGCTCAACTAACTTATCAACACGAATGCCCGTGATACACTGGGCGCCTGCATCTTCGGCTTGCGCCATTAGCCATTGATCAAATTCACCACGTAATACAGACCAAGAGGCATGATTAGGGTTATGCGTTTCAGCGTTTTGATAGTCGATAGTCATAGCCCCTGTTTGTGTCATAAATGACAGTTTTTCATGGGTGATCACCCGCTCAACCGGAGCCTGTTGCGCAAATTCAGGAATGATGCGCTCAAGGGTATGGGCATATAGACGACCACCCGTTACATTTTTTCCGCCGGCGTAGTTCCCTCTTTCTATTAGCAATACCTGCGCACCTTCTCTGGCTAAAACAAGTGCAGCCACAGAGCCCGCTAATCCTGCGCCAACAATAATGGCATCGAAAATATCTTCGGAATCGGACATAACATCTCCAGAACTTGCAAATAAAGCAGAGAAGTTATCTTCTCTGCTGACTAAATCAGTTAGATAGTTGACGGGTAAGTGCAGGCAAAATCTTCATTAAATCACCGACAATGCCGTAGTCAGCAAATTGGAAGATAGGTGCATTTTTATCTTTGTTGATCGCCATAATGGTTTGTGATCCATTTGCACCAACCATATGTTGGATTTGCCCTGAAATACCTACCGCCAAATACAGATCTGGCTTAAGCATCAAGTTAGAAATGCCAACATAACGCTCATGCTCCATCCATTTTTCATTTTCAGCCACAGGGCGGGAGCAGGCGATTTCAGCCCCAATCTCTTTTGCTAACTCTTCTGCAATAGCAATATTTTCTTTACTGCCAATACCTCGACCAACACTGACCACAAAACGAGCTTTATCCAGATCGACGGCATTGATTTTTCTTGGCTGAATAGACTGGCAAATAATGCTTTGTGAAGGGGCAATCCATGCTACTTTTTGTGCCGTACCCGTAGCCTGTGTTTCTGATGCAACGTCAAAAGCGCCAGTGCTTGCGGTAACAACACAATAAGGTGTTGTTAATGTTTCATCACCAAAGGCAAGTCCACCGTAAACCATATGTTTTGCCACTAATGCATCATTTTGGGTACTTAATGATTGTGCATCATTTGATACTACCGCGGCTAAACGGTGACCTAAACGAGCGGCAAATAATTTGCCACGACGCGTATTCGGCAGTAAGACCAAGCCGGCATCGCTATGTGATTTAATGGTTTCAACGATACTTTGTGCATAATCTTCCATAATGCGATCATCAGGTTTACCTTCTAATTGGAAAACCGCTGTCGCCCCTAATTTAAAGGCAGCGATGCTTTGCTCATCATTAAAGGTAAAGACATTGATTGATTGACCTAATGAAGAAGCACCTCCCATTAATTCTGGTAAAGGGGAAAGTACATCACTCAACACCCAAACAGTTGAAAACTGGCTCATAACTCCCCCTATTACTTAATAATTTTTCGTAAATATTCTGCAAATTCAGCAATTTGATCGTCGCCATCACCTTCAATAATGATGCGCTGACGTACTTTTTGTTTCGGTGCTAACACGGTTTGCTCTGAACGTGGCGTTATGGGCTCTAAACCAAGATCGGCCACACTCCATTGTTGAACCGGCTTTTTAGCGGCACCTAAAATGGCTTTCATGGATGGAATTTGCGGAGAGTTGATATCGGTAGAAACGGCAATCACCGCAGGTAAGGTGATAGTAAGCGTTTCAATTTCGTTTTCTAATTCGCGTTCAACGGTGATGGAATCAGTTGTAATAGAAACAATTTTATTAACCCCATTAATGGCAGGAATATTCAAGATCTCCCCCACCAGCAAACTCACTTGTTGGGAACTTAGATCTGCCGAGCCATCACCACATAAGATAAGATCGTACCCCTGCTTAGTTGCAGCTGCCGCAAGCACTGTCGCCGTTTGATAAGGAAGAGAAGCTTCCAATTGCTCATCAACCACCACCACGAGATCATCAGCACCACGAGATAACACATCTTTACGTGCTTTAGCGTTAGTCAGCGCGTTACCACCTACGCTCATTGCCGTGATTTGAATACCATCAAGTTGTGTTTTTAACTGATTTGCCGCTTCAATCGCATTTAAATCATATTGGCTAATTTTGTTATTGGCGCGCGAAAAATCGAGTGAACCATCGGCATTATTGACCACAATATCCTGTTCATCGGGAACACTCTTGTAACATGTAATAATCTTCATTACATCTCCTGAAATTAATAAATATGTCATTTACTCTGGCAATGTAATATACAATTAGCACAATTAAATGATTAATAAATTAAATCTAGATCACCAATATTGAAGATTATTAAATAAGAGATGGATAGCGTTCAATATTGCTAAATACATCACCAATATTGAAATTAAATTTAATTAAAGTGATTAACTTTCAATATTGTTATCTGGATCAACAATATTGAACATAATAAGAAATGAGTTATTTAATATTCAATATTGCCACAAAGATCAACAATATTGAAAGAGCGAATATAACACATTTATTACAAACCTAAACATATCCTTATTTATCAATTAATTAAGATGAAAATAAAAGGTTATAAAACGTAACATAAAATCGACAAAAAGAATAGTGTGAAGTGAATAACAGAATGAAACATTAATAATATCCATTATTCTTCTTCATTAATGATTTTATAAATTAGCCAATCGGCTTGTTTTTTGATTATGATAAAAACCAATTAATGGAATATATAGGATCTAACTAAAAGAGTTTATTCGAAATTAGGAATTAACACTTATTAAACTTCTGCGCTAAATATATTTGGAAAATTTACCTATGAGCAAAGATAATAAAAAGGCAGGAATAGAACCGAAGGTTTTTTTTCCGCCATTAATCATTGTTGGTATTTTATGCTGGTTAACGGTACGCGATCTTGACGCTTCAAATGAAGTGATCAATGCCGTGTTCAGCTATGTTACCAATGTCTGGGGTTGGGCCTTCGAATGGTATATGGTGATCATGTTCGGGGGCTGGTTCTGGTTGGTTTTTGGACGTTATGCCAAAAAACGCCTGGGCGATGAGAAACCAGAATTTAGTACGGCAAGCTGGATCTTTATGATGTTTGCTTCTTGTACATCAGCGGCTGTACTGTTTTGGGGCTCAATTGAAATATACTACTACATTTCAAGTCCTCCTTTCGGTATGGAAGGTTACTCCGCGCCAGCCAAAGAGATAGGGTTAGCTTACAGCTTATTCCACTGGGGCCCGCTACCTTGGGCAACCTATAGTTTCCTGTCTGTCGCCTTCGCTTACTTCTTTTTTGTACGCAAAATGGAAGTGATCCGCCCAAGTAGCACTTTAACGCCATTAGTGGGTGAAAAACACGTTAATGGTTTATTTGGTACTGTCGTCGACAATTTCTATTTAGTCGCTTTGATCCTAGCAATGGGCACCAGCCTTGGGCTTGCAACGCCTTTGGTTACTGAATGTATTCAATACTTATTTGGTATTCCTCACACTCTACAATTAGATGCCATTATTATCTCTTGCTGGATCTTACTCAACGCTATTTGTGTGGCATTTGGTCTACAAAAAGGGGTAAAAATCGCCAGTGATGTGCGTACTTACCTGAGCTTCTTAATGTTAGGTTGGGTATTTATCGTGGGTGGTGCCAGCTTTATTGTCAATTACTTCACAGATTCTGTGGGTACATTGCTGATGTATATGCCACGTATGTTGTTTTACACCGATCCTATTGGTAAAGGGGGTTTTCCTCAAGCTTGGACTGTCTTCTATTGGGCTTGGTGGGTTATTTACGCCATTCAAATGAGTATCTTCTTAGCGCGTATCTCTAAAGGTCGTACTGTTCGTGAATTATGTTTAGGAATGGTATCAGGTTTAACCGCAGGAACTTGGCTGATTTGGACTATTCTGGGGGGTAACACTTTACAACTGATTGACCAAAATATCCTTAATATTCCGCAACTGATTGATCAATATGGTGTGCCACGCGCCATTATCGAAACATGGGCCGCTTTACCCCTCAGTACAGCAACCATGTGGGGCTTCTTTATTCTCTGCTTTATCGCCACCGTCACTTTAATCAATGCCTGCTCTTACACACTAGCAATGTCAACTTGTCGCTCCATGAAAGAAGGGGCTGAACCACCATTATTGGTACGCATCGGCTGGTCTGTATTAGTCGGTATTATCGGCATTATTTTACTAGCATTAGGCGGCTTAAAACCGATCCAAACCGCCATTATTGCCGGAGGATGCCCACTATTTTTCGTCAATATCATGGTCACCTTGTCCTTTATAAAAGATGCCAAAGTGCACTGGAAAGATTGATCTCCCTATACGCAAAAAATGACACATTAAGAGGTTATTAACATGGATTTTAGATTGAATGATGAGCAGGAACTGTTTGTTGACGGTGTCCGCGAATTAATGGCCAGTGAAAACTGGGAAGCTTATTTCGCACAGTGTGATCGCGAAAGTAAATACCCAGAGCGTTTTGTTAAGGCCTTAGCGGATATGGAAATTGACAATCTGCTTATCCCTGAAGAGCACGGTGGCTTAAATGCCGGATTTGTTACTGTTGCCGCAATTTGGATGGAATTAGGTCGTTTAGGTGCGCCAACCTATGTGCTCTATCAATTACCGGGGGGATTTAACACCGTATTGCGTGAAGGGACTCAAGAACAAATCGACAAAATCATGGCGTTTCGTGGTACAGGCAAACAGATGTGGAACTCAGCGATCACTGAACCGGGGGCCGGTTCTGATGTGGGCAGCTTACAAACCACTTATACCCGTAAAAATGGCAAAGTTTACCTCAACGGTAGCAAATGCTTTATCACCAGTAGTGCTTATACCCCTTATATCGTCGTGATGAGTCGTGATGCGGCTTCCCCTGATAAACCCATCTTTACCGAATGGTTTGTCGATATGAGTAAACCCGGCATTAAAGTCACTAAGTTAGAAAAACTGGGTTTACGTATGGATAGCTGCTGTGAAATCACCTTCGACAACGTTGAACTTGAAGAAAAAGATATGTTTGGTCGCGAAGGTAACGGCTTTAACCGTGTGAAAGAAGAGTTTGATCATGAGCGTTTCTTAGTGGCACTGACTAACTATGGTACCGCAATGTGTGCGTTTGAAGATGCGGCGCGCTACGCCAACCAACGGGTTCAATTTGGTGAGACTATCGGTCGCTTCCAACTTATTCAAGAAAAATTCGCCCATATGGCGATCAAACTCAATTCAATGCGCAACATGTTATATGAAACTGCATGGAAAAGTGACAATGGCTTAATTACCTCCGGTGATGCTGCAATGTGTAAATACTTCTGTGCGAATGCAGCCTTTGAAGTGGTTGATAGTGCGATGCAAGTGCTGGGTGGTGTGGGGATCGCAGGTGAACACCGTATTGCACGTTTTTGGCGTGATCTACGCGTTGACCGTGTATCTGGTGGCTCTGATGAAATGCAGATCCTGACATTAGGACGCGCTGTACTGAAACAGTATCGTTAATTAATCGCAGAGCACTCTCTTAACATCGAGTGAGGGAGTGTTCAAACAGTCCACTGACGAGGTGACATTATGACAGAACATTTACCCATGCCACAATTTGGTCCACTAGCTGGAGTTCGTGTGGTGTTTTCAGGTATTGAGATTGCCGGGCCATTTGCAGGACAGATGTTTGCAGAGTGGGGGGCGGAGGTCATTTGGATTGAAAACGTTGCATGGGCGGATACCATTCGTGTTCAACCTCATTATCCACAGCTTTCCCGTCGCAATCTACATGCGTTATCGTTAAATATTTTCAAAGACGAAGGCCGTGATGCTTTCCTAAAATTAATGGAAACCACGGATATTTTTATCGAAGCCAGCAAAGGTCCTGCCTTTGCCCGTCGCGGTATTACCGATGAGGTTTTATGGGAGCATAACCCTAAATTGGTTATCGCGCACTTATCCGGCTTTGGTCAATATGGCGATCCGCAATATACCAACCTTCCAGCCTACAACACTATTGCTCAAGCATTTAGTGGCTATCTCATTCAAAACGGCGATAAAGACCAACCTATGCCCGCCTTTCCTTATACCGCTGACTATTTCTCTGGTATGACGGCAACCACCTCAGCATTAGCGGCACTGTACAAAGTGCAACAAACGGGCAAAGGGGAAAGTATTGATATTGCAATGTATGAAGTGATGTTGCGAATGGGGCAATACTTCATGATGGACTATTTTAATGGCGGAGAAATCTGTCCACGAATGACCAAAGGCAAAGATCCATACTATGCCGGCTGTGGCTTATACCGTTGCCAAGATGGTTATATCGTGATGGAAGTGGTCGGCATCACTCAAATTGAAGAAATTTTTAAAGATATTGGTCTTGCTCATCTATTAGGTACTCCTGAAGTCCCCAAAGGGACACAACTGATCCACCGTATTAATTGCCCTCATGGTCAACTCTTTGAAGATAAATTAGATGAATGGCTAGCCAACCAGCCGATTATCGCCGTACTAAAACGCCTATCTGAACTCAATATTGCCAGTGCAAAAGTGTTAACCATTCCTGAATTAGAAGGCAATCCACAATACGTGGCTCGAGAGTCAATTACTCAATGGAAAACGATGAGTGGTGAAACCTGTAAAGGACCAAATATCATGCCGAAATTCAAAAATAATCCAGGAAAAATCTGGCGTGGTATGCCTGCTCACGGCATGGATACCAATGCGATTTTGAAAAATATCGGTTATAGCGACGAACAAATTAGGGAGCTAGTCGATAAAGGGCTAGCTAAAATCGTAGAGTAAATACCGTTAGACTCAGGTACAAGTGGCACTATCCCACAATACCTGAGCTTACGGCAAAAGCATGGGATAACAGTTTAATGGATGTGATTGGCAGACAACACTTACGGCAAATGTGGGATGATTTAGCTGAAGTTTATGATAAAAAAACAGCGCTAATTTTTGAATCTGCACAAGGGAAAGTCAGACAATTTAGCTACAGTGAATTAAATGAAGAGATCAACAGAGCCGCAAATCTTTTTCATGCCTGTGGTATAAAAAAAGGCGACCATGTTGCCTTACATCTTGATAACTGCCCAGAATTTTTCTTTTGCTGGTTTGGACTGGCAAAAATTGGCGCTGTTATGGTGCCCATTAATGCCCGCTTTATGTATGAAGAGAGTGCTTGGATCATTAACCATTGCCAAGCACACTTTGTGGTAACAAGTGATAATTTCTCTCCAATTTACCAACCGATGTTGCACGATAAGCACTCTCCTTTAACGCAACTGTTTTTAATAACAGAAAACGGTCTCCCTACTGAAAAAGGGGTTGTTGATTTTTTAAGTGAAAAAGCCAAGCATCCCGTTACGCTTAATCATCACACCCCATTAAGTGTGGATGACACGGCTGAAATCCTTTTTACCTCAGGAACTACTTCACAACCCAAAGGAGTAGTTATTACGCATTATAATTTACGTTTTGCTGGCTACTACTCCTCATGGCAGAACGCCTTACGGGAAGATGATATCTATCTTACAGTCATGCCTGCTTTTCATATCGATTGTCAGTGTACCGCATCACTTCCTGCTTTTTCTGTCGGTGCCACATTTGTACTACTAGAAAAATACAGTGCAAGAGCCTTCTGGAAGCAAATTCTCAAATACCAAGCAACGGTAACAGAATGCATACCCATGATGATGCGCACCTTAATGGCACAACCAATCTCACCAGATGAAAAGCAACATAAACTGCGCGAAGTGATGTTTTACCTCAATCTTGCAGATGAAGAGAAAGATGCCTTTATTGAACGCTTTAATGTGCGATTACTCACCTCTTACGGCATGACAGAAACCATTGTTGGCTTAATCGGTGACAGACCTGGCGATAAACGCCGCTGGCCATCTATTGGTAGACCGGGATTTTGTTATCAAGCGCAAATTCGTGACAAACAAAATCAGCAAGTTCCTAACGGTGTAGTCGGTGAGATCTGCGTCAAAGGTGAACCGGGAAAAACCTTATTTAAAGAGTATTACAATCGCCCCGATGCAACAGAAAAAGCGCTAGAGCCTGATGGTTGGTTACACACGGGTGACTATGGTTATCAAGATGACGAAGGCTTTTTCTATTTTGTTGATCGCAGTTGCAACATGATCAAACGCGGTGGTGAAAACGTCTCTTGTATTGAAATTGAAAATATCATCGCATCACATCCTAAAATCCAAGATGTAGCAGTAATTGGTGTACCTGATGATATTCGCGATGAAGCCATTAAAGCCTTTGTGGTACTGGTTGACGGTGAAACGTTAAGTGAAGAAGCCTTTTTCGCCTTTTGTGAACAGAATATGGCGAAATTTAAAGTGCCTTCCGCCGTTGAGTTTAAACAGGGGTTACCACGTAATTGCTCAGGCAAAGTGATCAAAAAGCATTTGAAATAGGCCATAAGTGGGTTTTCGTGACAGTTAATTATAACTGCTTATTTTTATTGAAAAAGGAATATGACATGAGCCAATCATTACATCTAACAACACGTGGTTCAGTGCTTGAAATTATATTAGATAGACCGAAAGCCAATGCAATTGATGCCAAAACCAGTCATGAAATGGGTGAGGTATTTATGCGTTTTCGTGATGATCCTAGTTTACGCGTTGCCATTATTACAGGTGCTGGTGAACGATTCTTTTGTGCCGGCTGGGATTTGAAAGCCGCAGCTGAAGGAGAAGCCCCTGATGCAGACTTTGGTGCTGGTGGCTTTGCGGGCTTAACGGAATTATTTGATCTTAATAAACCTGTCATTGCTGCCATTAACGGCTATGCTTTTGGGGGTGGCTTTGAATTAGCACTGGCAGCCGACATGATAATTTGTTCAGACAATGCTTCTTTTGCCTTGCCAGAAGCACAATTAGGTATTGTCCCTGACAGTGGCGGTGTTTTACGTTTACCTAAACGCTTACCTCCCGCAATTGTCAATGAAATGCTCATGACTGGCCGTCGTATGAATGCACAAGAGGCGCTACGCTGGGGCATTGCTAACCGCGTTGTCAGTACGACTGAACTGATGGATAGCGCCCGTGAATTAGCCGATCAAATCGCCAACAGTGCGCCACTTGCAGTCGCTGCATTAAAAGAGATCTACCGTGCCACTAGCGAGCTTTCGATTGAAGAAGGCTACAAATTAATGCGCAGTGGTGTTCTAAAATATTACCCACGTGTTTTACATTCAGAAGATGCACTCGAAGGCCCGCTAGCCTTTGCCGAAAAACGCTCACCTGAATGGAAAGGACGGTAATTATCACTTGAATTGATAATACAACTAAGAGGAAAACTGATGAGTATCTATGCATTTGAAGGTGTTATTCCTGTTGTTCATCCAACAGCTTACATTCACCCATCAGCAGTACTAATTGGCGATGTCATTATTGGTGCTGGTGTTTATATTGGCCCTTTGGCTTCATTACGGGGTGATTATGGCCGTTTAATTGTTGAAGCAAGTGCAAATCTTCAAGATGGCTGTGTTATGCATGGTTATACGGATATGGATACCATTGTGCAAGAAAATGGTCATATTGGTCATGGTGCTATTCTTCACAGTTGTATTATCGGTCGTGATAGCCTAGTCGGTATGAATAGCGTGATTATGGATGGTGCGGTCATTGGTGAGGAAAGTATTGTTGCCGCCATGAGCTTTGTGAAAGCGGGCTTTCAAGGACAGGCGCGACAAATGTTAATGGGAAGCCCAGCAAAACATGTACGTGATATTAGCGACCAAGATATGCAGTGGAAACGTATGAATACTCGTGAATATCAAGATCTCACTGTTCGTTGTCGTCAAAGCTTAGTAGAAACGACACCATTAACAGCCCCTGAAGCTAATCGTCCTCGTTTAAGGGGCACGACAGAGGTAAAACCTAAAGGTCAATAAGCCAACAGCGACAGGCACAACAAACGCCTGTCGTATTGCTTTATTTTAACACTCGGCTATCAATTAACGCCGTTGTGATTTTGACAACATCCATTGCCATTTTTGTTGGTGATTCAGCCCATGAGGGATCATAGCGGCTAATTTCTCTGGGGCGCTTAAACGACTTTTACTTTGCGTATGACCTTTTAAACGAGAGTAAAGAGCAGGATCAATATGACTGACTTTGATCATCCGTTGGCATTGGCACCCTCTTCCTTCCAATTGATTAGGAACGCTTTTGGTTTCACACTCAATCTCTTTTACATCAGAAAGAATATAAGAAACGATATTAATCGCATTACATTGGGGGATATCAAAATTTTTAGCGATCTCTTTCGCACTCACCCAGCGTTGTTGCTCTTGAACCCAGTCTGCAATTAACAAATAGAGTGGTTTATTTATGTCTTCTTCACACATATTTACTCCAACAATATTACAAATCAAAGTTTATTTATCTCTAAATAAAGATAATAACTATATGTTAATTTTATTTAACCGCGGAGTATCGGCTTTCCCTGTTAATTCATTCAGTTAGTTATTTAAAAATAAATAATATTTTGTATATCATTAACAACCAAACTCTTTAATTAACACATTAATTACAATTTATTTTGTTGTTATTAAATATAAAATAACACTAATAAAAATAAATAAAATCAACTTACTGAGTTTACAGTAAGAACGGACAAAAAGAATAAAAGAACATGGTAAAAGTGTTTATAAACAACAAAATAGCATAAAAATATTATATTATTAATCCATTAAAATGCTAAGATTATAGTAATAGATTTATTTTTAGATTACCACAAAGGCAACTTATTGTTAGATATAAATCAATAATTGATTAAATTACACCTTGTCCGCGTATACGATAATTTAGCAGAGAATAATCTTACTTTAAAAACACAAATCGATATAATAAATTATTATTGCGCAATTTAATCAGATAATATTTCTACAATATAGTACAATGCTCAGCATTCTATTCTTTTTAAATAGTCTAATTCATCAGTAGAGTTTTTATTTAATATAGACAGAAAAATTGAATAAGAATAATATTTATTTTACCTATGATTATTATTTTATTGGCGCCATTAACATTAAATAGCGCCAAATAACAAACACAATAAAATCATTACAATGATTGGCGATTAAAGGCTAATGACCAATCATCAGTAAATTTATTAATCGCATCATCGACTACGGGTGAACGGATAATAGAGTAGGCAAGCTCTATCGGAAGTGTTACAGCCGAAGCGCCAGACAACAGACAATCAACCACTTGGCGTGGTGTTTTAAAACTAGCTGCCAGTATTTTAGTGGGTAAATTATGCATGGAAATCAGCGTTTGCAACTCTCTTACTACTCTCACACCATCAGAGCCTTGTCTATCCATACGATGCACATAAGGAGCGATATAATCAGCCCCTGCTAACGCCGCCATCAACCCTTGAGACACACTGTAAATAGCAGTCCCCAATACCAACATATTTTTTTGCTTTAATTGTTTAATAGCAACCAAGCCAGCTTCAGTGACGGGAATTTTAATCACAGTATTATCGGCAATATTACCAATGCGCAATGCTTCTTCAATCATGGTATCGATATCACGGGCAATTACCTGCGCAAATATCCGCCCCTTACCGCCCATAGCGGCTTTTAATTCAGGTAATAGCGTTTCAATGGGCTGCGCTGATTGAGCAATAATAGAAGGATTGGTAGTGACACCAGCAATAGGAAGCACTTGTGAAAGTTTTCTCACTTCTTCAATATCTGCGGTATCTAAATAGATTTCCATAATCGCGCCTCAATGATGTTGGTTTTAAGCTAAATAATTATAGGTATAGATTAGAAAGTAGCATTGTGAGCGAAGAATTTCTAGTAGAACAGATGAAAATAGCGCCATTTTCACGGCGCTAACAATTAAACAAAAAATAACCGTTATATTTATTTAATCCTTATCATTAATATAATTTTTTGCTATTAAGTATAGCCTCGATCTTAATAGTATTAAGATTAATAGCATGACTAAAATAATTATTTAAATAAAATATAGCGAGTTATTTTTTAAATTCAGCATCAATAACTTGATAAAAAGCATTACCCGTATCAGCAATATCCCAAACACCTAAAATAATTTGATAACCAGAACGTTCTGGTATATTACAATTTAATGTTACGGTTTCTGTGGGTATTTTCCCATTATCATTTCGTTGGCAAAAAGGTGTTAAATCAAAATCAGCACGGGTCAATGGTTTATTAACATCCCACCCTGGTTTTGTAATAAAGAAGCGCCATGATTCAGTGCTATGTTTTGCAGTTAATGTCCACTTAAAAGTATTTTCGCCACTTTTCATTGCCACTTTATGCCAGCGATCTGCACTTTGTGCATTTAAAGCAGAAAAAGTTGCCTTTCCACCACTGGCAATTTCACCATCTGCAGGACCACCTTTAGGGAATCCTTTATCCCCTTCAATGGATTGCGGTTCATACTGTATCGGACCACAATTTTTATTTAAATTCCCCCCTTTGGATGAACAAAGAAAAGCTCTGCTGGGTGGACTATCAATATAGCCATGCTTTAATGTCACCTCAGCTGATGCTGTTGAAATAATACCTGCAGATGATAATAATAATGTTGCAGTAAATAGCATAAGTTTATTTTTCTTCATAATAAATCCTCAATAATAATTAAATTTTTTAAAATATAATGATTATGTCAATCACATTAGATATTAGTCAAAAATAGATAATTAAATATATATTTATTAAAATCTGTGAGCAATATCGTCATTTAATTTAATATTAAAAGGAGACTAAAACAGTCATTTAATATTTATTAGATGATGATTAACTATTGAAATAATAAAAATATAAACAAGAGTATATAAAATAAGTTTATTATTAAAGAATAGTTTTAAATTAACATTTCACTTAAATTAACTATTCTTTATAAAAATTAGTTTGATGATAAATATGCCATGGCACTTCGTTAATCAATTAAAATAACGCATTGATATAATCAGAAGTAAACCCTCGATATTGGAGATAGCGAATTTGTTTGGCTCTCTCTTTAAAATCTTTGGGTTTACCTGTACCAAATTTTTTCTCTTTAAGATCTTGGCAGAGTGCATACCAATCAGTTTCTGTTTCTTCTAGTACCCGTGCAATAATTTCACTGGGAAAGCCTTTTTGCTGTAACTCTTGGCGAATACGCAGCGGGCCATAAGATTTACTTAAATAACGACGAAAAAAAGCATATACCGTGCGATTATCATCCAGATATTGGCCTTCTAATAATCGCTCGATCACTTGCTCTAAGCATCTTTCATCGGTTGTGCTCTGTTTAGCTTTATCGACTTCGTTGATCCTACGTGCTAAACGGCGTTTCAGCTCAGTGGTGCCATAATCACGACGCGACAACATAAATATAGCGTATTGGTATAATTCATCATAAGTCATCGCAACTCCTTAGTGTTATTGCACTCCAGTTCAGTATCCTGCATATCTTATCGCAGTTACTTATCAATGCGACCAATTAATCTTAACTTATCAATAACTGTACAAAAATAGTACAAACACGCTTGGTAAACCCCGTTATTTATCACCATAAAATCATCTGCTTTTATTAAGAATAAATGAAGATAAAGATGATTATTAGTTAAAAACACTTAGATAATACCGTGATAATACATATTGTTAAGCATTTTTATCTGCAATTAGCACTTATAGCTGGTGACCATATATAAGAAAAAGACTAAAATTTCGCGCTACTCTTTTACTTACTATTTGGTTATTTTTTTATTTTTGTGGGTTATATATGAACTTTTCTCATTTTAATAAGGTAGTGTTTGCTGCCTCTCTTCTTGCTACTGGCTTTTCTTATGCGGATAGCGATCGCCCTCTGCTCTCTTTAAGTGTAAGCCAATCTGGCGGCACTGCGTTAAATAGCGAAGGTTCGTTAGATACCCGTACTCCTGCAAGCCAATCGCGCGTATTACCTATTTGGGGTGATGAAGCTCGCGCCCGTGGTTATGATTTACCAGAGCCATTTGGTGCAAGCTATAGCTATATGAATCTACGTCAAGATATTATTGTGGATAAAATTGGTTTTTCATCACCAGCACTACCCCAACTTAGTGATATAGTCAAAATTGATGTTGGACATACACGTGAAAAGAGTGAAACTCATATGCTCAAATTAGATAGTTGGGTTTTGCCTTTTTTCAATGTTTATGGCTTATATGGTAAAACAAAAGGTACATCTCGTTCAGTCTTAAAAAATGTTAATGTTCAAATCGGCCCTTTGGTTATCCCTGTTGCTAAAAATGAAATATTTAATTTAGATTTTGAAGGAAAAACCTATGGTGCTGGTTTTACTTTAGCGGGTGGTTATAACCAATTTTTTGGTACTTTTGATTTAAACTATACCAAAACAAGTCTTGATATTCTTGATGGGGATATTAAAGCCTTAGTCATTTCACCTCGTGTTGGCTATGAATTTGTTTTTCAACCTTTAATCACCGGCCAAGGTAATACCAAGCTACAAGTGTGGACAGGTGCCATGTATCAAGATATTACCCAACGCTTCAAAGGTGACGTAAGTAAATTAAGCTTACCAGCTAACTTTGAAGATATGGTTAATTCATTTGGTGGCAATATTAAATTCGACGTTGAACAACATCTTGCTCATAAATGGAACCAAACGGTAGGGGCTCGTTTAGAAGTCACCCGTAACTTTAATGTGATCACCGAAGTGGGCTTTAATAATCGTAATAGTTTCTTTGTTTCTGGTGAGTTCCGTTTTTAATGGTTAAAACATCTTTTATTTATGGGCTGGCCTTTGCCAGCCTATTTATTTCACACACAGCGAATGCCCAACTCTTTCCTGATAGACAACAAATCGACCAATGGTTAAATCAACTAGGAGGGAGCAATAGTTTTGATCGCAGTAAAACCATCGACTGGGGCGTTTTACCCGGGCCTTTCTATACCCCTGAATTAGAGTTGGGGCTTGGGATCGCCGTTGTTGGGCTTTATCAAGCAGATAGTCGTCCCGACAGTAAAATTTCATCACTGTCATTAAGTGGCTTTGGTTCATCAACCGGGGCTTTTGGTATGACTTTTAGTAACTATACTTACCTTGCTGATGATACATGGCGCTTTTACCTTACTGGGGCATTAAATAATGTGCCGACCAACTTTTGGGGACAAGGCTATCATGAAGGACGAGTTAAAAAGAACTTTGCACAATATCGTTCACAAGAGCTACATTTAACGCCGACATTGCTACGTCAAATTACCAAAAACACCTATATTGGCTTAGGTTGGGATTACGCTAACTTACAAGCAGCAGCACCTGATGATGAGTTTAAAGCCTATATGAGCAAACGTCATTTGCCATTACGCTCTACCAGTTCAGGATTAAGTGTGCGCTTTACCTACGACAGTCGCGATTTTTTGCCTAACGCTCGCCAAGGCCAAGCCTTTGATATTAGCTATACTCATTATTCATCGGATACCGGTAGTAATAACCGTTTTAATGCAACCCAAATGCAGTACAACTATTATTATCCATTAACCGAAGATGCGGTACTCGCCTTTGATAGCTATGCTCGCTTTACCTCAGGAGATGTACCATGGACGCAACTGTCTAAATTAAGTAACGGCCATCAGATGCGTGGCTATTATGAAGGGCGTTATCAAGATAATCATGTCTTTTCTAGTCAGATAGAGTATCGGCAAAAACTTAGTTGGCGTCATGGTATTGCATTATGGGCCGGAGGTGGCACATTGAGTAATCAAGCACGTGATCTCGGTAAAGGACATTGGCTACCCAGTGTTGGTATTGGTTATCGTTTTGAATTTAAACCACGCATGAATGTACGCCTCGATTTTGGTATCGGTAAAAAGAGCACGGGATTTTATTTCCAAGTGGGTGAGGCATTTTGATGTTAACGCGTTTGGCTGTTTTTAATATCATCTTCATATTGGTCATTTCAGGATGCACTACCTCATCTGTGTCTGAAACCATTGCCGCTCATCTGGAAAGTGAAACTCAAGAAGAAGCCTCACAAGTTTGGCAAACGCCCCCCGCACTTGATGCACCTAATGGATTAAGGCCTTGCTGTGCTTTTGGCTATAATTTAAAAGTCAAAGCATGGGGAATACCTATCCCCTTTTATCGTATCGATAATATTGTTGAAGCTTCTACTTTAGGTGATCATCGCTATAACGATAACTTTTGGCTGGGAACTGCCGCAGTATTAGGCATAGGCAGTGAAAAGTCGGGCATAGTCTATTCACATAAAGGGGGCTTTCTTGATATCGCCCATATTCGTGATACCGCAGATTATACTTATTATCTCTTTAGCCATATCTATCCCAAATTAGGCCAAGAGTGGACGCTAACACTCAGTGACGAATTAGCACAGCGTAAAATTCACTTTAACCGCTTTACTCCTCCTAGTAGTGATCGACAACGTTATACCTTAAGTGCTTATCTTGCCGCGCGTTTAGCTTATCGCCTTGCCGTATGGCATGAGATTGCACAGTGGTACGGTTATCGCTCTGTGGCGGGATTTTCAGAAGGGATCTCCGCATTCTCACCAGAAGATCTCTACTCTAACCTAATGGGGGCGCGCTTATCACTTACCCTGATCCTCAATGGTGATGCCACAAACCTTGAGCACTATAACCAATCAATGCAGCGTATTATTCCCTCAGCACTCGCTCAACTAGAGGCGCAACCTCGTCAAGTCACCCAGCAGTGGTTTGATTTAATTGATGGTCAATGGTGGAATAGCCAAGAGCGGGTACCCGATAAATTTTTAGTATTAAAGCGTGATTATCATCTTGCTGATAAACGCTATCCGGTATTGCCTTTTGGGGAGACAACTCCACCTCATTACCTGACATTACCCGATGTTTACGCAGGCTATTCTTTAAAACAATTAGCAGAATTTCAGCTTTGGCCTACTAAACAGATGGCAAATTTACCCGTCCCTAAAACTTATTGGAAAGAAGCGGATTTTGCTGATTTAGCAGAAAAAGCTCGCCAAATTGATCAAAAAACTCGACCAAAAACAACAAAAAATGACTAAACATTGAACAAAATTGACATATTAAAAACGCTAAATTATGATAAATTTGAGTTAAACAGCATTAATTTATATAAGAATAACTGAACAATAATCAAAAATCACATTTTTTGTTAAAAGAAAAAAGCGATTATAAAACGAGGCGTTCCAGTAAATAAGATACATTTTATTAACAATGCACTCGTAGTTATCCTAATGTAAGGCGATATTTTGTAGCTATAGAAAAAGTAATTTGCTAGTATTCGTTCGATTTTTATCCAGTTAAACGAGGAGAAGCAATGCCCTCTCAATTGATGAGGACAAGTGCCGTCTTCGCTTTCTTGATTTCACTACTCTTTACTGGTGTGAGTTTTGCCTCTACCAGTACCGGCAGTTCCCGAATGCTGCAGGCGGATACATTCAAAAGCACGACAACCTCGTTGCCAGATTTGAAAAAATATCCCTCGGGAACTCAGCGTAAGAAAGCGTTTTTAAATGTCATAGTTCCTATTATTGATAACATTAATAATAAGATATTGAGAGATCGTGAGTGGTTAACCGCTCAACGTAAAGCCCAACACTGGGGCAGCGCAGATTTGAAAAAACTGCGTGAAATCTGTCAATACTATGGCGTAACATGTACCAGCCCCAAAAAAGTGAATTGGGATTCGTTACTGACTCGCGTTGATATTATTCCGACTCATTTTGTCGCAACGCAAGCCGCAACAGAATCAGGTTGGGGAACATCAAAATTGGCACAGCAAAACAATAACTTATTCGGTATGCGATGTGGTAACCGGTCTTGCAATAATGTCCCTGGGAAAACCAAAGGCTATGCAGCCTACCCGGATATTGAAGGCTCAGTGATTGCTTATATGCGTAATCTCAATACGCACCGCGCCTATAATTCACTGCGCTCATCAAGAGCACAGCAAAGAATGACGCAACAGCAACTCGATCCACGCCAGTTAATCACCGACTTGAAAGGCTATTCAGAATTAGGTTCAAGTTACAATGATTATCTGACCGAAATGTTCGACTCAAATAAGAAGCTGATCACGCAAGTTCAGTTACAGTCGAAACGAGAAAGTTAGTCCTAAATAGCTATTCATAGCAAACAAAAGCCACTTTTCATTTATCTGAAAAGTGGCTTTTATTTATCACAAGATAATCTTTTGATTGAAAGCAAGCTAATAATTCATAATATAGGGAGTAACACATTTGGTATGACTGTTAAATCACACCCTTAGAGCCATTTATGAATTTTTTTTCATTCGAGTTTCTCGGAGCCTTTACGAGCTTTTTTATTATCTATTGGCTCTTCCAAAAGCAGGTTAAGATCCAAAATATCTTACTCATCATAGTAAGTTATGCTTTTCTATTCTATGTCGACTACCGTCCTGCTGTTATCTTATTAAGCTATACGCTTTTGATTTACTCATTAGCCAATATACTCACCCGCTATACATCAACGAAAGTGATTTATTGGTTACTGGGGCTGTTAGTTGCCCTCTATTTTACTGCCTTTAAATATTACTCATTTTTCCAAGAATCATTGACACAACTATTCTCACAGTGGGGATTAAGTGTTGAATTACCAATTATTGAACTACTGGCACCATTAGGGTTATCGTTTTATATCTTCCACTCTGTTAGCTATGTCGTTTCAGTGTGTCGCAAAGAGATCCCTAAAGCCCCTTTTCTTGATGTCGTGCTCTACTTATGCTTTTTCCCAAGCATTGTGGCGGGACCGATTAATCGTGCCAAACAATTTTTACCACAAATTCAAGCACCAACCCGTAAAATTATCGACTATAAAGGGGCTATCATGCTGATTGTATTAGCAATCGCTAAGCTCTTTTGGTTAAGTGGTTGGTTGTCGACAAATTATGTCGATCCTATTTTTAATGCCCCTGATTTAGCCACTAGCGGACAAGTACTGGTGGCGACCTATGCTTATGCATGGCATATCTATTTTAACTTCTCGGGTTATACCAATTTAGTGACAGGTATTGCGCTATTACTGGGTTTTGTTGTCCCTCGTAACTTTAATGCACCTTATTTAGCCATCAATCTTGCTGATTTTTGGCGTCGTTGGCATATAAGTTTATCAACGTTTATTCGCGATTATGTTTATATCCCTTTGGGGGGAAATCGTAAGGGCGTTATTCGACAAAATGTGAATGCCTTTGCCGCGATGGTTATCTCTGGTTTATGGCATGGCGCAGCTATGACGTTTATTATCTGGGGAGCCATTCATGGTATTGGTGTGGTGATATTAAATATCAAACACCGCCTTTTCCCCGCCGCCAAACATGACGCCAATAGCATGCTAGCATCATTAAAAATGTTGTTATCTTGGATAATTACCTTCCATTTTGTGTGCTTTGCGTGGATCTTTTTTCGCAGCCAAACCGTCAATGATGCTTGGATATTAATTCAACAACTCTTTAGTGCAGGTGCTTGGCAGTCGCTACAAGCCGAAGGGCTAACCCTGTTTATGTTCTGGGGACTGTTCTTACTGTATCCTTGTTTTGTCACTTTAAGGGCAATTATTGCGCGACTTGAGAAAAAAGTGCCTTGGTATGTTTATCCACTACCATTAGCGTTGATCCTTACAATTATATTTATGTTGTCTCCTGATGGGGTTCCGGGATTTATTTATGCCAGCTTTTGATTTCAGTTCAAATTTAAAAAAGACCGTAAAAGTGGCTTTAATGGTGCTCTTCAGCACACTATTTCTTATTTGGCTAAACCAAACATCATTAGAGCGCTTTTGGCAACAACAATACCATCGCCCAGCCCCTTGGTCGGGTTTATCACAATATTATGCTTGGCAAGTGGGAGGTCAGTTGCGAGATGGCGTATTTGTCGCAGTAACAAGCTATAGTGATTATTTGCGAGTTAATCACCCGGATAATCAGGCTAAACCAATAACGCCTCGTCAAGAACAAACCGCCTTTCCAGAAGGATTTGCAGTAGGGCTACATTTTATCAATGGCTATACTCGCCCCGCTTCGCAATTAACACAACAGTTTCCACAACTCCTACAACGTCAATATGCACAAGGTACATTAGCAAATGCATCAACTATTGATCTGACAAAAGCCGCTGCTGAAGCCCAAAAACCTATTGTGCAAAAAACAGATGTCATATTATCTCCCAAAGACAAAGTGCTGTTTGCTGGAGATTCAATGATGCAAGGCGTTGCCCCCTTATTAAAACGTCAATTGCAAACAGATTATAATATAAGCAGTATTGATTTGAGCAAACAGAGCACAGGATTAGCCTATCCTAAGTTTTTTAATTGGCCTCAAACTATTGCTAATCGGTTAGCTAGCGATGATTCCATTAAGTTACTGGTTGTTTTTTTAGGGCCTAATGATCCTTGGGACATGCCCCCAGATGGTGGCGGACGTTATTTAAAATTTGCCAGTGAAGCGTGGGGTACCTTATATCGCGCACGTATCGCCAGCATTATTGATAATGCGCGCCAACATAATGTGAGTGTGATTTGGATTGGTCCTCCGAATATGCGTAAGCAAAAATTATCTCAAGGTATGGCTTATCTAAATCAACTTTACCGGGAAGAAGCAGAAAAAACGGGAGAAATTTACCTTTCTGTCAATGATATGTTTAAATATGAAAAAGATATTTATTCTGATTATATCGGTGATGGTAGCAGCCGCGTGAAGCTAAGAGCAGGCGACGGTATTCACTTTAGTTTAAAAGGGCAACAAATCATTGCTCAGCAGGTATTCTCGCGTATCCATCTGCAAAAAGTTGATGATGTGCCAGATGATGTAACAGACAAAAATATGGTCACGCCAAATGAAACAATTAACGCACATCCTTAAACCTCGAACCTTAGTCAGTCGTTCTATTATACTGGCTTTGGTTTCGCTGTTAGTCGCTTGTAACCAAGAGAAAGATAAATCTCTTACGCTATCAACACCTAGCGTGTTACCTGCAGATGGTTCAAGACAACTCTACAACTACCACGATCCCAACTTTGCCGCTTTTGCGCAAAAGTTAAAGCAACGACGCCAAAGGGTACATATCGTACAGTTGGGTGATTCACATACCGCTGCGGATTTTTTCAGTGGTAAACTACGTGAACGTTTTCAAGCTGATTATGGCAATGGTGGTATAGGTTTTATTCCCCCTACCGCTATTGCGGGTCAACGTATTGCCAATATCCAATATCAAAGCAGTAAAAAAGCGTGGGATTTACTTTCTAGTCGCAAAGAAAGCGATCCTGATTTTCCCTTAGGAGGATTTATCGCTGAGCCAGTCGCGAAATGGTCAGCATTGCAACTAAATGAAAATCCCACAACAGGTCAGCGTTACCAATTACAAGCGTTATATAAGGCGCCTACGGCTTCACAAATCCATTTACAATCCGCTGGCAGTAAAACGCTTTCACTTTCACAGACACAAGGTGAATGGCAATTTTCTAAACCCACAACGATCACCTTCCCAATCAATATTACGATTAGTAAAAACCAACCGATTAAATTAGGCGGTTGGTTAATCAGCAACCAAAAGCCAGGGGTGATGTTATCCGCATTAGGTATTAACGGCGCAACCATTAATATGATGGATAAATGGGGAGCACAGTGGAGTAAAACATTAGGCCAATTACATCCCGATATGGTGATTTTAGCTTATGGCACTAATGAAGCCTTTAATGATACGTTTGATTTAGTGGCTTACCGACAACTGCTTGTTGAAAAAATTCGTCAAATCCGCCAGCAAGCCCCGAATAGTGCCATTTTATTAGTTGGTCCGTCGGATTCTATTAAGAATAAAGATGCATCAGATTGTCGCTCTCAACAACCCCAATGGTTAACCGATATTATTCGTATCCAAAAGGAAGTCGCTCAACAAGAGCGTACATTATTCTGGGATTGGCGCGATTATATGGGTGGAGAGTGCTCAATTAAAGCATGGTCTATTTATGATCTTGCAAGGCCGGACGGTGTCCACCTTTCTCGTGAAGGGTATGAAAGTAGTGCAAATACTCTCTATAGCCAATTATCAGCGCTGATTAATAAAAGTTAGATATTATTATAACGAAAAGGAGCCTCAGCTCCTTTCTCGTTATGTAGACTCTCTGTCATCGCATTATTAATTATGTAAAGCATCAATATATTTAATGACATCAACACTCGCTTGTTCCATTTGCTGAATATACTTCACTACCGCATCCTGATCACCGGCCATATTCGCCGCCAATGCAAGACGCCCACTTTGATGAACCAATTTATGAGGCTCTTCTAAACGACGAAAAGCTTCACTACCGGCAAATTTGCGTCCTTCACCTTGGTAGTACCATTTTCCTAAACGACATTCAGTATGCTGATTAACACAATTTTCATCATCATTATTTAATAAGTGAATATAAATCGCTTCTTTCCATAAAACATGATCTATTTTCACAGTATTAAAAAATTGTTGTATCGACATAAACTGAAAGATATTTTTTAAATCATTGGCTTGTTGAGCAAGCGCAGATAAATTAGCATGACCTTCCGTAACAAGATTTTTTATTTGCTTCAATTGTTCTTGATTTTTCTGAGTATTTTGTTTTATTGGTGTAAAGCGGGCACTTACATTATTGTTGATAGACGCTATTTCTGAGGCCTGATTTTGGATCTTTTGTGAAAGGCTTTTCATCTCTTGTGCTAATACAGAAAATCCTGCACCTGCATGACCTATATGTCCTGCCTCTATTGCTGAATTAATTGATAATATATTGGCTTGATTTGACAGTTTATCAATATTATTAGCGCTATCTTTTATTTTATTTAGCCATTTAGCAAAATTCTCAATTTCTTCATTACTATGAGTAAAATGCTCATCAATTTCATTAAAAAAGACCACTAATGATTCTGCATTGATAAGCATATCATTAAAGAGATGTTCCATTTCTTCCAGCAATGCTAGCTTTTCTTGTAATTTCTGACTAGATGCCAAAATGGAATCACGAATAAGTGTAATAGTATGAATATTACACTCCGTATGCTGTTTAAACAGTGAATTATAATCACCCATAAAAATATCAGCCTCACCATGTTCACAAAACAATAAGACCTGTAGATTAATCAGTTGTTAACTATTTTCTATCAGATTTAATGGTGATTTATAGCAATGAAAAATGGCGCACCTATTGATGCGCCATTTGTTAAAAAGGAACAGCTCATTTTTATAAAAATGCAAAGAAAATCATTCCAACCACTGCGCCTGTAGTACCTAAAATGGTTTCCATTAATGACCATGTTTTTAAGGTTTGTCCTTCTGTTGCACCAGTAAATTTACCGTATAACCAGAAGCCGGAGTCATTAACATGGCTTAAAATAATAGAGCCACCAGCAATACAAACCGATAACGCCGCCATTTGTGCACCGCTATAACCTAGTTCACTGATCACCGGTAACACTAAACCAACCGCAGTTAAACAAGCCACAGTCGCAGAGCCTTGAATAACACGTACTGCACCTGCAAGAATAAAACAAGCCACAGCAATCGGCATACCTGCACCAATTAATGCATTCCCTAATGCTGGCCCCACACCTGAATCCACCAGCACCTGTTTAAATACGCCACCAGCCCCCGTGACTAATAAGATGATCCCCGCAGGTTGGATAGCCGCAGAGCATACTTCCATGACTTTTTCTTTACTCATACCACGGCGAATAGCCAAGCCATAAATAGCCACTAAACACGCCACAAGGATGGCAATAAAGGGGTGACCAATAAACTCAAGAATATTGAATAGCTGAGAGTCAGGCTCAACAAAACGCGCACCAATGGTTTTACATCCAACCAAGACTAATGGCAATAAGACCAATGCAAGACTGAAGCCAAAAGAAGGCATTTTACTTTGTCCTAAGCTTGGCTCATCAAAATCTTTCGGTAATTCTAAGGTCACATAACGGCTAATAAAGTTACCAAAAATAGGCCCCGCTAATAACATACCTGGAATGGCTGCACATAAACCAATTAAGATCATCCAACCAAAATCAGCATTCATCTGGTCAGCAAGCAACATAGGCGTTGGCCCCGGTAATAAGAAGGCAGCGGCCCCTGCAACACCGGCAAAGAGAGGGATCGCCATTTTAACAACATTCCCCCCCGTACGACGGGCAACAGCAAATACCACCCCGATCAGTAAAACCACCGCGACATCGAAAAACAGAGGTAATGCGCAAACTAAACCCGCAATACCCAGTGCATAGTTAGCCCGTTTTTCACCAAAGGATTTCAGTAGCCGTACCGCAATTTGGTCTAATGCCCCCGTTTCATGCAGAATTTTACCAAACATTGCCCCCAAAGCGACCACGATGGAGAGAAAACCCAATGTTCCCCCCATTCCGTTTTGCATGGTTTGCGTGATTTTTTCTAACGGCATACCAGAGAAAATACCAGCACCAATAGCAACAATCATTAACGCAATAAAGGCGTGTAAACGCGCATACATTACAAAGAAGAGCAATAATAGGACGGAGCCAACTGCAGTTAGCACCAGTGTTAATGTACTCATACCGCACTCTCCTCAGTAATAGGTTTAGTAACAGATTCTATAGTGTTGATGACATTTTCAATCACGTTATCAAGAGATGGCGAAATATCTATTTCATAAACATCAGGTTCGTCATTCGTTGGCTCTTCTAATGTTTCAAATTGAGTAATCAACATCTGTGGTTTAAAGAAGTGACCTTTACGCTCTTTTAAACGACTTTCAATTAGCGCGTAATCCCCTTTTAAATAGAGAAAATGTAAGCAGTGATTACCTTCTCTTAACATATCGCGATACTGTTTTTTTAATGCGGAACAAACGATTAATGACACTTTATTGGTTCTTTGCATTGCAAAAGCAGCATCATTGAGAGCGTGTAACCAAGGTTTGCGATCTTCATCATTTAAAGCATGACCTGAAGCCATTTTAGTGATGTTTGCACGAGGATGAAGGAAATCGCCATCTAAAAATGCCGCACCGATACGTTGTGCTACACCATTTGCAACCGCTGATTTACCGCTGCCTGATACCCCCATTAAGATAAAGACATGGTGTAGGGATTGGGTATCTTTCATATATTGCTCCTTTAGGCAGTTATTAACTTTTTGTAATGTTACCCGTAACTGTTACGGGTAACATTACTCGATCCAGAAAGATAAAAACAACCTACAAAACAAACTATGAAATGAAAGTGTGAAGCGTCTCGCAAATAGATTGTGGAAAAACAACAAAGTTACAACAAAATCATAAGTAATTGATAAGTTAACGACTGATTTTTACAAAGCAAAAAACGTCAGGATATATCACTCTATAATCCCAAATAGGGTCAATAAAAAAACCCTACCAAAGAAAAAAATAATTTAATAATCAAATGAATAACTAAATACTTTCACCGGTGATGATACGGAATCCCACATCAATCACTTGCCCACGAGCAATTTTACCCTTCATTCTTTTTAGTAATAAATCCGCCGCTTGTTGTCCCATTTCATCACGTGGCGTAAAAATACTGGCTAACCGTGGAGTCATGACTTGTCCCACATCATGACCGTGGAAACCGGAAATAGCAATTTGCTCAGGTACCGCAATCCCCATACGCTGACATTCGAAAATAGCCCCTATCGCAATATCATCATTGGTGCAATAGAGCCCATCTAAGTCAGGATATTGCTTGCGTGCCTCATGTAAAAGTTCTGTACCTAACGAATAAGAAGAGCTTTTAGGTGTCATCACATGACCTATGGGTAAGCCTGCTTCTTGCATCGCTTGTTCATACCCTTGTAAACGCATTAATGTTCGCTCATCTTGTCTTGCCCCAAGATAGATAATTCGTTTACAACCACGGTGGATCATTTCACTGACCATTTTTCGCGAGGCTTCAATATTATCTAACCCTACCGCCGAATCAAAACAAGGTGAAACACTATCCATAATTTCCACCACCGGAATACCCGCCGTTTCCAGCATTTTGACCGTTTTGGGTGTGTGTGTTCTCTCCGCTAAGATCAACCCATCAATATTATAAGAAAGCAGAGAAATAAGACGCTCTTCTTCTTTTTCTGCTTGATAGCCATAGTGCGCCAACATGGTTTGATAACCATATTTATCCGTCACAGATTCAATACCACGAATAACTTGTGCAAACACTTGGTTAGTAAGAGAAGGCAATAATACGCCAATCGCATGGCTGGTCGCATTCGACAAAATATCAGGTGCACGATTAGGAATATAATTCAGGCTGTCTAATTCACGAGCGATTTTGACTCGTAATGCTTCGGAAACTTGTTCTGGATTACGCAAAAAACGACTAACTGTCATTTTTGTGACACCAACACGGTCGGCAACATCCTGTAATGAGGGGCGTTTTTTTTTCATTTTATATCGTAACTATCCAAAATATCAGTATTAATACGCACTTGAGGTTTATTTAACAAACCTGATTATATCCTTAGGTTATACACTATTTCGAATAAAGTTTATCGGATGTCTTCTTAGATTTAATTTTGAATGCCTCTCCCTTGACTTAAGCCAAAGGAAATATAGTATGCATCGTTATATAATTTATGAAATAACGATTATTAATATAAAACAACACTACAGTGTGAACCTATGGCTATCCACAGACGACAATTTCTGAGTTATTTAGCGACGCTTGCAGCATTATCAGTACTGCCACGTTGTGCAAGAGCGGCAATCACTTCACGTATCGCCGCTCAATTTGGTGTGCTTCCTACACCAGAAAATATTCATCGCGTTATTAGCGCAGGCCCCCCAACCGACCAACTGTTGTTGGCTTTAGTACCAGAAAAATTATTAGGTTTCTCCTCGCTTAATCTAGGAAAAAGTAGCTTATTTGCCGACAAGTTGCGTAAATTGCCCCATTTAGGCCGTCTGTCTGGCCGTGGTAGTACACTCTCCTTAGAAACATTAATGGCGCTAGAGCCAGATATCATTATTGATAGTGGTAATGTTGATGAAACCTATCGTTCATTAGCTAAACGTGTTAGTGCGCAAACAGGTGTACCTTATGTGTTAATTGACGGCAGCTTAAAAGACAGCCCCACTCAGTTACGCCAAACGGGGGCTTTATTAGGTGTGGCAGAAAAAGCAGAAACATTAGCACTTATTGCAGAGCAGTATCTTAGTGATGCGACCTTGTTTGCTTCTACTCTAAAAATAAGACCTCGTTTTTACCTTGCACGTGGTGCAAAAGGCTTACAAACAGGCTCAACAGGATCTATTCATACTGAAGCTATTGAACTATTAGGGTTCGAAAATGTCGCTGATATTGCTGGTTTTACCGGTCTTACTGATGTTTCCCCTGAACAACTCCTTATGTGGAACCCTGAAGTTATCATCACACAAGATGAAAATGCCTATCAGCAAATCAGGCAAGACTCTATATGGAAAAATATCCAAGCTGTTAAAAATAATAAAGTGTTATTATTTAAAGGCTTACCATTTGGCTGGTTAGATGGCCCTCCTGGTATCAACCGTTTAATGGGAATGCGTCGCTTACAGAGCCATTTTGACCATCGAATAGCAGAACAAGCCACGCAAGATCTGCAAAATTACTTTGCTTATTTTTACCATACATCGTTAAGTGCTGAGCAATGCCAGCTGTTGATGAGGTCTTCATGAGCCAATCAGCACGTATCACTCTGTTGTTGCTGTTATTCTCAGCGGCTGTAGTTATTGCTATCACTAGTGGTAAGTATTCACTTACAGTCAATGAACTGTGGACAGTCGTCAGTAGCAAATTAACCGGGCATATTGAAGAGAGTCGAACAGCAACTGTGTTCTGGCAAATACGCTTGCCTCGAGTACTTGCTACCATTTTAATTGGAGGTGGACTTGCTATTGCGGGGGCGGCTTATCAAGGTATGTTCCGTAACCCACTGGTATCACCTGATATTCTCGGAGTGTCAGCAGGGGCTGGAGTCGGTGCTGTATTGGGTATTTTTCTTGGTCACTCCATGTTGTCAATTCAGCTTTTTGCTTTTGTCGGAGGGCTTATCACTGTTGCTTTAGTCTATTTTATTGCCAAATTGGCGAAACAACAGGATCCGGTCCTTTCTCTTGTTTTAGTTGGTATTGCGATTAGCGCCTTATGTGGCTCAGCTATTTCATTAATGAAAATTTTAGCTGATCCTTATACTCAGCTACCTTCCATCACTTTTTGGCTGTTAGGAGGGCTATCAACTATCACGGCGCCTGATTTACTCTCTGTTGCACCTTTAATGCTACTCGGGTTTATTCCACTGATTTTATTACGCTGGCGAATGAATATTCTCAGCCTTTCTGATGAAGAAGCGCGCTCCTTAGGCCTTAATGTAGAAATTACCAGACTTATCTTTATTTTATCGGCCACATTAATCACCGCGAGTGCAGTTTCTATTGCGGGCATTATTGGCTGGTTAGGTTTAATTGTTCCGCATATCGCAAGATTGTTAGTTGGTGCTAACTTCGGATATCAACTGCCTATTTCCTTACTTGTGGGCGCAACAATGTTATTAATAACGGATACACTAGCACGAACTATTGCGAATATTGAGTTGCCTTTAGGCATTTTAACCTCAGCTATTGGTGCGCCTTTCTTTCTGATGTTATTACTCAAAACAAGGCGGGATAGATGATCATCACTGCAGCTAAACAACTCACAATTGGCTATAAAACAACACCCTTGATCCAAAACCTCTCTTTTTATATTAAACAAGGGCAAATTGTCTGTTTATTAGGCGCAAATGGCTGTGGTAAAACCACGTTGATGCGTACCTTACTTGGTTTGTTACCCAGTCTTGCAGGCCATATTATCATTGAAGGCAAAGAAATAAGTAAGTGGTCACCAACTGATTTAGCCAAAGTGATTGCCTATGTTCCTCAAGCAACCCACCTCCCTTTTTCTTTTAAAGTGATTGATATGGTGATTATGGGGCGTGGAGCACATATCTCTTTTTTCTCGATGCCTAGCTCACAAGATAAAGCAATGGCAATGGAAACCTTAGAAATGCTCTCTCTTTCGCATCTTGCTCACCGCACTTTTGATACGTTAAGTGGTGGTGAAAAACAGTTGGTATTGATTGCACGGGCTTTGGTGCAACAACCTAAATTACTGATTATGGATGAACCTGCTGCCAGCCTTGATTTTGGTAACCAAATCAAGCTAATTAACCAAATTAAGACACTAAAAGCCTTGGGTATAAGTGTGTTTATGTCTACACATCATCCACAACATGCCGCTTTACTGGCAGATGAGGTGATTTTACTCACCCCTCATCGCCACGTTTTACAAGATAAACCTGAGCTTTTGCTCACCCCCGAACATTTAGCTCAGCTTTATAATGTGAAACCCACTGATATTCAGGCGCACTTTTACGCCTACCCTGATAATAACAATCCATATAGGCAAGAATATGAACACCATTGAAACCACAGATTTTGCTGAGCTTTATAAAAACCATATGCAACAGGCACAAAGAACCAAAAAAGAGCCTGAACATTGGGATAAACGCGCTGAAAAAATGGCAGAAAACTGTGCGAATCCCAACGATCCCTATTTGATCAAGTTTCGTGAAATGATGGATTTTTCCGATGCTGAAACACTATTGGATGTCGGCTGTGGACCTGGCTCTATTAGTATTCATGTTGCTGACAAGTTTAAAAAAATAATCGGGATAGATTATAGTACCGGCATGCTAACCGTTGCCAAACGTAGAGCCGCACAAGCGGGTATTCATCATGCTGATTTTCTTCATTATTCATGGGAAGATAATTGGGATGCGCTTCCACCTTGTGATATTGCGGTGGCTTCACGCTCCACATTGGTGATGGATTTAAAAGCTGCGCTGTTAAAACTAAATCGCCAAGCTAAATTACGGGTTTATACCACTCACACCGTATCACCCACTTTTGTTGATCAACGTATTCTTCGCTTATTAGGTCGCAATGTTCCCACATTGCCGACCTATATTTACGCAGTCAATATCCTTAACCAAATGGGGATCCACCCTAAAGTAGATTATATCCGTAGCCGTAATTGCCAAAATAATTTTAATAGCCTTGAGCAGTTTATTGACAGTATTAACTTCTCTGTAGGGCCTTTAAACGAAAATGAAATTGCACACTTAACCACTTATTATCATGAAAGTATGAAAAATGATGTGGCCCTTATATCGCCAACGCGTGATTGGGCGATGGTTTCTTGGGATGTCGTTCCTGAAAGCGAGCTAACCTTATGATTTATTATCCCGATGCTTTTCTTGATAATTTATTGCTGGAAGATATTCAATATGGCGATTTGACTTGTCGCGCACTCAATATTAACCATCAATTAGGCACAATAACTTTTACATGTCGTGAAGCCGGCTGCGTCAGTGGAATCACCCTAGGCTGCCGTTTATTAGAAAAATTAGGACTGACTGTCACCGCACATCTACAAGAAGGTGATTTTGCCAAGCAAGGTGATTGTTTAATTAGTGCAGAAGGTCGAGCAGATGCACTACACCAAGGCTGGAAAGTGGTGCAAAACGTGCTGGAATGGAGTTGTGGTGTGAGTGACTATATGGCAAAAATGCTCGAAATCTATCATCGCTACCAACCTAAAGGGCAAATTGCCTGTACACGTAAAAATATCCCTAATACAAAATTACTGGCCACTCAAGCGGTACTTGCGGGTGGTGGTATTATTCATCGCCAAGGCTGTTCTGAAACTATTTTACTCTTTGCTAACCATCGTCATTTTTTATCCGAGCCAGATAATTGGTTACAACAGGTTACACAGTTACGCCAAGCAGCACCTGAAAAATGCATTGTTGTGGAAGCAGATAACTTACAACAAGCAAGAGAAGCGTTAAAAGCGCAGCCAGATATCTTACAACTGGATAAATTTTCTATTGAAGATATTACCTTACTACAACAAGAGGCTCCGCAGATTGCCCCACGCTGTCATCTTTCTGTCGCTGGGGGAATTAATCTAAATACTATTGAAAAATATGCCCAAACAGGGATCGGCTTAATGGTGACATCAGCACCTTATTACGCACCACCTAGTGATATCAAAGTTCGCCTTTACCCTAAAAATTAAATCAAAACACAGATAAAAATATTAGTTTATTGACTGATAAAGATGAGTGCCTACATTAGGTAAGCACTCACTTTGTAACTTTAACTTACACCTATCGTTATATAAATAATTATATATTGAGATTAAAATAATGAAACTAACACCTCTATGCTGTTTATTCCTTGTTCTACTGCCTTGCAGTGTAATAGCCCAGACAACTTACCAGCAATCAATCCCTGATGTATTAACCGTTTGGAGCAGTCCCATTGCGGCAAATCCCGATGTATTAACACAACAACAAATGCTCGAACAAAATAAAGTCAATGCGGCACAAGCACTGGCAACATTACCTGGTATTGTGATGCAAAAATCAGGTAATCGTAACGAATATACCCTTAAAGTACGTGGTTTTGATAGTCGCCAAGTTCCGGTGTTCTTTGACGGTATTCCAACCTATGTGCCTTATGATGGCAATCTCGACTTAGCGCGTTTTACCACTAACGATCTCGCCAGTATCGAAGTTAACAAAGGTTATACCTCATTACTGCAAGGCCCTAATCTGATGGGAGGTGCAATTAATATCACCACCGCAACGCCTCGCAAACCATTAGAAGGTCATATTGCTTATTCGCAAGGTTTTGCTCGTGGTGCTGATTATGCTCATAACATGAGTGCTCGTTTAGGAGCACGCACTGAATATGGTTTTATCCAAATTAGTGGCAGTCAACTCCAGCAACGTTTTACCCCCATACCTAATGCAGATGAAAATAATAACACAGTTGGGACACATGGACGTCGTAGTCATTCAGCAACAGATGATAAACGAGGAATGATCAAAGTGGGTTGGACACCACGCGCTTCTGACGAATATACCCTCACCTATGTAAAACAAGATGGTAATAAAAATAGTCCACCGAATAGTGATCCTAATGCCAAAGGTCGATATAAATATTGGGCATGGCCAGATTATAATAAAGAGAGTTACTACTATAGTGGTGTGACACAACTTACGGATAGCATAAATCTACAAAGTCGTGCTTATCATGATAAGTTTGAAAATACCCTTTATATGTATCCTAAAAAAGGTAATAGGGTCGATTATAGCCATTATGATGATCACAGCACAGGCGCTGCATTACAATTCGGTATCGATATGGAGGAAAGTGATCTGCTCTCTTTTGCGGTACATTGGAAAGATGACGTTCACCGTGCCCAAAAAGAAAAAAACGGTGATTGGGTACGTTTTAAAGATAGAACTTGGTCATTAGCCACAGAATATCAATGGGTAGTGAGTAACGATCTTGATGTCGTTGGCGCCATAAGTTACGACTGGCGCAAAAGTATCGATACAGATAAAAAGGCTGATAACAACAAACAAAATGCCATTAACTGGGAAATCATGGCTAAATATTCATTAGCCAATGACGATAATATACGTTTTACAATCTCTGATCGCAGTCGCTTCCCTACCCAAAAAGAGCGCTATACCACCGAAAAACCCAAAGATGGATCAAGAGGGATTATTAACCCCAATTTAGATCCAGAACGCGCATTATCCTTTGATATGACCTACGAAGGTTATCTCAATGAGAAATGGGGCTACCAAACTAGCCTATATTACAATCGTGTAAGTGATGCCATTATGGCGCATACGCTTTATCGTCACGGTGAAGCGCTATTTCAAAACCAAAACAGTGGACGTGTTGATTATCTAGGCTTGGATATTGGTACTAAAGGGAAAATGACCGATTGGCTAGAACTTGGCCTAAATTATAGCTATATCCATAGTGATCCAAAGCAAGTTGACCATATTGAAGGTTTACCAAAACATAAAGCCTATATGTGGTTAACCTTTATTCCTGTTGAACAAGTGCGCTTTACTATTATGGAAGAAGCACAAAGTTGGACTTATAACCGTATAGATGAGAATAATAAACTGGCTGGCTATACAAAAACCGATCTACGGTTAGATTATGATGTTGGATATGGTATTTCAGTTAATGCTTCCATTAATAATCTTTTTGATAAATCTTATCAATATACACAAGGTTATATAGAAGATGGCCGTAATTATTGGTTAGGCGCTGAATATAAATTCTAATCAGCTCACTCAATTATAAGTAAAAGCGCTATTAAAAAATAATAGCGCTTATTTTTCAATATTCATAAATCCATATTATATGCAAAAAATAATCTATTAATAAAATATCAGAAACGTAAAAATCCTTTTGCCATTTCTAATAAAGTGTTCATTGTACTACTGACAATCTTAACAAAATTATCATAATTACTATTTGCTGTACTGTATTTTTTGGAAAGTTCATCTAAATTAGTGTTAATTTTCTTATCTAATGCGTCGATGGTTTTTCTGAATAACTCAAATTCTGTTTGATTAATATCATCCGTGTTAGATACCTTCTTAGATAGATCATTTAGCAATTTTTCTAGGTCAGTACAATCAATTCTACCTCGACAATCAATGTCAACATCAGGCTCCCCCCCACGCCTTTGTATTGATACGCTTATTCCATTTATACCTTTTAATAGTTTTTCTAACGCATCTGCCGCATTATTTACCTGTTGTAGATCGCTATAATGAACTTCTTGGCCATCAATGGTGCGTAAATATGTCCCATCCTTTTGATGTTGAAAAAACAAACGAGATTTAAAAACAAAAGGATCGTCGACAGTACCTGTTGGATTTTTATATTTATCTCTAATGTTAGATAAGTCATTAAAAAAAGATTTAAAATCAAAATTCACCGTACCTTCTTTACTTCCTGCTTTCTGATATTTATTTAAATTAGATATGGTTTGCCTTAGTTCATTGACAAAATTCATGTAGTTAGAAAAGATATCCTTTAATACATCTAGATAATCCGCTTTGCCTGAAACAATAGATTGTTTAACATTATTAAAAAGATCACTTAACGAATCAGTCTCATAACTATTATCTTTTTTTCTAAGATCATTTAGATCATTAGAAAATTGATTTAAAAAATTATTTTTATCATTAATGGTTTTATTATAATCATCATCTAAATAATAATATTTATCTGTATCAGGTAACTTCTCTATAAATTTATTCTTTCTATTATTATCATAATTCATATCTTGATATTCCCGATTAGGTTCCCAAGATAAAAAATCCTCATCTTCTAGCAGGTTTTCGAAATAATTATCAGTATTTACTCTAGTATTTAAATGAGGTAAATCGTTAATCCCCTCAGTATAAACTGAAATATCATTAGACATAATCTTAACCTTTTATATTAATAAAAGTTTATAAAAAAATATGATTTTATCTTTTAAATTAAGCTCTTACATTTGAAGAAATCGTAGAAGCTGCATCCTGCTGAGCATGAATTATCGCCTCTATTGCTTGTAATAATGCTCTTATGACTTCAGTCACTTCTCGCTGTATCTCATTGTTATTATTAATCACATTATTATTAATACTTCCTCTCGCATCCAATACTTTTTGTTCACCTTCAATTGTGCTACTTTCAGATTGCATAGTTTGGTCTGCAACCCTTGCTAATGGCTCTGCCAAAGATGAAATAGTATTTCCCATCACTATGGTTGGATTGGAATGCCCAATAAGCTCTTTCCCCATCCCTTTAATAGAAAAAGTGGCTCCCATACCATGTATAGCCATAGAAATACCAGCACTAGTAATTGCAGAACCAATCATAATATTGGCTTTTTTATTAAGATTATCTTTTACTTTATCGGCTATATCCAATTCAATGTTCATTAGCATCACACCCATTTCTCTGGATGCTTCAAATTTTTTTATCATTGTTTCTAAATATTTAACAATGAGATCTATTAATTTTATCATATCGTCTGAAACAAAATTAAAAATCCCCGTTTTTTCTATTTTAGCATGATCGTAAATATCATTATCATTATCTACTTCTAATGAATCTAATATCTGTTTAAGATCTGGTTTGGTTATATGTTCTGGTTCAGATAAAACAGGCTTTAGATTAATTCTTTCTATTCCTGTTAATTTACTTAAGCTAGGTTCTACCTCTTTATATAACTTATTTCTATCAATAATACCTTCACCTTCATCAGAATTATTGATTGTAGTTTGATAGTGATTAGATACATTATCACTATTAATCTTCATACTCATATTTATACCTCACTAATTTTTTATTTAAATAGATATATTTCTTATCATGTCTGATTTTAATTTATTACTTACTGAAGATTTATCGCTGAGGTTTTTTAAAATATCTGTTATAGAATCAATATTCTCATGATAAGTTTCCATTATCTTATCCATTAATTTTTGAATAATATCTAAAACTGCAGTTAATTTTTTACTACCGGCAATAGACTGGATTATTTTTGACGCGATAACAGAACCATAAATATTAACAGTATTTGTTGCTGCTGAATTGGTTAACTTAGAAGCAACCACCGTTCTATTCAACATAATACTTGCTTTTTTAGAAATCTCTTTAGCTAACTGCTTATCAATTTTTTCCAGTGCTTCTTCAAGCGCTTTAATAATGATATCTTTGATCATTTTCCCCAATACCGCTTCAAGTCCATCATTGAGCACTTTTTTTAGTATTTGTCTAATTTGCTGATTCGATATTTTATTAACCGCATCTGAAATACCTTTCATGGCAGGTCCAATAACAAAACTCAATGCCGTAGCGGCAACAAATAAAACGACTGTGACAAGTATTTTAGTTGCCATTTTCAATTTGTCTTGTATTGAATTTTTCATCTCTTCGATGATTTTTTTATCTAGCCCTAATTCTTTGAGTCCATCCAAAGAACTATTAACTAAACTCACTAGAAAATCACTAACCTTATCGATAGCTTCCATAACCGCATCTGATATGGGTTGCATAATCTCATCCATAAAAGATTTATTATGAATAGATTGATACACTTCATCAGCAATAGTTAACCCAGCATCAGCAACAAATAAGGTTGTTGCGACTCCTATTAATACCATTGAAGAGCCAGCGGTAAAAATAGAAGAAACACCTGCAACAAGCGTTAATAATCCGCCTAATATTTTTAAACCAATACCAGCCCAAAACTGAATTTCTTCTTGTTTTTTGATTAATGATTTTTGCTCTTCAACTTTATCTTTAAGTGATTTTTCAGTCACCTCTTGCATTTCATTAAAAAGTTTCTGTTCACTTTCCGAACGATGTAACATGACCTTTAACGTCAACTCACGTGTCTTAGATAAAAGAAATGTCAGTAATGACATACCGGATAAAGAGTTAGATGCAATTTCAAGCTCCAAGGAACTTTGTGAAATAGTCAGTTCTTTAAATAGACCTCTTATTTCTGCTAATTGTTTTTTTATTGATTCACTTTCTTTTTTGTTGATCAATGCCTTTAATTCATCAGTATGTGAAGTAATTTTATTGATTTTATCTTCACTTAAAGAAATATTTGGTAGGTAATTAAAAGAATCATCAAAAAAACCATCCAATTTTTTAGATAAATTATCTAGTTCATCTAATGAAAGCTTAGAAAAATCACTAGGAAAGTTTAAGAAAGGGAAAACATCTTCAAGGGCTTTTTCCATATCCACTTTAGAGTGAATATTTCCTAATAATAACTGTTGAATTAATGAATCAGGAATATTGCAATTATTTAAAAAACTTTTAACTTCAGACTCTTTTTTGAAATTCTTTTCTTTTATTTGGTTATAAACTTCCATCCAGTAATCAACAAAAGCACCTTTGGTTTTATCAAGCTCATTGAAGCCAGATTTAAAAAGTTCTTTTAAATCATCTATGCCATTAGATAGCTTTTGTAATTTATCTCTGTAATAATCAAATTTCTCTGGATCTTTAATTTTATTCAAAATATCTTCATGTATAACATGCTGGTAAGATAATTGTAAAAATAAAAAATCATAATCTTTGTTGGATTTTTTATTTTCTAAATGATCGGGACTGGAAGTAGGTAATGATGAATTTTGTTGTGCAGATACGTCAAGATGATCATCTTTTTTTTTATTATTCTTCGGTTCTTCTTCTGCTAAGGAAGGCTTAGTATTGTCTTCATCATTTTCTAGTGAAAATGTCGTCATTTTATATTGTGGATCATCTTGAATATTAATTCTTTTCGCATTCCTCTCCTGTTCATGAGGTACTCTAAGAAGTGGTATATCAAACTTACTTTGATTCTCCTTCTGTTGTTGAGTAGTCACATAATTACTTATATTATTAATTGCATTTGCTTGCTTAGTAGTATTTTTAATAACATTTTTTACTTCTTCAGAAACAAAAGGCGAAGCTAATCTACTATGTTCATTACTTTGATTAATCTTATTCATACTATTATTCCTTTTCTTCCTTTTCTTCCTCTTTATTAAGGACAACAAGAGGAATATCTTTTAATAGCTCTAAATAGCTATTAGCCTTCTCTTTTATCGTTTGATCATTAATATTTTGAGCCACCTGATGAAAACAATATTTAGCTTTTTCTTTTTCACCAATTGATAAATTACATTGTCCAGCATAAAAAACAGGTCGATAATCATTTTTAGCATTTAGATAAGCTAAAGCATAAAGATCGATAGCTGCTTGATATTGCTTTTTTAATTGATTAACTGCAGCAAGTCCCATAATGTAATCAACATTATAAAAATCATAGAGACATAAAAACTTAAAAATCGCCTCAGCTTCATCTAACTTCCCTTTCTGATAAAAATCATACGCAAATGAATAAATCCCTTCCATAAATCCATCTGGAATTTCACTTTCATCTTTGATAGATGCGCCATTTTGTACAATAGAAACAATGTAGTTTGCGAGCTGATCTAATTCTTTTTCTGACATTTTTTCATATGCTGACATTATGATAATCCTTTCATCTATGATGAATAATTAATAATAATATTCTAACTTAATTATTAATTACCCACTTTAATAAAACACACGTCTATATTCATAATTATAAATATTTCGACTAAATTTATTAATTATTGATATAGTCCATTTCTTCTCGAGATAACCCTTCAATTTCTACTCTTTTTAGCCAAATAAGAACATCCATAACATCTAATAAATCTTGATCTATTATCACTTCAAATAAATGATATTTATGATGTAACTTCCTTGCTAATTCAGGATAACGAATAACGGGTGTACCAACTTTTTTGGCATAGGCCTTTACCGCTAATGCTTTAGCATTAGTACAACTCAATGAAACTATTGGCATTATGCCATTATCAGGATCGAAGTAGATACCTACCGCGACATGTGTGGGATTGACAATAACAGCTGATGAGTCGCGGATCACTCGTTTCATTGGCTCATCGAGTAATTCTTGATGAAGTTGTCTACGTACCGATTTTATTTCTGGATTTCCTTCCATATTTTTATGTTCTTGCTTAACTTCATGTTTTTCCATCATCATATCTTTTATGAATAAAAAGAAATCAGCAATAATATTTAAAATAAGAATAGGTATCGATAAAATAAAAAATATAAATATAAAACTAACAACTAATGAGCACCATTTATCAATCACCCCCTCTAAATCAGCGCGATATAGTATAACGACTTCCCCCATATGTAAAATCATGAAAACATAACAAGTTATTAAAAATATAATAATAAATAATATTGTTTTTAAAAAATCTTTTATTGTTCTTATGCTAAATATTTTTTTAAATCCAGAAATGGGGTTAATATGATTAAAATCAATTTTAATTGCTTCAGTGGCAAGTTTAAAATGGGAGCTAAATAGAGAAGGGATTGCGCCAGATAAAAAAGTCACAATAATGATCGGTAGTACAATATCAAAGAATAATTTTGATATAACTTCAACATAACTCTTTAAAGAAATACCTGTTGGATGCAGTAAAAGTGATTGATAAAATTGATTAAATTCATCCAACTTCACTTGATTAAATAAATATATAACACCAATGAAATAGACTAAACCAGAAACCAGTTCCTTACTTTTAAACGATTGTCCTTTTTTTGCTGAATCATCAAGCTTTTTCTGTGTTGGCTTTTCTGTTTTCTCAGCCATGATAAATACTCATAAAAATAGAATAAAAGTATCTACTGTTAAAAAAATGATATAATTCATTCGTCATTGCTGAGGTAAAAAAGAGCAGTAATACTAAAAAAGCGATAATACCTTTGATACAAAGAGAGAGAGAAAATGCATTTAGTTGAGGACAAAATAATGAATAAACCCCTAATGCAACTTCACTTAAAAACATAATAATTAATACAGGAGAAACCAAAATAATCGCCACTTTAACCATATCATTTAGCCAATGACCGATAAAATCGTAACCGATATTTTTATTAACATACCCAATAGGAAAAACATCGTAACTCTCTTTTATGGTACTCATTAAAACAACGAGCCCACCTGTAGCTAAAAAATAGGCCATACAAAACAATCCGGTTAATGACGCAAATTCTGACGATTCAATACCTGTAGTAGGATTAATTGTATCTCCTATGCTTGCTCCTCTTTGATTATCAACGAATTCTCCAAACGCAGAAGCTATCCAAAATGGCGTGGCAAGTAGCAAGCCGATAACTAGACCTATAATTAACTCACTAATTAGAACAATAGCCCAAGTCTCTCTTAAAACCCCTGTTATCGTGATGCTAGGTTTTATTCCTAATGCTATATAAAAAATAATAATATATTTTAATAATTGACTATTGAGAACTCGACTATTGAGGAATGGAATAAACATAAAAATAGGAAATAATCTAGCAATGAGCAAAAAAATATCGATTAAATAAGATTGTATATATTGCAACAGTACTAGCATGATAGTTACCCTGCTAACCCAATCGTCAACATCTCTTTAGCATAAATTAGTAACTTATCTCCCATCCATCCCATCATCATAAGTAAACAAACAAAAACCCCCACAAGCTTGACACCAAAAGGTAAAGTTTGCTCTTGTATCTGTGTGATCGTTTGCAATAGCCCAATAAGCAATCCAATAAAGGTCGCGATAGCAATAGGCGCAGCTGAAAGCAATATAATCAAATAAATAGCTTTATTAGCCGCATAAACCATATCCACTAGCTCACCGCCATCAAATCAAGATATTGATTAATGAGTCCCTTAGATAACAGTCCCCAACCATCCATAGCGATAAATAAAATAAGTTTTAAAGGTACAGATAATGTAATAGGGCTCATCATCATCATACCTAATGCTAATAAAATGCATGAGACAACTAAGTCAATAACAATAAAAGGCAAATAAAGATAGAAACCTATAATAAAAGCAGATTTTATCTCACTAAGTGCATATGCCGGTAATAATGATAAGAGTGAATTTTCTATGTTTTCTTTATCACCATCACTATTCGGTCTATTCTCTTGCGCTTGTTCAAAAAAAGCTAATAAATCAGGATCTGAGTAATGATAAAGGTATTTTTTATAATCGCCTAACGCCCCATTTGAAAATGACTCAATCGCATCTGGAGATGACATATCCACTTTATTTTCAATAATATAGTAACAAATGTTTTTAGTAATTGGTGTCATAACAAAAAGAGCCATCATTAAAGCGATAGCATTAAGTACCATATTAGAAGGAACTTGCTGTACACCTAATGCATTACGAGTCATGACTAAAACGATAGAAAACTTTAAATAACAAGTTCCTGCAGCAATAATAAAAGGAGCCAATGTGGCAAGAGCTAGGATCAAGATTAATTGTGTTGAGCTTTCCATATGTTATTCACATTTTATAGATAATTTATTAATTTCTACCGCTAACATATCTTTAATTTTGATTAATTCTCCTTGGGCAATAGCTTTACCATTTGCTAAAATATTAATATGACGAATGGCATTATCAGGTAAAATAAATTTCTTCCCTGGTGCTAATTCTTCAAGTTGATCAATTGATAATGTTTTATTGGCTAAAAGAAAAGATATTGTAATCGGAATAGCGCCAATTGAATTTAAATCAAGTGATTGAGCTAAATCAATGCTATCTTCTATTATGGCATCGTTTTGCTCATCCTCTTCATTTTCTTCACTATTTTCAACAATAACATCTAATGTCACACAATTACCCTCATCCCATGAAAAATAAAAATATTTTTTATCACCAACATTAAAAGAAAAATGAATATCATCTATTAATAAAACATCCCCTGGTAATATTGTTTTTAATAATGAAAGTGATATTTTACTGTACCCTAAAATAAAACTTGTTATAAAACCTATTTTATTTTTTGGAAATACTGTCAATTCATATTTCCATTTAATATCGCAAATAAAAACATGACCTAATGTGGTATCAACACAAGGATAGCAAGATCCTTTTTCAGTGCCTAAACAGATATTATCAACACATGATGACATTGGCTCTTTAGAAAAAGGAAATAATAATGTTGATAAAGATTGTGAAAAAAGAGCAATTAAATAGTTTTCAGGTACTAATTCCCAATCAATTTTTTTTTCAGGATATAAGTTATCCATGACTTGACTAACTGAAATTAATGCCGTTAAGGTTCCTAATTTATTCTCACATCTCAATACAAAATATAGCTGTTTTTCTGTTATTTTTTTTGTACCAAAGATAGAAGATAATATTACCATGTCATTAATTTTATTTGTTTCTTTATGGTTATTATCTACCTCTACGTTAATACTCATTCATTTTCATCCTCTCTTTCATAAATAGCATTAATAGAGTTGATATACCACGATTTATTTTTATGGCTATTAGTTAGATCTATGGATAACCCCCCATTATATTGCTTTAAATTCTCTAATGCTGTTTGATAAACGCGTCCTGAGGAAGCAATTAACTGAACTTGTTTATCAATAAAATGAATTTTAGCCTGATGATAACGACTCTTCCATTTTGTAAATGTATAAGTAATGCTGGGTGGTAGAGTCAACATAGATATTTTTTTATCTATTACTTGCCAAGCAGGTAGCTGTGAAACCATTTTGGCTACTTTTGGTAATGCAATTACCGTTTTTATTGGTGTAACTTGCGAAGAAAAAGGAACAACTTTATTAGTTTCAGTGATATTTTCTTGATAAATTTCCGGTTCTTCTTTTGTATCAACTTTTGATACGTTATTTAGCGGAATTGCCATACTAGACTCAATATTTTTGTATGCACTGTTATTCTCTTTCTGATGAATTTGAGCCTGTTTTTCCTGCTTAGTTGCACTGCTAACTAAATCAACATTATCATTATTAACGGGTTCTTTTTTAATTATTTTTTCTACTAACTTAATATACCGTTGTTGATTTATTTTTTTATCTACGAAAATAGGAAATACTGAACTCTTTTTTGCCGATAAGAATTCATTAACCATCGTTTTAACATTGTTTTTTCTTATTATATCTTTAATGACAGTTTTTTCTTCTATTCCTACATGGGGTTGTAGTTTGTATTTATCTATCTTAGATGTTTTTTTATTTATTCTCTGATCAGTGAGCTGTGCTTTTTTTTCTTCTCTTCCTATATATAAAGAGTTAAATCCTTTTTTTATATTTATATCTAAAGATATTTTTTTAGTTTTAGAACCACCAGATGATAATAAATACCGATGACTTAATAGCAAACCTTCATAATTTTCTGGCGTTTTATCTTCCTGAAGATCTTGCTCATCGTTATGACTGGCAATATTGTCTTTTAAACTCGCTATTTTTTTAAGTATATCTAATTTCTCTGCTAATTTTTTTATACTTTCAGGTGTAAGCTGACATTTATTCAAATACCTATTTACGCTATAAGACTCAGTTGGAATATCACTTTCCGTTTTTTCACTAGATAGCGTCATCTTATTTGAGTTAGATATTCCCTGAACCATATAATGCTATCTCCTGTATTTCATTCTGCTCTAACCTTTCAATATATAGCTCTTTCTCTAATGCTTTTCTTTCAAAATAAAGTGTCATTTTATTTTGTTTTTTGACGGCCTTTTGTCGTTGTTTTTTTAGCGCCTCACTCTGTTTTTCTAAATCATTCAGTTTATCCTTTATTTCTTCAACTTGAGCGACATAAAAATTTATTGAATGTAAAACAATAGCTTGCTTCCTTCTTTGTTGATGAAACGAATGAATTGAATAAATACCGGCTTTTTCATAAGCGGGTACTTCACTCTTTAAAGCACTAATTAATTGCTCTTGCTCTTTTTTCTTCTGTTCAGCTTCTGTAATAAGTTTTTTATATTTTAATTGTTCTTTTTCTATTTTTTTTTGCCGTTGGGCAATGGCATTAATCAATGCTTGATGCTTAAGCGGTAATCTCATACATTTGTTCTAATGTTTGTTGAAAATCGGCTTTTTCTTTAAAGGATTGAGTAAGAAAGCTTTCTATCTTGGCTTGTTTTCTTACCGCGATATCATTTAATTCGTTATCTCCTTCATGATATTCTCCTAACTCTTGCAATAACTTAACATCTTGTAATCGCATCAATATTTGTCTTATTTTTAAAGCAGATTTTTGTTGTTTACTATCAGTGACTTGTTGAAAAACCCGACTCACACTACCTAATACATCAATAGCAGGATAGTGCCCTGATGCTGCTATTTTTCGAGATAAATAAATATGTCCATCTAAAATAGAACGAATTTCTTCACCGATCGCATCTGGCTCATCATCACTCTCTAATAAAACAGTATAAAATGCCGTAATGGAGCCTGTTTTTGTTACCCCTGGACGCTCTAAAATAGCGGGAAGTTTATCAAATACAGATGCTGGATATCCTTTACGTACGGGCAACTCACCCGCTGTTAATGCGATATCCCTTAACGCTCGACAATAACGAGTCATAGAATCAATAAATAAAACGGCATTTTTTCCTTGTTGACGAAAATATTCGGCAACCGTTGTTGCCACTAAAGCCGCATTACACCTTTCTACCGCTGATTGTTCTGAAGTTGAGCAAATTAAAACCGTATTTTCACATCGCTTATGTTGCTTTAATTCTTCAATAAACTCTGTAACTTCTCTTCCTCGTTCACCAATCAAGCCAATAACAAAAACATCGGCCTGTGCAAAACGGATAATCATATTCATTAACATCGTTTTACCCGTTCCTGCACTAGCAAAAATCCCCATTCGTTGCCCCAATCCACAACTTAATAATCCATCAATAGCACGTATACCTGACTTAAATAGTGTTGTAATAGGCAGCCTATCACTAAACAAAGGTGGCCGACCTTCGATAGGACATAAGGTATTAAAGGTCTTCTCTGCTATTTCTGTATTAAATCGTAATAAGCAATTCCCTTTACTATCAATCATGCTGCCTAATATATGTGGGCCTAGGGCAACTGAAAATGTTTTTCCTGTTGGCTCAACTATAATTTGTAAAGAGTAACCTTGAGCGCTTCCCATCATACTTAATATTGCTATGTTATTATGAAACCCAATAACAATAGCTTCACCGAGAATATTTTCACTGAAAATATTCTCTTTTAGTTGGCAGACCTCCCCAATAAAAACATCACGTAACATCACTTCTAAAATATTTCCTTGTATTCGTAAAGGATGCGCTGCGTTATGAAACATTAGAAATCGGGCGTTCATTATTTAGCCAATAAACCGTTGATGTATACTATTCATAATTTGAAAATAGTCATCAATGGCTCTTGCCATGCTTTCTCCATTTTGCAATGCAATTGGCATAAATGATGCTCTTAATTCTAAAGAGTCCTCAATTCTCACCAAGGCCGGTTGTCCAGGGTAAAAACTTTCTGTTTGATTATTGATGCTATCTAATAATAATTCGGCACTAATTTGTGTAAGTAATTTTTCATCATAATCACAAAGCACCGACCAAATCATAGGAACCTCGTCAACAACCAATAAATTAATATCTGGCATATCACCTAAACTAATGGTAATGGTTGAATGGTTATCGATTGATTTCCCCCCTGAAAATAAATCATTCCGACCAATAACATTCATTGCATCCATAAGTAAGCTAGCAAGATCAAAAGACATAATCACTCCTAAATAGATTGTAATACATTAATTTCAATATCAGATGTTATCTCATCATAAGATAATACCGGTATTTGAGGATATTGAGTTTCTATTAGTTTTTTTACAAAACGCCTTATATCTATTGATGTTAAAAATATATAATCCTGAATATATTTAATATCATCAATAACCATAGATATTTTTTCTATTATCATATCTAATTCAGCAGGTTCTAAATTCAATAATGTGCCAGAAGAACTTTGTCTTATTCCACTACGAATTATCTCTTCCATATCGTTAGATAAGATAATTGCATTAAACTTCCCATCGGTTGAAAAAAAATAACTAATATAACGAGCAAGAAGCGTTCTAATGTGTTCAGTAAGTAGCACGGGATCTTTTTCTTTGCTCCCCCATTGAACTAAGCCCCCTATAATAGTCTTTATGTTTCTAATAGGAATTTTTTCTTGTACTAATCGTTGCAAAACATCATTTATCCTCTGAATAGAAACTTGCCTATAACACTCTTTTAAAAGCTCAGGGGCACTCTTTTCTAATTTATCAAGGATATCTTTTGTTTCTTGAATACCAAGAAACTCTGTAATATTTAATGTGATCAGATCAGAGAATTTTCTATAAAAGTAACTTTCTGAACGTTCCGCTTTGTAACCTAATGGCGCTAATTTAGATTCATCATCACGCTCAATCCAATAATGGGTTTTATTATCATCTTCAATACTTATTAAGTTAAAGCCTAAAGAGAGCAATTCATCATTAGGATTTTCTATATGAAAAAGAGGAAAAGGACAATTAAGTTCTTTTGCTTTAACTTCGTTAATTAAAATAATAATTTTATCGTCATCTATTTTATCTGAATAGTGAATCACAATATCTGGTAATAATATACCATATTGTAAAATAAATTCTTTTTGTAACCATTTTTCAAAAACTATTTTTGTTAAATATGGTTTTTTCTTAGTAGAAAGAGTGATGATTAATGGCAAAGTTTCAGCTTGTGATAAGGTAATATTTTCTGTTAATAAACTATTATCTACTTCTTCCCCATGTTTACCAGAAAATAAATTTGACATAAGTCCTTTTTTACTGTCGGCATTAGTAGCATTATGATTATCTTTTTCATCTTCTGTTTTATATTCTTTTTTACTACTCTTCCATTTTATTTTAAAAAAGTAAACGCCAAGCATTACAGATAAAATAAGAAAAACAGGTGTGGGAAATCCTGGTAAAAAACCGATACCAAAAGCCAAAATAGCTGTAACAAGCAAAGCAAAATCTTGTGCCAATAGCTCATTCATAATGCTATAGCCCAAATTATTATTTTCACCACCGACACGTGTTACAATAAATCCGGCACTAATAGAGATAAGTAAAGCAGGAATTTGTGCAACTAATCCATCCCCTATCGTTAAAAGTGTATATGTATGTAATGCCTCTGTAATAGATAACCCCATTTGAGCCATACCTACCGATATGCCACCAATTAAGTTCACGAAGATAATGACAATGCCGGCTATCGCATCCCCTTTTATAAATTTCATGGCACCATCGAATGAACCATATAATTGACTCTCTTGTCCTAACTCTTTCCTTCTGATCTGAACTTCTTCATTCGTAATGATCCCTGATTTTAAATCAGCATCAATACTCATTTGTTTTCCAGGCATACCATCCAAAGAAAAACGAGCCGCGACCTCCGCTACTCGTTCAGATCCTTTAGTAATCACGAGAAATTGCACTATGGTCACAATGGAAAAGACAACAAAACCTACAACAAGATTTTCACCAATGACAAACTCACCAAATGAGGTAATGATCTCTCCTGCATCGGCATCTAATAATATAAGACGGCTCGTGCTTATTGATAAAGCAAGCCGGAAAAGAGTTGTTATAAGCAATAATGCAGGAAATGTCATAAAGTTCAGTATACGTTTAATATAAAATGAACTCATAAAGATAAGAATTGCAATAGTAATATTTAAACCTATAAGAAAGTCGACCAAATAAGTTGGCAAAGGTATAATTAACATCATTATAACCAGTATCATCACTGATAGTACGATAAGTTCTGGTTTGTTTTTTATTGCTAATAGAAACTTATAAATCATAAACTTTGCCAATAATTAATTGTTTTTTATTTTCTTAATTGATATTGCTCTTGCTTAATATAATTATCTATAATTTTTTGTATCATTATTTGGCATTCATTTCTAAAATCATCAGATAAGTATAATAATTCAGGATATTTATTGAACATTGTCTTTAACTGTTGTAGCAACCTCATTTTTATTTTAATAAAATAACCTTTCCATTGATTATCCATAAGTGATATTAAATATTTTTCCATTTGTTCTGGAGATATCATTCCATTAATAGTTAGTTGATAAAAATCATCTTCTTTTATAAAACTCTTTAAATCTTCTTTAACTAAATTTTCTATATTCATTTCTATAAAGCTATATAATAATCTTAATTTATTTACCTTTTCCAAAAGATAACCAAACTCTGAACTTTGGGAGCAACTTGGCATTAACGATTTCATATCACAAATCAAGCTCTGTGTTAGAAAATTCAAAATAATTGAACATTTTTTTATATCATATTTTTCTATCCACATTTTGAAAAAATAAATAGGTTCAATATCCAGAATAATGTAACTACGGTAAAGGTCTCTTAATACTGATGCATCTAAACAAAGTAATTTAGCAAAGGCTTTAGCTTGGAGAGCAATATTAATGCCCGCCTTAATTTGCTTACCCTCCTCACCTGCAAGTAACCTATTGATCTCATTTTCAATACCTGCATCTAATTGTGCACCTAATTTTTTTTTCCTAAGTAATTCTCGTAAAACCATAACGAGATCACTAGGATCAGGGAACATTTTACGTAAATATTGCAATAATTCCTGTAAACTTCTCCCCGATTTTCTAAATTGAAGCATCACCTTATCAAGTTTCTCATCAGCACCATCTTCTGCAATATATAAAGCTTCTTGCCCTTTATTGGCTTTTTTGTCTAATAATTTTCCTAATCGCTGAGAAAAAAGAGTTGCCACCATAGACATATCATCAGATATTTCTATTAATTGATTTTGATAATTTTCACTTTCGTTTATTTGTGGTTGCTTATATTCTATGTCTTGCTGACTTTCTTTACTAATACTGTTGCTGGCACCATTTGTCGAAGTTGCAGTATTAATTGGTCCGATCATAATATCACCTCATAAATGCCTGAATTTGTTTTAGCGCTTGAGATGTTTTTTTATCCATCGGTAAAAATGGGTGTTCAGTTAAAGAGTCCAATCCGTGCGTATCAGTTTTATCTAATAAACGCGGTTGTAACATAAAAATACGCACCATTTTTTTATTATTATCTGACTGATAGCTAAATGCTCGGCCAACTAAAGGTATAGCACTTAAAAAAGGAATTTTGTTTTCTGCTTTTATGTTATCTTCTCGTGTATATCCACCAATTAATAAACTACCGCCTTCAGAAACTCGGGCCACGGTGCTGATATTTGTGCGATTAATAACAGGTAATTTTTCAATCCCTTCTTCTCTATCTTCATCATCACTTTTTTTCTCGGCGCCATCTTCAAGATTGATAATCATCTCAATCTCTTGGTTAGTATTACTAATACGAGGCAACACACTGATCATAGTGCCGAATGTTGTAGATTCTAATGAAGCAACTCGCTCACCTTTAATTTGTGTATAAAAGGTGGTGTTATTATCAAATATGGCGGGGGTATTTTCTTGAGTTAACAAAATAGGACGAGAAACCATTTTAGCTTCCCCTTCCTCACTGAGTGCTTTGATTTTACTTAAAAAACTAAAACCAGATACAGCACTTAAACTAGCGGTATTAAAGAAAAATGTATTTTTACCCGAGCCATAACTCCCCTGCCAATTCACCCCCAAACTATCGGCTTTACTTTTAGAAATATCAATTATCCATAATGACAATTCAACTTGTCTTTTCGGTTTATCTAATTGTGAAATAAGTGAGCTAACTAAAGCTAAACCTTCTCGACTCGTTTTAACCAACAGGCTATTTGATCCTGGTAAAGGAACGAGTTCAACATTATATTTGCCCATTTGAGTGATAATCGGTGAATGAGTATCTTGTATATCGTTGGTAATTTTATCATCCTGATATTTATCATTATCTTCGATAATCTCACGCGCTCTTCTGACTGTTTTTTCTTTCTCTCCCGATGGCATAAATAGCTGTTGCAAAACCGTTGTTATACCTGGTAAAACCACTTTTTCATCACGTAATATATAGGTTCTATCTTGTACAAAAGTGTTTTTTAATGGAAATATCTGCACAAACTCATCGCCATAACGAGAGCTTCCGGTTGGAACTTGATTATTGATATTTTCATTAATTTGTTCTTGTACATCATTATCCAAAAGCTCAGCAGCAGCCTTAACTAGGCTAATATAAATAGGAGGACCTGAGAGATAAAAAGTACGCTGATCGTGACCTGCACGTAATGGGTAGCGGAGATCATATAATCCAACATCTTGTAGATACTCTTTCAGTTTACTCAAGCTGATATTTTTCACTTGAAATAGCTGTTGCTGTATCTCATTATCGCGATAAATATAAATAGATTCTCCGTCATTAAAATAAAGTAATGACAAACGTTTTACCATTAATTCAAAGGCGTCTTCAGGTGAAGAAATATCAAATTTTCCACTGATCCGCTCTTTTTTTACTGCGCTGCTTAGAATAAAAGGTTTATTTAATTTATCTGATAGCACTAGGAAAAACTGTTCAATATGTGTATTTACCGCAACAAAAACATCAGGTTTTTTAACCTGATGTGTATAAATAACCTTTCCTTCTGCCGCTTGAGTTGGCAAAAAGAAGCTATAAAAAATGATAATTCCAATGATACAGTAAATTTTATTTTTTATGTTCATAAAGATATTGGCCAATTCGCCGAAATTCAGTTGGTGTAATACCAAATAATGTCTTAATTTCATTAGAAAAATGAGATGCTGAACTAAAACCATTATCGACTGCAATCTGAGTCAATGATTCATCTGTTGATAGCGTTGTCAAAATAGAAGATGCCGCACGCCATGAACGTAATTGACTTTTACCACAATTACCTAAATAACGTTTACACAGCCGTCTAAAATGTGTCCCTGATACACCATATCGTTCACCTATTTGTGCAATATTGCTTTTTTTCTCATCCAAATAACTAATCAGATGTAATATAAGCCAGTAACTTTCACTGTGTCTTATTGTCACAAAAAGAGGTTCTAATTGGCTTTCATCTTTCAGTGCCTCATTAATAATCAGATGTTCTAATGTTCCACTCCCCTCTTTTATATAAAAAATTTGTTGATTAATATCAAAATTAGTGCCAACTGCTGTCATTTTTGAAAAATCTCTAGCATAATCAATAAATGCCAATAATCTGGCACAAATAAAAAATGATCTCTTTTCAATACGCCATGACTGATTTTCTGATTGAAAAATAACATTTTCATTTTTTGAATTATAAATAAAAGCCTTTCCCTTTATAATTTTAGTCGTTTTATCATCGTATATTCTTATTGGATATTCATCATTTAAAGGAATGCACATGAATAATAAATTCCCTGATAAAATATTTTTATCGCCACTTATTTTTATATCATTTATTAACATGGTAAATACCTCAGCCTATACTTATAATCTATTAAGGGTTCAAAAAAACAAACTATTTTTCAAAATGTTATTATAGCCATAATTTATAGAACACTATAATAATATAGCCTAGAATTAACTTTAAAAATAAATAACAATTCTCATTGATTATTATTAAAAAAACAACAGTAATATATCAACATTTATTTTCAAATAAAACACCTATGTTTTTTTAAAGAATTTCATTGTTTATATGACTAAAATATATTTATAACATGAATTAATTAACATTTATTATTGGGTTAACTCTATGCTGTATTATATTTATGTTCTCAGTGGTCCTTTAAAAGGGATAATAACGCCTTTGCTGCCTAATCAATACTCATTAATTCTACATAGTAAAGAACATATTGAAAATAAAATAGAAAATGAGAAATTAACACTTTACATTCCTTGCAACAAGAAAGAACATGAAAAGATAATTACGATTATGCTTGATGAGCATAATACAAAAAATAATAAATATAAAATAGAAGATGGTTTAATTTCTAAAGAAATTAGCAAAGAACTACCATTAGAACTCGATAAGCCTATATATATCAATAATTTTCCTATTTTCTTAATTAGTCATAAAGATGATTTGTCTATAACATCTTTTGATTTAAATTCAAAAAAATGGACAATTAATAGAAAAATCATTGTATCATTTATATTTGTTATTGCATTTTTTATAGTATCATTTACTTTTATGAATGTATCAAAACCATTACAAAATAAACCAAAGGAATTGGCTTTTAAAAGTTCATATTCAAATGAATTCAAAGGAGAAAATGGTTATTTATGTATTTACACTGAACCTTACTCTTCTAAAAATTTAATAAAAGATAGTGATTCAAAAACAAAAATTTCATTTTTGAACAAAGAAAAAATTATCAAATTAGCAACTAATAATAAAATTCACGTTACTTTAAAAGACAACACTAAACCTATAGTGAGTTTTTTTTATTATAATAAAAATGAAAAGTTAAAAATCATTCAAGCCATCAATGACAATTTTCCCAAAAATTGTCAGCCAATCATAAAAGAATTATCAATTACTAAAATTGTTGAAGAGATAAACAAGCTAAATTTCACTAAAACAATAGGATATACTATTGAAGAAAAAAATAACGGCTTAATTTTTATCTTTGATGATAAGCTAAGCGTAAATGACAAAGAAAAATTTAATGCTTATATAAAAAAACAGGCAGCTTTTTTTGGAAGAAAATTTATTTTTTATCGTGAAAATAAAGTTAATATCAACTTGAAAAATAAAGCAATGCTACAAGAAGATAATGGATATATTTTTCTTGATAATCAGCATCGTTATTTTCCTCAAGGATAATCAAGCTATGATGAGTAACATAACAAATTTAAGCACAAAGGAGTAATTTATGGCTGCGAGTCTTGTTGAAACAGATGTAAGTTCAATTAGTAAAGTTGACCAATATTTTCATAAACCTGTGAAAACCCAAAGCTATGAGTTATCTGAAGCCTTAGAAGCATTAAAAGCTGATACATCTAATGCCGCGGCATTAGCCGAATATCAAGCCAAACTTGCCGAATATAATATTACACGTAATGCCCAATCTACATCAATCAAAGTCATTAAAGATCTAGCAATGAGTATTATTGGTAATATGCGTTAACATCAGTTTTACGGAGGTTATGTATGGCTATTGCACCTATTATTCCCGTTAATTTAACCAAAGAACTACAAGATACAAGTGATGATAGTTTATCGACTATCATGGTAAATGGCATTATTAGTAGTATGCAATATGAAAAAAAGATACAAGAAAAGTTAACAACATTAAGCCAATTAGGTGATGCCCAAAGTTATACGAATTTACAAATAGAACTTAGCGATTATTCAATTACGATGAGCTTAGCGAGTACGTTAGCAAGAAAATCTCTCAATATTGTGGAAACACTACTTAAGGCTCAATAGTAATGAATAGACGGTATTTGTTATTACTATTTTTATGTTGCTTACTTCCTTTATTAAACGGTTGTAAGGATCAATCACTGCTCACTAATTTAAGTCAAAGGCAAGCAACTGAAATTCAAGCGGTGTTACAGAAACACCAAATAACAAGTACTCGTACTGCGTTAGGAAAAGGATTATTTGAGATCTCAGTTAAAAAGGAAAATATAGGGATTGCTATTCAAATATTAGAAGAATATCAATTACCAACAATTTCTCGTATTGAAATTACACAATTATTTCCATCAGATGCATTAGTTTCATCGCCTCAAGCTGAAAAAGCACGTTTAATTTCAGCCATTGAGCAACGGTTAGAACAATCATTATTAACCATTGATCATCTTATCGATGCGAGAGTACATGTCAGTTATCCACTATCATCAAATGATCGTATAACGCCAACACCTCATGCTTCTGCTTTAGTTTTCTATGAAGATGGCATGATAGATAGTGATCAGCTAAGTGACGATGTTCGTGCTTTTATCCATAATGCTTTTAATGATATGGATGAGAGTAATATTACTGTTTTATTATATCCACGGAATATCAATAAATTTACGATATTAAATAATCAACTTCACCAAGATAATACGACATCATTGAGTAACTCTTGGTTACTCATAGGGTTATCAGTAATTAGTTTAATTATAATAATTATGGTCATATTGATTATTTATCGTCGTAAACAAGTCAATAAAATGGTAAGCGAGAATGAGTAATCTGACTGCTGAACAATTTAAATTGATCTCTAATGTAATGTATGAACCGTTAAGTTATATCCATTCAGACTACGATGTATTAGCATCGCCAGAAGAAAATACTCTATGGCAAAAAATAGCTAATCGTCATTTAATTGAGCAATATCAACTTATACTGCATATTGATTGTGAGATTGATACTACCGTAGAAAAAATATTTACTCATTGGCACACTCTTCCTCGTTGTGCTTTATTTTTAGGTTATTTTTATTCTCGTCATACACTATTAGCACAAAATTATTATCATTTAGAACCTTCATTAAAAGCATTTTTAGCTCTCTATCCTATGTTAAATAGGACTGTCGATAGCAAAATATTACTGTCACTAAAAGATATTGCCCCCATAGATATTGGCTATCAATTACTATTTAATTTTATTAAGCTAATATCGAACGCACTAGCTCAACGTTTTAAATTACTTTTTTCACCAAAATCTTTATCAATTAATATTGAATTTCCTAAATCACTTGTTTTATCTCCTACACTTTTTTTACTGGTATTAAATTATGCTACGCTTGTTACCTGACAACCTTTTAAAATATACCTGCGAAGGTGTATTAATACGAGCTCACTATATACGACAGCTCGATAATATTCATAAAACAACATTAGCGACCAAGCAGGCAGCAAAAAAAATGCTGCATCACTTTAATCATAAACTAGATAAACTTCGTAATAAGATAGCTAACGAAGCTTATGCTAAAGGATTACAGGTTTTATTAGCTGATATAATAAGATTCTCAATTGAATATCAAGAAAAATTTGTACAATATGAATTTCAGCAACGAGAACAACTCGTCGCAACGATCGGGGAATTCTTAGATTCACCTGAAATACAAGTTAAACTCACTCAATATCTGATGTCATCTGTTCCTCTTGAGCAAAAAGTAACACTCGATATTCCCACAACACTACAGCGCTATTTTGAGAGTGAACTCGACAATAGCAATATTAAGTTAAACTGCCATAACAACAAGACCATTGCTATTCATACCGGTGATCAAATTACTTTTTTTGATCCTGCCATATTTCTCAACGATCTAAGAACACAATTTCATCGGCCTTTTTCTGAAACTTATCAACCGATTTTTGAGCAAAACATCAAACAACTGCTATTAAACTTTATCAATACATTTACCCCCTCAGACGATCTTTCTTCAAGAAAGCCAATTTTAAACGAGGATAACAATGAAAATTGATCCTTTCCGCGCACAGCAGATATATAACTCTCCTTCGACTTTATCTAGTGCTAACAATATTTCGAGAAAAGGATCAGATCCTATTATCGAAAATTTGAAACTGACTTTTTATCAAGATTTAAGCAAGGCGGATCTTAGCCATGCTAATGATATTCTTACTTTATTAGACCAATTTGATGTCAAAGATGGAGGTAATCAAACGTTAAAAGAGAAGCGACAAATAGCCTTATTAGTTTATGCACACCAACAAAGTGAATTAGAGCATCATGAAAATAAAAACTTAATTAATCAAGCACTAATTTCACGGCTCTCTTATCAAGGTTTTTACCATCAAGTCACCCAAGAATTATTAGGTATGATCGATAACAATGATGAATTCGAAGGTTTTTTTAAGCCTGATAGGGTGACATTTTCATTGTGATCATAACATTTGAGCACCAGGCCCTTTTTCTCCTAAAATATCATCAGGGTTACGTAATGGGCAATCATTTAATGATAGGCATCCACAGCCAATACAGTGATCAAGTCCATTACGTAATCGCTTAAGACGCCGAATACGCTCATCGAGCCGTATTTTCCAATCCGTTGATATTTCATGCCATTGTTCTGCAGTTAATTTACTATTTGGTGGATATTTCCCTAATATTTCCTGAATTTCTTTTAATGGAATACCTGTACTCTGCGCTGCTTTAATAATTGCCACATAACGGAGTACCACTGACGGGTAACGGCGCTGATTTCCAGGGCTCCGAGAACTTTTTATCAATCCTTTTTCTTCATAAAAATGCAGTGTAGAGATGGGTACACCACTGCGTTTTGCCACTTCGCCAACCGTGAGCGCTCGATTAAAATCTATTTTCTCTTTACTCATTTGCTACCTTTTTTATTTTTCACTTGACCTCAAGTTAACTTGAGGTTTTATAGTCCTGTCCCAATACAAAGTCAAGTCAGCCAATTGCCTGATTTTATTTTTTAAGTTTATTGAGGACTGATACATGCCTAACTCAATTGCACGTATTCTTGAAAGCCAAACATTATGGATTGTCGCAAGAGTGCTAATTCTATTGTTATTTTTATCATCGGGTTTTGCCAAGGTATTTGATTATGAGAATAGTTTGGCAGAGATGCGTGCAGCAGGGTTAAACCCTGATTGGTTTTTTAATCTCGCCAGCGCCATTGTTTTATTCGCCGGATCGATTTTAGTTCTTTTTGATCGTTATCTATGGTTAGGTGCTGGCGCATTAGCCACTTTCTTATTTTTAACCATTGTGATTGTACATACGTTTTGGAATATGACCGGCGATAAAGCGATGTTATCCATGTATTTTGCGATAGAGCATACCTCTGTGATTGGAGGACTAATGGCAACCGCAATGGCTAGCCACTTCAGAGCATTATGGAAAAAATTCAACTCATAACACCCTAAAAATAGATAAAAACTTCACTATGGGATCGGCGGTAAAATGAATAAGAAATTGACGTTAACTTTATGTGCCTCACTATTTTTATTAAGTGCAGGGGCAATGGTTTATGCAACAATGGGATCTGATGAAGATGAAACACAGCCATTTGCTTATCCACCAACAAAAGTGGCATTAGCAACCGCGCAATCCGCTGAATTACCCAATACCATGCATGGTGTTGGAGAATTGGAAGCTGCTAGACAAGTCTATTTAGCGGCAGAAACAAATGGGCGCATCGCCACTATCCACTTTGCATCAGGACAGACCGTCACCGCGGGACAAATCTTAGTAAAATTAAATGATGAGCCAGAGCAAGCGGAATTATTACGCCTACAAGCACAACTAACTAATGCAGAAAAACTTTATTCAAGAACTCGCCAACTTTATAGTAAAAATGTGGCTGCAGCAGCACAATTAGATAGTACGTTATCAGAGCGCGATATGATTGTAGCCTCTATCCGTGAAGTGAAAGCGCGCATTGCACAAAAAACCATTAAAGCTCCCTTTGATGGTATTGTCGGCATAAAACTCGTGCATGAAGGACAGTATCTAAATGCTGGGGAACGTGTTGCCTCATTAGTGGATGCAAGCCACTTAAAACTTAACTTTTCACTCGATGAGCAAGTGGCGCCACAGCTTTCAACTCATCAACCTATTAATATTGCAGTTGATGCTTATCCTAATCAAACATTTACCGGCTCACTTAATGCCATAGACCCTCTTATTGGCCCTTCTCGCACTGTGCAAGTACAAGCCATTTTACCGAATACCGATAACAAATTAAAAGCGGGCATGTTTGCTCGTGTTCAAGTTACCTCCCCTACTCGTCATCAGGCATTAACCGTACCAGAGACAGCGGTTACTTATACTGCCTATGGGGATACCGTGTTTGTAGCGCAATCTGACAATCAAAAAAACCTTATCGCTAAGCGTGTCTCTGTGAAAGTTGGATTGCGCTACAACGGCCTTATCGAGATCAAAGAAGGCTTAAATCAGGGAGATCAAGTTGTTACCTCAGGGCAAATCAAACTTAGTGATGGCACCTCAATAGCCCCCATAGAGCAAGATACGTTAACACTGGCCCAATCTACTACTCGTCAACCATAACAGGAGTGTTTCATGAAATTCACTGATATTTTTGTGCGACGACCTGTTTTAGCGTTAGTAGTTAGCACCTTGATTTTTTTACTGGGCGCATTTGCGTTCAGTAAACTACCTATTCGCCAATACCCCATGTTACAAAACTCAACGATTACCATTGCAACAGACTACCCTGGCGCATCGTCTGAACTGATGCAAGGTTTTGTGACTCAACCTATTACACAAGCCGTTTCCTCGGTGGAAGGCGTTGATTATATTTCTTCATCTTCAGTACAAGGAAAAAGTTTTGTCACGGTAAGAATGGAGTTAAACCGCGATCCGACACAAGCATTAACGCAAGTGATGGCCAAGGTCAATCAAGTACGTTATAAATTGCCAGAACAAGCTTATGATCCTGTGATTGAACTTTCTTCTGGTGAATCAACCGCAGTCGCTTATGTTGGCTTTTCCAGTGAGCAAATTTCTATTCCAGAATTAACTGACTATCTATCTCGTGTGGTTGAACCGATGTTTTCCTCCATTAATGGGGTCGCCAAAGTACAAGTCTTTGGCGGACAACAACTGGCCATGCGCGTATGGCTAGATACTGATAAATTAGCGGGGCGAAACTTAACTGCTAGTGATGTCGCTGATGCCATTCGCCGTAATAATTACCAAGCGGCTCCTGGAAAGGTCGAAGGTGAGTTTGTTATTGCGAATGTTTATGTCAATACCGATTTAACCAATGTGGAAGAATTTAAAGATATGGTGATCCACAATGATGGCCATAATCTTATACGTCTACGTGATATTGGCACCGTCGAGCTAGGTGCGGCTACTACTGAAACCAGTGGCATCATGAATGGCAAAAAAGCCGTCTTCTTAGGCCTATTTCCAACACCAACAGGTAACCCGTTAATCATTGTTGATGGTATTCGCGAAAACCTTACTGATATAGAAAAAACACTCCCACCAGGTGTAAATGTGGAGCTGGCCTTTGAAACTTCACGTTTTATTAAAGCTTCTATTGATCAGGTGGTGCAAACATTAATTGAAGCCATTTTAATTGTTATTGCTGTTATTTATCTCTGCTTAGGCTCATTACGTTCTGTAATTATTCCTGTGCTTGCTATCCCTTTATCTATGTTGGGGGCAGCCGGATTAATGTTGGCATTTGGTTTTAGTATTAATTTGCTTACTTTACTAGCAATGGTTTTAGCCATTGGATTAGTTGTCGATGATGCGATAGTGGTGGTTGAAAACGTACATCGTCATATTGAAGAGGGATTATCACCAGTGCAGGCCGCATTAGTGGGGGCACGAGAGGTCGCGGGGCCGGTTATTGCCATGACCATCACTTTAGCCGCCGTTTACGCGCCAATCGGTCTCATGTCAGGATTAACAGGTGCACTGTTTAAAGAATTTGCCATAACGCTTGCTGGTAGCGTCATTGTATCGGGTATTGTGGCATTAACCTTATCTCCGGTCATGAGCTCATTAATGCTCAAACCGAAAGAAAATGAAGGCAGGATGGCTAAAATAGCCGAATATACCTTTGATAAATTGGCATATTACTATAGCTATTTGCTTAATTTTTCTTTAACTCATCGCTGGTTAACCGTCGTTTTCGCCTTCGCCGTGTTTGTTAGCTTGCCGTTTTTATATAGCCAGACAAAACAAGAGTTAGCACCTTTAGAAGATCAAGCGAGCGTTTTAACCGCGGTAAAAGCACCACAACATGCAAATCTTGCCTATGCGGAACATTTTAATCAGAAACTTGATGATATTTATATGAGCCTACCGGAAACAGACAGCACATGGATCATCAATGGTACTGATGGCCCTTCAGCAAGCTTTGGTGGGATTAATTTTGATGGTTGGAAAGGTCGTGATCGTAATGCCAATCAAATTCAGGCAGACCTACAAAATCGTGTTGCGGATGTTGAAGGAAGCAGTATTTTTGCTTTTCAATTAGCATCATTACCTGGCTCTGTCGGCGGATTACCTGTCCAAATGGTGTTACGTAGCCCATTAGGTTATCCCGTTTTATTTGACACGATGGAAGAGATCAAACAGCAAGCACGAGAAAGTGGTCTATTTGTCGTAGTGGATAGTGATCTTGATTACAACAACCCTGTTGTGCAGATCACTATTGATCGTGCCAAAGCCAATACCCTTGGTATTCGCATGCAAGATATTGGCGAATCACTATCCTTATTAGTGGGTGAACACTATATCAATCGCTTTGGTATGGATGGTCGCTCTTATGATGTGATCCCCCAAAGTATACGTCAACAACGTTTAACTCCGGCAGCACTTGCAGGGCACTATATTCGTACTCAAGATAACCTGTTAATTCCATTATCAACCGTGGTCAATATTACCACTCAAGTTGAACCCAATAAATTAACGCAATTTAATCAACAAAATGCCGCTATATTTCAAGCTATTCCGGCACCGGGTGTCACCATGGGGCAAGCTGTTGCGTTTCTTGAACATGTGGCAAATTCCTTACCCGCTGGCTTTAGCCATGATTGGCAATCTGATGCTCGCCAATTTACCCAAGAAGGAAATACCTTAGTCTTTGCGTTTATTGCTGCCCTTATCATTATTTATTTGGTATTAGCCGCACAATATGAAAGCTTGGTTGATCCATTGATTATTTTGATTACGGTACCACTCTCAATTTGTGGTGCATTAGTGCCATTAGCTTTAGGTATGGTGACATTAAATATCTACACTCAAATTGGTTTAGTCACCTTGATAGGACTTATCAGTAAGCACGGTATTTTAATGGTGGAGTTCGCTAATGAATTGCAAGTTCATAAAAATCTAAATCGACGTAAGGCGATTGTTGAAGCAGCAAAAATCCGCTTACGCCCTGTCTTAATGACTACGGCAGCAATGGTTATCGGGCTTATTCCTCTGCTATTTGCCAGTGGTGCTGGAGCGAATAGTCGCTATGGATTAGGGTTGATTATTGTATCAGGTATGTTAGTTGGCACGCTATTTACGCTATTTGTATTACCCACAATGTACAGCTTCTTAGCACGAAACCATCAAGTCAGCGCTCAGACTGAGCGTCAAAAACAATTACAGCAAATCAGTGAGCAATAAAAATAACAAGCGCTAATGTCGTAAACCCATCCCCATTGTAAATACAATGGGGATGGTTATAGTTATTTTTTGAATAAATATTATTTTATTTCAATATTATCATTGACTAAAGGAATGTTATGATTTATTGCAAACTTAATCAGCTCATCAACTTGTGATTTCCTTTTAAGTACCTCCCTACTGCGATTTTCCCTTAAATGAACGAGAATACTTTCTAAGCTTTTTGTTTTTGTATTTCCTGCCTCTATCATTTTCATCATCTCCATTAAAGCAATAAACTCCCCTGTTCTTCCTAATCCCGCAAGACAATGGACAGCTATATTTTCTTTTGTTGGGTTTATTGTTAATTTTTTGCCAATCAAATCAATTGTATTTTTTAATTTTGTCGCATCTATTGCTGTATGATCTTTCCAATTATAAATATGTACAAAGTTTATATCTTTATTTTCATCACAACCTTTTTTAGTTAATTTATTAATATATACTTTGCAATCTAAACTTCTTTTATTTCCTAAAACTTCATTATTTCCATTTTTATTTTCTATAACTTTCCCATTTTTACCTTTTATTTTAAAACGACTGAAATCCCACTTCTTAAAGCGGCGAGATTCTATATTATCTGAATAAAAATCCTCTCTAAAGTATTTAAACCCTTTCTGCTTAGAATTGATTTTATCATATTCACTATCAGGTTTTGAGAAGTCCCATTTAATATCCTTATTCGAGGCTAAAACATAAACTGTCTTTATATCATTATCAAATAACATATTAAAATAATGTTTTAAACTCTCTTTATCATTAAGAGGATATTGGCTTGCAATAGTCGTATAAGGAGAGTTCTTAACACTCACATTATTAGTAGGTAATAATACCCCATTAGATTCTATTAAAGTTTTTTTACAATATCGTACTCTATATCTAGAATTAGGTACACATTGATAATTATTTTCATCATATTGAGGTGAGTTTTCATCATAATATAATTTGTTAAGAACTTCGGTAGATACTAATCTTTGGATATTATTTACGTTATTGATATTTTGTCGCATATAGAGAACAGGTGCTTTTTTTTCAGATAAAATTTCTGTATACCATATAGCACTACTATTCTTAACACTACTGAAATTAGGATTTCCCGTGGTATCTTTTATTCCTAAAGCATTTTTTACGCTATTAAATTTTGTACTTATATAAGAAACTATTTTTGGCATATATCACCCTTTTATAACTTAATTTTACATAACCGTCTCCCAACTTTATATTGGTAAAAACTTTAAAATATAAAAAAAACATCTTTTCTCACTCATGTTCATTTTAAGAAATGAATATAAGTGAATATAAAAATGCCGATATTTTTGAATAACATATCGGCATTTAAAATTAAAAGACAATTTAGTCTCTTGTTTATAAACTTATCTTACATCGTTGAAAAGGTATTCATAATTATCCCACCAGAGATAATCAATGCCATTGAGAATATAGCGGGTAGATCGGGTTTTTGTTTATATAAAATCATGGCAACTAATGTTACCCCAACAATACCAAATCCACACCACAAGGAATATGCCACACCAACAGGGATATAGCCCATTGCACGTGTTAAAGCGAAATAGCAAATACAGTAAGCGGCAATCACTAAAACAGAGGGAGCTAATTTACTAAAACCATTGGTCTTTTTAATCATTGAAGTGCCCGTGATTTCAGAACCAATAGACAGCGCCAGCCATAAGAATCCGGTAAACATAATGGTTATCCTTATTTATTTTAATAAAGTACTTATTTATTAAAAAATAGTTTTATTAAATATAGATTATTAAGAAATAGATTTATTTATTCACTGACGATACAGTCTGTTTTATATTTGATAACTCCGTCGTTTCTTCTGACTCTTCTTCGGAACCCATTTTCGAAAACAGATTCATAATGACGATCCCGCTGGCAATAACTGCCATACCAATAATAGCAGCCGTATCAGGATGTTGACCGTAAAATGCCATACCTAAAGTAGATACAACTAAGATACCGGTTCCGGACCAGGTGGCATAAGCTAAGCCTACTGGGATATTTTTAACTGCACGAGATAATGAATAATAACAAACAATATAAAGAACAATAATTAATCCTAATAATAATGTCTTTGTTATTCCTTCACTATTATCAAACATTTTTAAGGTCGAGGTTGCTGAGGTTTCTGAAATAATAACCGCCAGCATCCAAAGCCATGATTTTGCTTTTGGGGACATAATAAGACTCCTAAATTTTTAGATATGGTATATTTTAATCTTTCAAACTTTTTAAATATTCAATAGCAGAATCGGTTAATTTATCTTGTGATAATTGGTATTTTTCAGGGTTGCTCATTACTTGTTTCAAAGTAATATAGCGATTATTATTCGGTTGTTTTGTTTCCGTTTTATTAATAAATTTTAAATTGTGATCAAAAGCATTCTTTTTTAAATTATCTTCAACTTCATTTATTGAGCAAAAAGTAATACCCATTGATATTAATCGTTCAATATTCTGTTTTAGCACTAAGTTATAGTGTTCATTTTGGTTTAAACCTAAAATTTGATTAATTTCACTGTTTGGCTGACAAAAGTAAGGTAATGCAATAATAGGAATATTTTTAGCCAATGCGGAATGAATAAGTGTTCCTTCTTCACTAATCATTAACCCATTAATAATTTCCCCCACCAGCTTTTTGTCAAAATAGGGAATAAATAATGCCTGATAAGCGGATAACCTATGGGGATCAAACTCATCGGCTTTAGTGATATCCCCTACATGGCACCACTGCGATAAATCATGGCATTGCTGTGCCTGTGTGGTAACAAAAATAGAGGCCCGTACAGTGGAAAAATGGCTAATGCGTTGATAGATTTCATCACGATATCCCAGCGCCGGTGTTAAAACTAACAACACCGGCTTTTTTATACGCTTTTCTATTTCTGCAACAATCCGTTCAATTAATTGATTGTCCATTACCTCACCTCATGGTCTTAGCTGACAATAAACACGCTGTCGTTATTTCTAAGTCCTGCCGCATTTGCCTCATCGGTATCAATATGAAATTCCAATGCAAATTTATCACTGACGCGTATAATCACTTCATCAAAAATCAGGCTACGTTCACCCTCTGTTTTTACATGCACTTTCTGACCATTGGTCACATTTAACGCTCTAGCATCAATATTATTCATATGAATATGACGCTGAGCACAAATGACTTGCTGTTTTAATTCCACATATCCCGCAGGCCCCATTAAAACCGCATTACCGGAGCCTGCTAAATCACCGGAACTACGCACGGGTGCCTTTATACCTAATGCAAAACAATCTGCTTTTGAAATTTCTAATTGGCTTTGTGGACGAACCGGCCCTAAAACACGAACTTTACTGATAGAGCCTTTAGGCCCGACTACCATCACACACTCTTTGGCGGCAAATTGTCCCGGTTGTTTTAGATCTTTAAACGGGGTGATCTGATAGCCGTGACCAAATAACGCATCTACATCTTGTTGTGAAAGATGTACATGTCGATTAGAAATACCAACAGGAATAGCGATCCCTTGATTTATGCCCATTCCCACATTGGGGATATTTAAACGAGTGAGAATTTTTCCCATTAGTTGTTGATTAATCATTATTTTTTACCTTTACGGCTTTCAGGTTTACTCTCTTTTTTACTGCTTGGTGCTTTATCTGCTGTCATTGCTTTAGTTTCAGGGGCACTATTTTGAGCCAGTCGATCTGCAACTTCTTTTGTCGCGTCACTATCGCCACTTTCATGCTTCATGACAGTTTCAACCCTGTTTTCAGCCAGCGTTTTGAACGCATTCTGTTGTGTTTCTTCACTAATAACAGTGCTTTTTTTCTTACCTTTTATTGTCAACAATTTGGTGATAACACTTGGCTCAGGTCTTGCTATGACGAGTGATCCGATAACCAACTCTTTTTGGCTCACCACATCTACACCATGCTCAACCGCTGTTTTTACCGCACTGATCTCACCTTGAAAACAGACAGAAACTAACCCTGATCCAATTTTTCTATAACCGATAATTTCAACACTGGCAGCTTTACAAGCCGCATCAGCAGCTTGGATCGCAGCGGTTAATCCGCGTGTTTCAATCACACCTAAACTGTTCATCTTTCTCTCCTACTGATTAGTGGCGGACAAGACGGATCTCAAAATCAAATTGTTTAAAGAAGGCTTCTAAGCGATCGAGCTCTTCTGGCGTATATCCCGGATCGTTTTTAATGGGGTAGATCATCTCCAATTTTTGGTATTTATTACGGCCAAATTGGTGATAAGGTAGGATATCGATGCGCTGAAGATTACCGCGTTTTGACAACGCCATGGCGTAGTTAATTGCACCAGTAATCGCATCATAAGAGTCGTTATAACCTCGCACTAAAGGCATACGGATAACCACATTTGCACCGAGATCCATCAAACGCTCTAAATTACGGCGGACATTCTCATTACCAATACCAAATAATGCTTTATGCTGAGTAGTATCAATGTGTTTGATATCAATTAGAAACTGATCAACGACTTGCGCTAATTTTTCATAATTAGCCACATTAGTGGTTGCTTGTGTTTCCACCGCGGTATTGATCATCATCTTTTTACATTCACGTAGCAGAGCTACAGCAAAATCCGTTTGTAAACTCATTTCGCCGCCACCGATTGTGACACCACCGCCGGAAGAGATATAGAAGTCGTAATCTTGCATGATAATGTCCATCAATTCAGATACAGAGACATCTTTACCCATAATATCCAGTGCATCAGAAAGACACACTTCTTCACATTGACGGCATCCAATACAATCAACGGCACGATCAACGCGATGAACTTGCTGCCCTTGCTCATTAGTTGTCATGTAATGCACACCTGCCGGACACACATCAACACATTTACCGCAATCCACGCATTTATCGCGAGAGTACATCACCTGAAATTCACTGCTAAGACCTTCTGGGTTTGAACACCAAGGGCAGCGGATATTACAGCCTTTTAAGAAAACCAGAGTACGAATACCATCACCATCATAAATAGAGTATTTTTGGATATTAAATATCCGCCCTCTTATTTCTGCTGCCGTCTCCATCTTTACGCCTCCAAATCTGCATCAAACATCCTTGTTCGATAAATTTACATCTTGTCTTGTCGCGATTAATAGGGAGGACTCTTAGCCCTCCTTGGGTCTATGATCAGAATTTCTCAATCACTGTACGACTAATAATTTCATCCTGAACTTCTTTACATAATTCAACGAAGTACGCACTGTAGCCAGCAACCCGGACAATTAAATCGCGGTACTTTTCAGGCTCTAATTGGGCTTTTTTCAGTACTTCATTATCGACATAGCTAAATTGCATCTGACCATTACCCAAAATAGAGGCAGTTCTTAATAAGGTAATTAATCCTTGGCGTCCTTCATTGGTATCTAGCAAGCCTTTGAGGAATTTAAAGTTATGAACCATACCGATATTCATGGTTTCAACATTCATCTTGCTGATGGATTTAATGATGGCAGTTGGGCCATGTTTATCGGCACCCTGTGTAGGGCTGATCCCATCTGATAATGGTTTCCATGCTAAACGACCGTTTGGTGTTGCTGCGGTTAATTCACCAATTGGCGTGTTATTAGAGATAGATAACGTACCGTGACTAAATGTGGAGTAGAGCATTTTATATTTACGGCATTCACGTTCAGTCCATTCGGTAATGTCTAACGCATATTGGTCAACAACATCATCGTCGTTACCAAATTTCGGTGCATTTAAACAGTCACGCAGTAACTCTTCGTGCCCTTCAAAATTAGCTAATAAGCCGTCACGTATTTGCTCTAAGGTATATTTTTTGTCTTCATAAACCAGTTTGCGAATTGCCGCCATAGAATCGACATAAGTGGCTAAACCAGAGAAGATCAGACCCGGTCCGTGGTTAACCATCGCACCACCCGCTGTCACGTCTTTACCTTGCTCCATACAACCTTCAACCAATAGCGACATGAGTGGTTTTGGGGCAATGTCACGGTGAACGCGCTGGCTGATAACCGTACCAATTGCTGATAAACGAATAATATGTGCGACTTGCTCTTTAACCGCGCGATCGAAATCCTCATAAGTACGTAAATCACGTAAATCGCCGGTGTCTAAGCCTTGGTAGCTATCAAACAGCACCATACGACCACGATTTAATACAAATTCAATGGCAATTGGCCACTGGGTATAACCCGTTGATGTCCATTGATAGATACGACCTGATTTTTGTGGTTCAACACAGCCCATTAAGCAGTAATCGCGTGCATCTTCAAAGTCGAAGCCTTTGCGCAACATCATCTTGATATGAGAATCATCGAAGTGACAGGCAGGGAAGCCCATTCCCGCTTTGACCACATCAACGATTTTTTCCATATATTGCTGTGGTGATTGGTTATGGATACGACAAGCTAGTGAAGGTTGATACACTTTCACAAAACGTACTGCGTCCATAATCAAGTAAGTTAAATCGTTACAAGCATCGCCACCTGAGCGTTTTTGTCCCCCCACCGTTAAGTTGATAAAGGGTTGATAGCCGGCAAAATATTTTGCGCCAAGTTCACTAGACATCCACATTAATTCGGCACATTTGATGATAAAGGCCTGCATCATTTCCAGTGCTTGTTCACGCGTTAAACGACCTGTTTTAATGTCGTTTTCATACATTGGGAAACAGTATTGATCTAAGCGACCTAAAGAAAGTCCCGTTTGGTTCTCTTCAACTTCAAACAATGACTCTACAGTCCAGATACTTTGCAGTGCTTCTTGCAATGTTTTTGGTGGATTAGCAGGAACATTTTCATTGACTTGAGCAATGGTCAATAACTCTTCACGACGTTGTGGATCACTCTCTTTAGAGGCTAATTCACGGGCATGCTCGGCAATACGATGAGCATAAGCGATAACCCCTTCACAACTTTCAATCGACGCTTTATAGAAATAGATACGGTCAATGTCAGCAGGATTTTCCATGCTTAATTCAGCCAATTTCGCTTGTGCATCAGCTTTAATACCGTTCATCCCTTTGGTGAATAACAGCACGTCATAACCAGGGCAAGTATCACCACCACCATTAATTTGATGATAAGAGAGATCGCTGACAAAGGTTTCACCACTGAACTCCCATACACCCGCTTCGCGGTATTGCGCTTCACAGATTTCATCTAAAGAGCGACCTTCCCAAAATGGCACTATCTCTTCACGAATGACTTTTTTGTCTTCTTCTGAAATTTGGAATGGATCTTGTGGGCGCGTGCTCATGGTGTCGAGTTCATCACGTACCCAACGCCATGCGATATCAGGAGAGAAAGCGCCAGCACGCGGTTTCCCACAAGGATGTCCCACAATAAGCTCTTCATCTTGAATTAAGATAGGTGCGGTTTCACAAGCACGGCGGAAAGCTTTAGCACGCAATAAAATAGGGGGTAAACCAGGATTATTGCGAGCAATTTCAGTAAAGGCTAATGCTCTATAAATTGAAACACTAGGACGAGCCTCTAAATAACGATTACGCAGGCGCTGTAGACGGGGAGTTAAGCCTTCCATTACAGTCAACTCACCATTTGCTGTCGCCGGTGTAACAACATTGGCTGAAGGTGAAGCATATTGCGGTGGTGTATTCATACGACCGTTATATAAACGGACTTGTAGTGAACTGTGTAATGCTGATAGATTAGCGCGCGCTGATAACAACATTTCTGAAAGTTCGTTAATACTGACGCGAGGATCGTTAATATCGATACCTTGGGCCATGGCATCAAACATTGGATAGCCATCGACTTCTTTCGTTGCGCGCACTTCGGATAGCTCAGCCAGTTTTAGCCAAAGACTTTCAACAATCTCATAAGCTTGTGCTGGCGTTAAACGGCCTTGGTCAATATCACGTTGATAGAATGGGTATAGTGCTTTATCAAAGCCCATTGGGTTGATAGCGTAGCTACCATTCTCCAGATGAAGAATAAGCTGTAATAAATAGAAAACTTGTACCGCTTCTTTAAAGGTTTCTGCTGGTTTGGCGGGTACTTTACGTAAAATAGCCGCACTTTCTAATAATTCAGCTTTACGGTATGGATTACCTTCCATTGCGGCTAAATTTTCTGCTTTAGCTGACAGTAGTTGTGCAAAATAAAGTGCCGCATCACATGCATAAATCGCCGATTTGCAGAAATTGGCTTCATCCATACTGCTACGATTTACCGCACTACCAATGCTTCTCATTCTATCTTCAAGTTGTGCTTTGATGGCTAAGAAACCTTGATTCACCACCAGCATATAATCAGGTGATGCAACGCTATTATTGATACTTAAAAAGCGATAAATAGAGTCACTACGCACTTCTTCTTCGCTGTGGAAAATCGCACCACGTGGTGTTGAGGATTGGCTACCGATAATAAGCTCATCTTGAGCGATATAGCTTGGAAAATGACGAATAAACTGATAAAAGCGTTGTGCAGGTTTAATCGCTTGGGGCACACCGGCAATATTGTTATCTAATGAATCAAAAATCGTCGCACGCTCTGTGCTAATAGAACTGTTACGTGAAACTAAACGTTCTGCCAGCATTTTTACGCGTGGCGTCAAAGAATATTTGGCCATGTGAGGCTCTCCTGATGTTCTTTACTAGACCTAATCGGTATTAATTGAGCATTAACTGTGTGATACACCGGCAAATGCCTGACGATACAATGTTTCTAATTGGTGTGTGTTTACGTCACGCGGATTTGTCGGCGTACAGCTATCGCGTAAAGCCTGTCCGACCATTTCCGTTAAACGGGCATAAAAGTCCGCTTCACTGACACCGGTATCGCGAATACTCTTCGGCATACCCATTTCATCTTTCAATACATTAATGGCGACAATAAGGCTGATAACGCCTTCTTTTACCGTCTGCGCAGGTAATCCTAAACTTTGGGCAAGGTAGGCATAGCGCTTCGCTGCTTCGCTATTACAATCACCATGAAGATTGGCATTAAAGGCAATAACATGTGTCATCAATAACGCATTCGCACGGCCATGAGGGACATGAAAAACACCGCCTAATGCATGGGCAAGACTGTGTGTAATACCTAGCGACGCATTAGTAAATGCCATACCTGCGATGCAAGATGCATTGTGCATTTTTTCGCGAGCAAGTAAGTTATCCCCTTGATGATGACAATCAAGCAGATGGCTAAACACTAATTTGACTGCTTTTTCTGCCATCGCATCAGAAAAATCAGATGCAGCTTTAGACACATAAGCTTCTAATGCATGGCAAAGGACATCCATACCCGTATCAGCGGTAATTGCAGGAGGTACAGATTTCACAAGTTCAGGATCGAGGATCGCGATATCAGGCAACATAAACTCATCGACCAATACCAGTTTTTCACTGCGTGATTTGATCACTGAAAAAGAGGTCACTTCAGAGCCAGTACCACTGGTCGTGGGGATCGCAATAAACTGCGGTTTACTTCTACTGTGCTCTTTACGGGTATGCCAGAGGGAGTACATAACGGCTTTAGCAGCATCGATAACAGATCCACCGCCGAGTGCGATAACCAAATCAGGATAATGGGCATCCATTATTTTCATACCACTGACAATGGCAGAAATATCAGGATCTGATGCAACATCATCATAGATTTGAAACTCAATACCTCGTTGCATTAATTTTTCAGTGACTTTATCTGCAAAGCCAAACTTCACCATTGCTTTATCTGTCACCACAAATGCGCGGCGGGCAGTTAACCCAGAGAGAAAATTCAGTGCATTGGTGCCAAACTGAATTTTGGGTTTTATCAGAAACTCACTCATGTCGTTATTACTCCTTACTGTCCCGATAAACCTTCTCAACAATGGCAACCACGGACATCGCCTTGTAACGATCTTTGTTTAGTGCGAAGTATTCTTCAGCCAACACCACATCGTTGATACCTGCACCCACACTATCCACTGCAACATAGGTTTTATTTTTCAGTGGATTAAGCTCATCATCTAAGGTCGCTATCATTAATAAATTGCTTCCTTTCAGTTCAGGGCTTTTTTGTGTCGCGACTACGTGTCCGATTACCTTTGCGAGGATCATGGTTTATATCGCCTTCTATCAATGAGTTATTTACCCAGACGTCCGAGAACTTCTTTGATAATGCGCTCCACGTTCTCTTCGGTGATCTCACCTTGTTCAATCACTTGTTGTGCACACGCACTGACTGTCGTTGTATAAGGGGACGCGCCAAAGCGATCATCACCTTGTGTTTGACGTTGTGCTGTTGCACATTCCGCATGAACAGGGGTTAAAGAAGGTGAACGAAAACGATCATCATCAAGAATGCTGGTGTGGTAATTTGCGCTAGAAACAGCAGGTTGAGCAGCTTCTTGTGCTAATGGACAAGGTTGTTTTAACTCTTCAACACTACGTACCCCATAACCGACTTTACGAATATTCAGTAAATTCATCGGGCCGACGTTATCTGAGCTAGAACCACCGCCTACCGCACCACAACCTAGGGTTAACGCAGGAGTAATATTGGTTGTTGCGCCAATACCACCTAATGCCGCCGGAGTATTAATTAAAATACGATTAACGGGTTTTTCTAAAGAGAACTGACGAATAACATCTTCATTTTGGGTATGGATCACTAAGGTATGACCTAAGCCTTCGTTAGTGAGCAATTGCACCACACGATGACAGGCTGATTGCCAATCTTCTTCAATATACATACCTAAGATTGGGCACAGTTTTTCCCGTGAATAGGGATTCTTCGGTGAAACAGTATCTTGTAGTGCAATCAAGACGCGGGTATTAGCAGGTACAGTAAAACCGGCGCGCTGGCTTAAATAGATAGCATCTTTACCAACCACCGCAGGATTTATCGTGCCATTAGCGCGCAATAACATAGAAGCGACTTTCGCTGCTTCTTCATCATTCATAAAATAAGCACCTTGCGCTAATAGCTCACGGTGAACTTCGTTATAAATGCAACGTTCTACGATGATGGATTGCTCTGAAGCGCAGATCACGCCATTATCAAATGTTTTACTGGTGATGATATCGCTCACTGCTTTTTTGATATCCGCACTACGCTCAATAAAGGCAGGACCATTACCTGGACCACCACTGATAGTTGGTGTGCCTGATGCATAAGCCGCACGCACCATTCCTTCACCGCCAGTAGCTAAGATTAATGACACATCTTTGCTGTGCATTAATTCTTTTGTCGCTTCCAATGTCAGCAATGTCACACCATCGACAATTCCCTCAGGTGCTCCCGCTTCTAGTGCGGCTTTTTTGACAATTTCTAGCGCGCGGAAACTACACTGTTTCGCATTAGGGTGCGGTGAAAAAATAATCGCATTACCTGCTTTCAGTGCAATTAGGGTTTTATAGATAATGGTTGAAGTTGGGTTAGTGGAAGGCACTAACGCTGTAATAACCCCTAAAGGTACCCCCACATCCATGACTTTTTTCACTTTATCGTCATTGATAATGCCAATGGTCTTTAGGTCTTTCATATGTTCATACACACGCAATGACGCAAAGGTATTTTTCAGTACTTTGTCTTGCCATTTACCAAAGCCGGTCTCTTCGCTGGCCATTTTTGCCAACTCTTCTGCGTGACGAGCAGCTTCAAATGCAATGTGTTTGACTATATTGTCGATTTTTTCCTGCGAAAATTTCGCATATTGTTGTTGTGCATTTTTCGCGTTACGAACTAGCTCGCGAGCCAGTTGTCGGGATTGCAAATCTTTATCTAATGCAACCATGTTTTCCCCCATACAGGAGTTAAAAATTTAGCTGAATAACGTTTTTTTGCTTGGCAGCACCTGAATAATCAGGCTTTATGTTGCTCTGCAATCTTCTCGATATCGTTATGTGGTCTTGCAATAACACGAGAAGTCACTACTGTGCCGATACGTTTTGCCGCCTCAACACCAGACTCAACCGCTGCATTAACTGCACCGACATCGCCTTTCACCATGGCAGTCACTAAACCTGAACCGACGTTTTCATAACCAATCAGTTCCACATTGGCTGCTTTACACATTGCGTCAGCAGCTTCAATGCAAGCGACTAGACCTTTGGTTTCCACTAGACCGAGTGCTTCTTTCATATTTATTTCCTTCGTTATTCAGTCACTTTGTACTGGGCAACGATTTTTTGAATATCGTTATGTGGACGAGCGATGACTAATGAAGTGACCACCGTACCTACACGTTGAGCCGCTTCTAAGCCAGAATCTACAGCGGCTTTAACGGCACCCACATCGCCTTTTACCATTGCAGTGACCAAACCTGAGCCAACATTTTCATAACCAATCAATTCAACATTGGCGGCTTTGCACATCGCATCAGCGGCTTCAATACATGCCACTAGCCCTTGAGTTTCAATAAGTCCTAATGCATCACCCATACGTTCTCCTAAGGCAAAGACTATGCCTTGTGTTTGATAACAATTTTGTTGATGTCATTGTGAGGACGAGCAATCACAAGTGATGTGACGACTTCACCCACCCGTTGCGCTGATTCCACACCTGAATCTACCGCAGCTTTCACTGCCCCTACGTCGCCTTTCACCATCGCAGTCACGAGACCTGAACCAACGTTTTCATAACCAATCAATTCAACATTGGCGGCTTTGCACATCGCATCAGCGGCTTCGATACATGCCACTAACCCTTTAGTTTCAATCAGACCTAATGCATCACCCATTTTTATTTCCTCCAGGAAGCCGTTTAACGGTTTACAGTTACCCATCATGTCTGCGTGGTGATTTTTTAAACGCAGACCTTGGTTTCAAATTCACTATAACGGCTAAAAATAAAAACAACATATAAATCCATAAAAGATAAACATATAGTTTTATATTCTGATATTTATGCTTATTTAGCCTTATTTTTATTTATCTGTGCTGTTAATTGCCTTTTTTTATCTGTTTAAATTTATAAAAAAACACGCAAAGAAGATGAAAAAAAAGACAATTTAAGTTTGTTAGAAGGATGTTGAAAAGGTGCAAAAAGGCAGTACAAATCAGCGGGAAAGATGTGCGGGATATCACTAATATTTCAATGCCAGCTCAAGGATGAGAAAAAGCTAAATCTAGTCTATATACAAAAAGTGCTATTTCTAGGTTAGCCCTTTATGTCTTAAGCCGAACTCATTATGCGGCGTCCTTAGCAGGCATAAATAGTCAATGTTTCCGTCGATGGGGGGACAGTATGAGAGAGGGAATATTCGCAAGAATACGTCGCAACGCTCGCCCAATATTTATTGAGCGAGAAAGTAATGTGGATTTTTAATCGAATTTACTGCCGGGTTTTAAGGTACAAATATAGAGTGGGGAATTGAGCGAACTGAGTAATAACGTTTTTTCATTTAGCTTTTGTGCGTTAATAAATAATCCATCATGACTATCTGACATTTCACGCATAAAATAATCAAAAATAACATCGGGAGACTCATCAATTGAGGAGGCACTAGACTCCCATTGACTGACAAAATAGTGACGCTCGGTGGGGGAAACCCGCTTTGTGGTGTAATCAAATTTCACATAACGTTGTAAATAGAGCCAACCCGCTTTAGAGGTGGTATACCCCTCAACCACAATAGAGCCTTTGCCATTAGCGCCAAAAGAGAAATGAATATTGCCATTCACATTCTCATCTTCCATATTTTCAAAGCGCATAATGCCCTTTGTTGAACAAACCATCATACCTTCATTTTTGATAGTTAATAATCTTGTTGCTGCATAAGTGGCGACCAAGATAAAAATCAGGGCCGATAAAAAACATAAAAGTTTCCCTGAGATTTTCATTAGTATTTCCAAGAATAGTAAAAGTAATTATCGCAATAGCTAAATGGATTATCTTCGTTCTTAGCGCAATGCGCTAAAAAGACACGCCCTAAGCCATTAGTTTGTAATTTATCACCATAGAAAAAAACAAAGCGCTCCCCTTTCACACACTGTAAATTAAGCTTCTTTCTTACAGCGTCAAAATTGCGAATATAATTATCACTGACAGAGGAGTTAATCATGGCCTCGTTAGAGAGTAATTCACAATCATTATGGGTGAGAGGTGTTAATGTGATAGGCTTGGATTGATGCTGATTTAAAAAGATGATCACCACAAGAAATATGGCGCCAAATAAAAAACCAATACTGGCTAAATACCAACAAATTTCTGGTTTTTGTGGCGATGTTACCGATAATTGAGGCTCTTTTTCTAATTCACTGTCTAGATTATCAGGCTCCGATGATAACGATGTCTCAATGGGTGATGCGATATTACTTTTATTTGCTTCACCTTCGTGCTCATTTGTTTGCGTAACAGGTAACAGTGTTGAGTCATCAATTAATTCAACAGAGATATCAGGATTAAACTCTAGTCGCCCTTTGGCGATAGTGACAATAATATTTTCAATACCATAATGACGAAATGTTTTACGCAATAAACTTAAATATTGGTTTAAATTACTATTTGAAGAAACTAGCCCATTGTCATCCCACACGCGTTTTAATACTTCATCACGATTTACTACACCGGGATTTTGAATAAAATAAAAGAGTAACGCATTAGCGGTAATAGACAGATGTGTATCAACGTCACCTTTTTCTAACGATATCGCGCCATCCGTTGCGTCGTAATAAATTGAGGCATTTATTCTGTATTTCATTGTGCCCTCATTCATCCTAATTAACATGACTGATTTGCTGTGTCGGCCATATATTCAAATGTCATTTTTAATAATCTTTCAACTAATGCACTACGCTCTTGTTGTGAAATCGTAGGGCCTTCTGTGAGTTCTGATAACCAAAGGCCATCGGCAGCATAACGAATTAACGTACCTAAGTAGCTATTATCAAGTTTATCGCCTTTGGCTAAATGGCCTAACATCCAATCACGCCAACATTGACGCATTATTGGCTCGTTAGGCATAGCTAAAGAAAGTATTGCCAATTGGCGACTTTCATCTGACTGTTTGAGATCAGAAATATAGGTTAAATAAGCGCGAGAAAAGCGCCCTGCTTCTATCGGATCGTTGGCCATAATTAACGCAATTCGTTTATCCATAATACCGAGTAAGCGTTTGAATACCGCCTGTATCAGTTCTATCTTCCCAGGAAAATGGTGCAATAATCCGCCTTTACTGACACCCGCTTCTTTGGCTACGGCATTTAAAGATAAAGAAGCAATTCCTTCATTCGCCACAATAATACTTGCCGCTTCTAATAACTGCTCTTGGACGCGGATAGGATCTTTTTTTCGGTGATGTGCGGTTGTATTCATGCGTAGGATAATACCGACCAGTCGGTATGTTCCTTATTGATCAAAATCAAGCACTATTAGAGTGAGCCTTATTATATGCCAATAATGTCGTCAACTTCACATTACTTTATTTAAAACCAAATTTAATTTTAAATAATAAAATTATTTTATAGTTTTGATCTCAATAAAATATTTAATTAACAACAAAAAAAGAGAACTTGATAATTATCAATTAAAAATAAGGATAAATAGTCATTAAGATATTTCAATAATGTGGTAACGCAATAAAACACACTTTCTCTCATAGAGAATAAATTAAACACTCCTTTAAAAGAGCGATTATTTGTTTGTTTTAAAATAAAAAGCCCTCTTTAAATTTAAAGAAGGCCTTTCTATTATTAATTAAATTACTATTACTTAATCGTTATTAATTAACTATTATTAATAACGGTTAAAAACTGGCGTTTAATGCTTGTTCTAGATCAGCGATAATATCGTCTATATGTTCAATACCAATTGAAAGTCGAATTAAATCACGAGAAACCCCCGCGCGTTCTAGCTCTTCATCATTGAGTTGGCGATGAGTGGTTGATGCAGGATGACAAGCCAAGGATTTAGCATCACCAATATTGACAAGACGCACAATCAATTTCAATGCATCGATAAATTTCGCACCCGCTTCGGCACCGCCTTTGATACCAAAAGAGAGAATACCAGCAGGTTTACCTGACATATAACGTACTGCTAAATCATGCTCTGGGTGGCTGGTTAAACCTGCATATTTAACCCAGACAACTTGAGGATGATTTTGCAAATATTCAGCAACTTTTTGCGCATTTTCAGTATGACGCTCCATACGTAACGCTAATGTTTCTAGACCTTGAAGAATTAAGAAGGCGTTAAATGGCGAAAGGGCGGCTCCTGTTCCACGCAATGGAGCAACACGGCATCGCGCAATATAAGCAGCCGCACCAAAATGCTCAACATAATTAACCCCATGATAAGAGACATCCGGTGTATTGAGGATTTCAAAACGATCTTTATGTTCAGCCCAAGGAAATTTACCTGAATCAACGACGATCCCACCAATAGAGTTACCATGACCACCAATATATTTAGTGAGTGAGTGAATAATAATATCAGCACCATGCTCAAAAGGGCGACATAGGTAAGGCGTTGCTACCGTATTATCAACAATTAAAGGGACACCATGACGATGAGCCACAGTGGCGAGAGCTTGAATATCAACAATATTACCACTTGGATTAGTGATAGATTCACAAAATACCGCTTTGGTTTTCTCATCAATTAACGCTTCAAGTGCCAGCAGATCATCATGGGGGGCAAAACGCGCTTCGATACCGATACGGGGAAAAGTATGTGCCATTAAGTTATATGTACCACCATAGAGTTTCGCAACCGACACAATGTTATCGCCCACTTGTGCAATGGTCTGGATAGCATAAGTAATCGCGGCCATACCCGATGCCACAGCAACTGCTGCAATCCCTCCTTCTAAGGCGGCAACGCGTTGTTCCAATACATCATTGGTTGGGTTCATGATACGCGTGTAGATATTGCCAGGTACTTTTAAGTCAAATAGATCAGCACCATGTTGCGTATCATCAAATGCATAAGAGGTGGTTTGGTAAATAGGCACCGCAACAGCTTTGGTGGTTGGATCAGGTGAATAACCAGCGTGAACAGAAAGTGTCTCAAGTTTCATAGCAATCCCTTTGTTCTTATCATATAGGTAGCTTCTAAATAGAAGTTAGATCTTTTAACTTATAAGTAATATAGATAAGCGGATATTAGCCTTGTCGCATAGTGAAAAAATTTCAACTTATACCAATGAGACTTTTTTAAAATCGAGAGTATTTATTCAAATACCCCCAATTGGCACGAAAATTTGACTTAAGAACCCTGTTTTACATTCGATTTGCTCGTTTTTGGCATTTTTGTCATTTTTTGACGAGTCGCTAACCAACAAATTAAAGAGCCGCCTGTCACCATCATAACGCCTTGCCAAAATGAAAAAGAGAGTGCTGTAGAGAGTAGTAGGGATGAAAAAGCCGTAGAAATTACCGGAGTAAAATAAGAAAGCGTCGCTAATAATGTCACATTACCGCTGATCATTCCTGCCGTCCACGCTGCATTAGCTAACCCTATCGCAGCCCCAGTAATAAGTAACAGTGAGATACTTTTTACATTAACCACCCACTCGATTGGAGCAGAAAAAATATATTGCCCCCAAAGTGCCAATGCTGTTAAGAAAAAGAAAGGCACAATACCATTGTGTCCTCCCGAAATAAGACGAGTCACATTACTATAAAATGCCCATAACACGGCGCCGATAAACGCCAAAATATAACTGAGAGGGTTACGACAAATATTATTCCATAAGCTTTCTATTGTCAGTGGATTATCACCACTAACAACCCAAACAAGCCCACTGAATGAGCATAATAAACCCACTATCAATAGGATAGAGAATCGCTGTTTATTTAAGAATACCGCTAATGCCAGTGTAAAGCTGGGCCATAAATAGTTAACCATGCCAAGCTCTATAGCTTGTGCTCTATCACTAGCAAATCCTAGCGCTAACGATAAACAGATTTCATAGCTAACAAATAAAAGTGCCCCCCAAGCAAGGTAACGCTTAGGAAAAAGAGATAACTTAGGCACCCCTAAGATCAAAATCAAAAATAGCGTTCCCGTTGTGTAAATCAGCGCAGCACCCCCTACCGCACCAAAATACTCACTGATATTGCGAATTAACCCAACAATGGTACTCCAAAGGAATATCGCCACAATGCCATAGAGTGTTCCTTTTGATGTACTGGAAATCATGTTTATACCTTCAGATTTAAGTTTCTCTCTATATAGCCGATAGTAAAACAGAATCGGGATAATTGCTTGAATTACTCACTCCCTATAGAAGAAGCGCACTCGAAAATGAAACATTTTGTTACAATTAATATAGCAAATTAAATATATTGATTTACTCCCAATACGAGTAATAAAAGTATCTTTTATTTTTATACGATAAAAATACGCTTTGTAATTTCCAATAAAAATGAATAAACAATATTTCTATTTTATTTACAAATAATAAATTTTCATTTTAAAATTTACTTAAATGCCCCCTTTCAGCGTGCTTTTTTGCTTAACAAAAAGCCATTTTTGGTTTCATTTTATAAAAAAACTGTCCATAAAATACATTTTATGAAACATCATCTTATAAGTATAAGTACGCTATCTTTTTACGATATATCAGATAAATGATAAGATAGATGTAATAAAATCAAATAAAAAACCAAGCAATATCAATCAGATAAAAAATCACTCACAAAACATTAGACAAAGTAATATATTTTTCTATTTTTTAACAATTAAATATTACCGATAGTTGAGCAGATATTAATAGAATTTATCTATAAAACCAGCAAAAAACGATCGTTTAAAACGATTTCTCTATTTTTTTTACCACATTTATAATTTTTGTAAATTTGACTTAAGTGAATATATGGCAATTTATTCGTTTTCACGAAGATTGCTATCACTCGCTTTTGTTTTAATAAATAAAATAGTCTTATTTGGCATTTTCCAAAAATAATTTAATCCTTGTTTTTTATTATTAATAATAAAAACAGAATTAAATATTAGCTTATTTTATTAAGCTAAGTATTAAATATATATTGAAAATATAGGAACATTTAATGAAAAAGTTATTATTATCTGCAATTATTACTTCAGCAATGGCCATAATTGCTACACCTGCCCTAGCAGAAGATACTGGTACACCAGCACCAACAGAAGTTACAGTTAATGGTGGTACTATTAACTTTGAAGGTTCTGTCGTTAATGCTGCTTGTGGTGTTGATAGTAGTTCAAGTAACCAAACTGTTCGTTTGGGTCAATTCCGTGTCGCTGAATTCACTAAAAAAGGTGATGAAACAGGACGTATTCCTTTTAGCATTAAATTAAATAACTGCGATATTACTGTTTCATCATTAGCAGCAATTACCTTTAACGGTACAGCTTCTGATGGTGATGCAACTGCATTCGCATTACAAGGCAGTGGCGCAGCAACCAATGTAGCGTTAAAAATTACCGATTCAAGCAGCAAAAATGTTGTTCCAGGACAACCTTCTTCAACTCAAAAATTAATCGAAGGTGAAAACCAATTAAATTATAACGCTTCTCTTATTTCCACTGATGATACAGTGAAGGCAGGTAGCGCAAACGTTACAACTAACTTTATGGTGACTTACTCTTAATCACTTCATCACTTTTGATTGATGTCTTATCGCCAAGGACGGCCTATTTTTATCAAAAGTATTATTACTCCATATTCATTAGCTAATAAATATTTATTATGAAAAAGATATTTGCTTTTATTATTTTTTTATTCCCACTTATTGCTTATTCTAATGGTGTTTCATTAGGTGCTACGCGTATTATTTATAATTCTAATATTAAACAAACTAATCTTGTTGTGACTAATTCAGATAAAGAGAATAGTTTTCTAATTCAATCATGGGTATCTGATAATCAAGGTAATAAAAATAATGATTTTATTGTTACCCCTCCTTTATATATTCTTGACGCTAATAAAGAGAATGCTTTAAGAATTATGTATACAGGTGAACCTTTACCTGCAGATCGCGAAAGTTTATTTTGGATGAATGTCAAAGCTATTCCTTCTTTAGATGAAAAGCTTGCTAATGAAAATACACTACAAATTGCCATCCAGAGTCGGATAAAGCTTTTCTACCGTCCTAGTGGATTGTCCGCTTATACTGAAAAATATGCCAATGAAGTGACTTTTTCCTATAAAAATGGGGAGTTAATTGCCCATAATCCAACACCTTATCATATTACTATGGTCAATTTAGCTGCAGCCGACAGTCAACTTCCTTCAAGTATTATGATTAACCCATTTTCACAATTAACATTAGGAAAAGTTAATCAGAATGCTAATACCATTTCATTCCAAACCATTAATGATTATGGCGCACAGGCTCCTGTTTTAAAAAAAGAAATCGTTCATTAATCACAGCATCTTTTTCAACCCTGTTGGTCAAAAACCATGGTTAATAAGAATACTAATAAAGATATCGTTTATTTTCTCTTTCCAAGTGTCATTGCATTGTCATTGACGCTGTCCTTTTCATCATATAGCGCAAACCGATTTAATCCTGCATTTTTGGCTGACTCTCCTGATGCCGTCACCGATTTAAGTTATTTTGAAGCAGGCAACCGCATTAAACCCGGTGATTATCTTCTTGATATTGTTTTTAATCATGAGTATCTGCGTAGTGAAAATATTCATTTTATTAGTCAAGATAACCATGTTATTCCTTGTTTAAATCGAGATTATTATCAATCACTCGGGATCAATATTAAACTATTTGCTGATTTTGAAAAATTCTCGGCAAATGAATGTATTGATATTGAAAAAATCATTCCAGATTCTGTTGTTAATTATGATATTGAGAAACAAGCTTTAAATATTCAAGTCCCTCAAGCCGCGTTAGATTTGAAAGCACGCGGTTATATTCCACCAGAAAAATGGGATAACGGTATAACAGCAGGTATTTTAAACTACACCTTTAGTGGCGCTAATAGCTGGGGAAATTCTCATAATAATAGCTACTACTTAAATCTACGTAGTGGGATCAATATTGGTGCTTGGCGATTACGCGATTATTCCACTTGGAATTCGTCAAACGGGAAAAACCAATGGAACCATATCAATGCCTATCTGCAACGCAATATTGTGTCATTAAGAAGCCAATTACAAATTGGTGATAGTTATACCTCATCAACACTTTTTGACAGTGTTAATTTTCGAGGTATTTCATTAGAAAGTGACGACACTATGCTACCTGATAGCCAAAGAGGATTTGCACCTGTAGTCAGAGGTATTGCTAAAGGCAATGCTAAAGTGGTGATCCGCCAAAACGGTTATGTGATTTATCAAACCTTTGTTTCTCCGGGTGCTTTTGAAATCCGTGATCTCTATCCAACGTCAAATAGTGGCGACCTCTATGTCACCATTGAAGAAAATGATGGTAGCAAACACAGCTATGTTGTGCCTTATTCTGCTGTACCTATTTTACAGCGAGAAGGCCAAAAACAGTTTGTCATCCAAGCCGGTGAAATACGCCAAAATAACCAAAATAAAAAACCTCGCTTTATACAAGGTCATCTTATTTATGGCTTACCCTATGACACCACTGTCTATGGCGGTGCATTAGCAACAAAAGATTACCAATCTTATGCCCTAGGAGCAGGTAAAAATATGGGTACCCTAGGTGCCTTCTCTACCGATATCACCTTTGCTCATAGCCAATTGCCAAATAACTCAACATCAGATGGTTATTCTTTACGTTTTCTTTATGCCAAGTCGTTAAACCAATTTGGCACAAACTTTCAATTGCTCGGTTATCGTTACTCTACTTCGGGTTTTTACACATTAGATGAGACATTAAATACACGTATGTCCGGTTATCTGTATGAAGATAATCAAAAAAAACCGTTGAGTTATTTTAATTTGCATAATCGCAAGAAAGGGAGCCTACAAATTAATTTATCACAACAACTGGGGGATTATGGCTCTATTTTTATGATGACCAACTGGCAAAATTATTGGGGAACTAATGAGAAAAATGTCCTAGTACAAACCGGCTACAATGGCAATATTAAAGGGCTCTCTTATAACGTCATTTATAGTTATAACAGAATGATGAATAGTGGTCAGCGTGACCAAACATTGTCTGTGGGTCTTTCTATCCCATTACAATTGCTAATGCCGACAAGTTATCAATCCATCAATAGCACTTATCTCACATATAATTACAGCCACAATAATAACGGTTACTCGACACATAATGCGGGGATTGCTGGTACATTATTGGAAGACAATACCCTTAATTACAGTGTTCAACAAGGTTATAGCAATCAAGGCGGAAACTATACCGGTAGTGCGGCGTTGGGTTATCAAAGTCGCTATGGCAATTTAAATGCTAGCTATAACTATCATCAAGATGCTCAACAAATTAACTATAGCCTCGCTGGAGGTATGCTACTCCATAGTGGCGGATTAACCTTAAGCCAACCCTTAAGCGCTAATGCCATTTTAGTAGATGCTCGTAATACTGCGGATGTACCGATTGATAATGCGACAGGGGTTTATACTGACTGGCGAGGGTTTGCCGTTATTCCCTATGCTACCGCTTATCGACAAAATCGAGTGGCATTAGACACCACCGCATTACCCGATAATGTTGAAATTGAGCAAAACATTAAGCAGGTGATCCCAACACAAGGCGCCGTCATTAAAGTTCAGTTTGATGCTAAAAAAGGGTATCGCTTATTACTGACGCTACAACACCAAGGTCGCCCACTCCCTTTTGGGGCAATAGCAACTGATAAACAAAATCATCTGTCCGGTATTGTTGGCGATGATGGCTTACTCTACTTATCGGGTGTCCCTGATTCAGGAAAATTAGAGATCCGCTGGGGGCATAATGCCTCTCAATACTGTCAAGTGAACTATCAATTACCCGCCTCTCAACTTGATGAACCTTTTGTGAAAATGACACAGGAGTGCCAATAATGCACAAATTAATGCTTATTGTAGCGTTGTCATTACTGTTTACCACTAAGGGATCTGCTTACGATACATTGGTACACATTAATGCCAGAGTAACAGGAAACACATGTACGGTAGAGACAAACTCAAAACGTATTACCGTAAAATTAGGCCAAATCGCCACAAAAGATTTTATTTCTACGACGATAACTCAACAACGTACGCCTGTTATCCCTTTTAGTATTAAATTAGTCGATTGCCAACCTGAAGCCAGTGCTGTGAAGGTCAGTTTTAATGGTCGTGCCGATCCTATTGATAACGCCTTACTCGCCATTGATGCAACGGGTGCCAAGGGAGTTGCCATTTCCATTATGGATAACTCAGGAGCTTCCATCGATATTAACGATAAAAGCCAGTCTTATACCTTATTGCCTAACCAAGATAATACCCTGCAATTTTATGCTCGCTATGTAGCGACTCAACTTCCTGTTCAAGCCGGATCGGCGAATGCAACAGCAACCTTTTTACTGGAGTACCAATAATGACACGCTCTTTTTCTTTCTTCACATTGCTGGTTTCTCTTCTTTGTATCCCGAGCCAAATGGCATGGGCTATTGCAGATCCATTAGTGGTAACCCCTCCACCTATGAATTTTGATGGTGCCGCCGATGGTACTCCCGCAGGAACGCCCATCACATCAACTTGGATAGGTGAAACCTCTGTCCATAATGGTTTCAAATGTGAGAAGAAATTTTTGCAAAAATGTTGGGTTGAAACCCTCTATGCTAATGCTACTGGTTCAAAAATTAGCGGGATCTACTATTACGAAGGTAGTAATCGTTATCCTGTTTATTCACTCCCCGGAGTTAAAGGTATTGGCTATGCTTTTGGTTTAAAAGATAACAATGATAGTGTTGCTTACGTACCTATTGATGTTGATAACGGTTCGGGTGCAACGGTGATTTATCCTGCAGTAGGCTCTACCGTTAACCATAATGTGGATCGCGTTTCACTGAAAGGCAAAGTCGTCTTTGTGGTGACAGATAAACATCTTGAGACTGGCGTTTATAACATTCCATATACAGTTATCGCCAATACATGGTCTGAATATGGTGGAGGCCATAAAGGCAATAATACCTCTATCGTAGCAATTAACCCCGTCACTATTACTATTAAAGCTCGAGGCTGTACCGTAAATACCAAAAATCTCACCTATGAATTAGGTGATATCTCAATGCGAGATATGGCAGCCATTGGTTCAACATCAAAAAGTCAGGCTAAACCCATCTCTGTTACATGCGATAGTAATGTGCATTTATATGCCAGCATGACCGATCAGTCTACCTATTCTAATAATACAGATATCCTCACACTGACATCAGACTCTGATGCTTCTGGTATTGGTATTCAATTTTTCTTTAATGATAATCCAACTCCCGTGGTGTATGGCCCTGATATCAGTGCGATAGGACAACCTAACCAACGTTTACTCCATATAACAACTTCTAACAACGAAAACTACATATTAAACCTGTCAACTCGCTATATCACGACTGGGACACTAAAACCGGGTAAAGCAAACGGATTAGCCAGTCTCACTTTTTCTTATCAATAATGATTTGAATTTTTAAGGCTGATGAAATGATTGATAGCAGCAAAACGATTAATTTTCGTATAGGACAACGAATACGTCACTTGCGAAAAAATTTAAAATATTCGGGGAAACTATTTGCCAAAGAGTTAGGCATAAGTCAGCAACAACTTTCACGGTATGAACGAGGAACAAATAGGATCAGTATTGAGTTTGTTTATTTAATTACTGAAAAGTTTGATGTTCATATCAGCTATTTCTTACAAAGTAACTATATGATTAATATTGAGCAACAACGAAATATACAAGAAAAAAACAGCCTGCTGATTGCCGAGGCTTGTATAAAAAATGGCACTAATCGCCCTTAACTTATTTATCCTTTCGGTTCAAATACACACTGTCATCTATTTTATCGTTGATTTAATGATAATGTTCTCTTTTTTCTATACAAAATAAGAAGCCACCGTTTAACGGTGGCTTTTTGATACTGATAAACTTAATTAACGACCCGCTTTCAGTTTTTGGTAATAACTTTCGTATAAAACCGTCGCTTCACCCACATCATTTTGCCATTCGCCTTTACTGATAATCTCTTCACTAGGGTAAAGTGAGCTATCTTTTGTGATAGCTTTTGGCAATAATTTTTGTGCCGCTAAATTAGGTGTTGGATAGCCGATATTTTCAGCCACTTTTGCAGCAACTTCAGGGCGTAATAAGAAGTCGATAAGCTTATGCGCACCTTCAACATTTTTTGCATTTGCAGGAATAGCTAAGCTGTCCATCCAGAAGATACCGCCCTCTTTTGGCCATACCAACTCAATAGGAGCACCGGCTTCTCGCGCAATAAATGCAGAGCCATTCCAGATCATCCCTAGATTCACTTCTCCTTGCATATAAGGATTGGCAGGATTATCCGAATTAAAAGCCAGTACATTAGGCATCAGCTTTTGTAACTCTTTATAGGCTTCTTCAATCTGTTTTGGATCTGTGGTATTACCTGAATAGCCTAATTTTAATAAAGCCATTTGGAATACTTCACGTGCATCATCCGTTAACAGTAAACTATCTTTATATTCCGGTTTCCATAAATCAGCCCATGAAGTAATGCTACTTACATCAACTTCATCACTATTAATCCCTATCGCAGTCGCTCCCCAAATATAAGGGATTGAGTAGTCATTTTGAGGATCGAATGATTTATGTAATAAACTTGGGTCAAGATTATCAAAATTACTGAGCTTTGATTTATCAATCTTCTGTAGCATCCCCTCATGACTCATTTTAGAAATAAAATAAGTTGAAGGAACCACCAAATCATAAGCACCGTCTTTATAGGTTTTTAATTTGGTATACATGCTTTCGTTAGATTCGTAGGTGGAGTAAATCACCTTAATCCCAGTCTCTTTTGTAAACTGTTCCAGCAATCCTGGCGGTACATATTCCGTCCAGTTATAGAAATAGATTGTCTTACCATCATCAGCCGATGCTGTACCAATACTTAATGCCATTACACTGGCAGCAAGTACAGAGGACCACTTTTTCATTTAGGCTTCCTTCAGTGGTTGATGCGTTAATATCAAATAGGCGTAACGCCTACCTCCAACAGATTTGGTCATCAAGACCGTAAAAAGTGCGAGAAACTCGCACTAATACTTTTAAATTACGCTTTGCCAGTTCTATCTCGTAAGATCAACTGACTAATTAATACTAATACTAATGATAGCCCTAAAAGGATGGTTGCCAGTGCATTCACTTCCGGTGAAACACCTACTTTTACCATTGAGTAAATTTTTAATGGTAAAATTTCATAGCTTGGTCCAGTCACAAAAGAGGAGACAACCACGTCATCCATCGATAACGTAAAGCTTAATAACCAACCCGAGGCTACTGCTGGCATCGCTAATGGCATAATGATTTTACGTAAAATAGTAAATTCACCCGCCCCTAGATCCTTAGCGGCTTCAAGCATTTTGACATCAAAACCACTGAGTCGCGAATAGACCGTGACCACCACAAAAGGCAGACAAAAGGTAATATGCGACACCAGTAATGACCAAAACCCTAAGGAAATGCCTAATAGCATAAATAAAACCAATAATGAAATCGCCATCACAATATCTGGCGACATCATCACCACAAACAGCATACCACCAACAAACTTTTTACCACGAAAACGATAGCGATAAAGCGCCACCGCAGCCAATGAACCAATCAACGTCGCAAAGGTTGCTGAGGTGACTGCCATCGTTAATGAATGCCCTGCAGCTTGTAGCAGGCTGTCATTATTTAATAAAATGGTATACCAGTCAGTGGTAAAGCCTTTCCAGTTGATCCCGAAACGTGATGAGTTAAAAGAGTTAACTATCAGAATGATAATCGGGATATAAAGATACGCGTAAATGATGGACATAAATCCACCCCGCAATAACCGTCCTATCATTCTATTTCTACCTTCTTATGCAGTAGTTTTACGGCTCGGTAATACACAAATAGCATTAACCCCATCACCAGTGTTAAACAGATACTGGTAGCTGCCCCAAATGGCCAGTCGCGAATATTTAAGAATTGGCTCTTTATTACGTTACCAATAAGTAGGTTTTTCGCGCCCCCCATTAAATCCGCCACAAAGAATAAGCCCATGGCAGGTAACATTACCAATAAACAACCTGCGATGATCCCCGGCATAGTTAATGGGATAATAATACGAATAAAGGTCTGTAATTTATTCGCACCGAGATCTCGAGCCGCTTCCAAACAGGGTTTATCCAGTTTTTCAATGCTGGAATAGAGTGGCAGAACCATAAAAGGTAATAAAATATAAACCAACCCTAATACTACCGCCTCTGGGGTATAAATGATCCTTAGCGGTTTATCGATAAGCCCTATCCACAATAGAAACTCATTAAAATAGCCTTTCGTACTGAGAAAAATCTTTAACCCATAAATACGAATAAGTGAGTTAGTCCAAAAGGGAACTATTAATAAAAACAGCAGTAATGGTTGTATTTTCTTAGGTATTTTTGCCAGAAAAAAAGCAAAAGGATAACCTAATATTAAACAAGCTAAGGTCGCTACCAATGCCATATTAATAGAGTGCAGTAATACTTCTGCATACATTGGATCAAATAAGCGATAATAGTTATCGAGCGTAAAAACCATCTCGACTAAATTCGCATCATCACGGGTTAAAAAACTGGTGGCGATGATCATGATATTCGGTAAGAAGACGAACACCATTAACCAACCCACAACACCAGTAATAACGATGTTTTGAAATAGTTTACGTGTTTTCTTCATCAGCCAGCACGACCTCCCAGCTCTCAACCCAAGTTACCGCTATCTTTTGGTCTAACGAGTGATCAACATCCGGATCATCTTCATTAAAGAATTCACTCACCATCACCATCTTGCCATTTTCCATTTCAACAACAGAATCTAGCGTCATGCCTTTATAGTTACGTTCACGAACATAACCGATAAGTCCCGGAAGGTTTTCAAGATCGTGTATCTCTTCAACGCGCAGATCTTCTGGTCTGAGTAACACTTTCAGTTGCTGATTTTGAGTAACAGGTAATTGCGTGTAAATATCGCATTCGTGCCCTTCAACATCCGCTCTAATACGTGTCTCATCAATACGATGTAGGACACGTGCATCAAAGATATTGATTTCACCTATAAATTGAGCAACGAATAAGTTAGTTGGCTCTTCATAGATTTCTCGAGGCGTGCCGTCTTGCTCAATACGCCCTTCTTTCATTACCACGATCCTATCTGACATAGTCAGTGCTTCTTCCTGATCGTGGGTGACGAAAATAAAGGTGATCCCCAGTTTTCGTTGTAAGGCTTTTAGCTCATTTTGCATCTGCTTACGTAATTTGTAATCCAGAGCAGACAATGATTCGTCTAACAACAATACCTTCGGCTTATTGACCACCGCCCGTGCAATCGCGACGCGTTGCTGTTGACCACCAGAAAGGTGAGCAGGACGACGTTGGGCAAAGTCCTCCAGTTGCACCATACGTAACGCTTCCATAACGCGACTATTGATCTCTGCAGCAGGTGTTTTCTGCATACGTAGACCAAAAGCCACATTTTCAAATACGGTCATATGGGGAAACAGGGCATAACTTTGGAAAACGGTATTTACAAAACGCTGTTCTGCTGGAATATGGGTAATATCCTGTCCATCTAGGATAATTTGCCCATCATCCGCGTCTTCTAAGCCCGCAATTAAACGTAATACCGTCGTCTTACCACAGCCTGAAGGGCCGAGTATGGTTAAAAACTCGCCATGGTTGATAGTCAGATCGAGGCGGGAAATGATTTGTTTTCCGTCGAAACCTTTACTTAAGGATTTTAATTCGACTAGTGGTGTCAGAGATGTTTTCTCAGTCATTTAAGGTAATACTCTATCCCGAAGAATAATGCAGATAGAACCGCCGCCGGAAAAGACTGTGTGAGCTGCCGGAGCAGTATGCTCCACAGAAGCCCAAAACCAGCAACGCCGTATGTATAGTACAAGGGGCAAATGATAAACGTAGTGAGGTAAAATTGAAAGCAAAAAGGTACATTTCTTATGAAAAACTATTCATTTTTAAGCTTTTCATCATAACTCTAGACTTTGTTATAAAAAACAAAAAATATAATATAATCAAATAATTAATAATAAGCATAAATACTAATAAATTATTTTAATTTATGATTAAATAAATTTTTTATCACAAATCATTCTATCGCGGTATTTTCAAGTCTAAAACAGACTTAAAAAAGATTATTTTCAGCAAGATAAATACTAAAAATACCTTCCATAGTCTTAAGCCATAGAAGGTATCCTTTCTATTAATTATATTGGATTAAATTTTTTAAATGTAAGATGGCATTATTCACATTAGGCAAAGGGCCAATCTTTTCATTTAATGATGGATAGGTTCCTGTTTTAATCAGTAGCTCTCGCATCTCTATTGGCGTTAATACCGTGTTGGTTTTATCTTTATACCAAGATTGAATAACTGCAGCCGCCCCCGCGACTAATGCACAGGCTGATGATGTTCCACTAAAATTAGCCGTATATTTGTTATTCCCATCACCATGAAAAAGATCACCATATCCGGCAGTAGTCACATCTTCTCCCCATGCTTGCACATGAATGGGGGAGCCATGCGTTGAGAAAGGTAAACGATTTAGCGTATAAGGCGAGCCCGCACCGACACGTATAGAGTGGTTATCGCTACGTTGACGATAGCTATCATAAAAAGGTAAATCGAGATCAACCCCCCCATTGCCGGCAGCCATGATCACAATAATCCCCGCTTCTGTTAATGTACGAGTTGCCTCCCAGATATGCATTTCATAATCAGCAGGAACATAAGCATGATGTTCACAAACTGTCTGCATCTCATATAAAACAATATCACCCGCGTGTAATTTCTGTTTACTGGCAATAATTGCTTCAATACGACCACTACTTAATTCTGATATGGCATAAAACATATCTAATTTATAAGCAAGCCCAGTAATACCTTTACCGTCTTTTTTCCCCATAATTAACCCCGCCACTGCCGTACCATGGTCGGCTTGATCGGTTTTTTCAGTTAAAGGAAAAAGTGGCGTGATATTATTAGCTAACAAATCGGGATGTGATAAATCAAAATCCCACTCAATATCGGCCACCTGTATACCTTGCCCATAAGCATTTTTATTCCAAGCGTCTATAATACCTAACCCGTTTATTTCATTTGATTTTATTTTTGGGGTTTTTAAATAATGCTGATGGCGAGTTAAATCCGGCGTAATATTAGGTGGCTGTACAGGTAATTTTGGAATTTTTTGCACATATTCTATATCAGGATGTTGTTTTAATATTTTAATAATTTCATCTAATGTATATGTGTTATCATTAGGTAAATTTAAATAATAGTAATCATTTAAATGATTTGATGTAAGAGAAAGATGATTTTTAGGTGGTAATTGTGATGACGATAATACTGGAACAAAAGAAATATTAGATAAAAATGTATTATATTGATTATGGTAACCAGAGCGTAATAGTTTTTTATTTTGATCAAGTGAATGTATATTTTTTAGTTTGACTAGTATTTTCCTTTCAATATTCATAACCAATGCTCCTTTTCTATTTTTTATTTTTACTTTTGTTTTATAACGTAGATTTTTGAGCATTGGCTATTTTCATTTTTAATAGCATTGAGATAAATTTAATTATTAAGATAATATACTGTGTATTAGTCGCCCCTCTCATATCGAACTAAACACATTCCTCCATCAAGCAAATGGCGTAGCAAGTAGCAATAACTTGACCAAAATGCATCTACTTTAATCTTTAATACTTATCTTTCTGGCTGTATCATACTTAACAACTTGCTATGTTATACTACTCCTTTATTTCTACCTTTATGTTCATCAGGGTAGTCGCCATCTAAATCGACGAAAGAATTACAGCATGTCAGAAAATACAGAACGCAATAAAACAACAGAAAATCACCCTATTAATGATAATAAAAGAACAGATAATTTGAATCGCTTCTCTGTTGCACCTATGCTCGATTGGACTGATCGCCATTGCCGTTATTTCTTTCGCCAGCTTACCAAAAATACTTTGCTGTATACTGAAATGGTCACAACAGGTGCCATTATTCATGGCAAAGGTGATTATTTAAAATATAGCAACGAAGAGCACCCGATCTCATTACAGCTTGGCGGCAGTGATCCACAAGCGTTAGCGCAATGTGCAAAATTGGCACAAGAGCGTGGCTATGATGAAATTAATTTAAATGTAGGTTGCCCTTCTGATCGGGTACAAAATGGACGCTTTGGTGCTTGTTTAATGGGTGAAGCACAACTCGTTGCAGATTGCGTGAAAGCTATGCGTGATGTGGTCGATATTCCTGTGACGGTAAAAACACGTATTGGCATCGACAACCAAGATAGTTATCAATTTCTATGTGATTTTATTGATACCGTCAGCCGTGATAATAACTGCGATACCTTTATTATTCATGCTCGCAAAGCTTGGTTATCGGGATTAAGCCCCAAAGAAAACCGCGAAGTGCCTCCTTTAGATTATCCTCGTGTTTATCAATTAAAACGTGATTTCTCGCATCTCACTATGGCAATTAATGGGGGAATTAAGTCACTAGAAGAGGCGCAGGAGCACTTAAAATATATGGATGGTGTTATGGTAGGTCGCGAGGCTTATCAAAATCCATCAATATTGTCTCATGTGGATCACGTGCTTTTTGATAATCAGTTACCTGTTACTAATGCCGTCGCTGCCGTAAAAGCTATGTATCCTTATATTGAAAAAGAGCTCTCACAAGGCACTTATTTAGGTCATATCACCCGCCATATGTTGGGAATTTTCCAAGGTATTCCTGGGGCAAGACAATGGCGCCGTCATTTAAGTGAAAATGCCCACAAACAAGGTGCTGATTTAACCGTGCTAGAGAATGCGCTCAAGTTTGTGACCGAAAAATAGTCCTTTTTAACCCGTGATAAAAATCCATCTTACTCAAATTGCTTAATCAACTATTTAGTTAATCAGTTAATAAAGATGGATTTTTTATACTTGTAAACTTTAAAAACTATGGGATCAATAGACTTGAACCTTGAGATTGACGACTTTCAAGATAACGGTGTGCGGCTTTAGCATCAGCTAATGCAAATTTCTGATTATCTGGCACACTGACATCAATTTTACCACGACCAATTAACGTAAATAGTGCTTCACTTGCTGCATCTAACTCTTCGCGCGTCGTAATGTAGCCGGAAATAGAAGGACGAGTAACATAAAGTGAACCCAATTTATTAAGAATACCTAAATCAACCCCTGTTACCGCACCAGAAGCGTTACCAAAACTGACCATTAAGCCTCGGCGTTGCAAACAGTGCAACGAATCCAACCAAGTTGCTTTGCCAACAGAATCATACACAACGGGTACTTTTTGGTTATTGGTGAGCGCAAGGACACGTTCAACAATAGATTCAGTTTGATAGTTAATCACTTTCCATGCACCTGCGGCCTTAGCTTTAGCCACTTTCTCATCACTGCCTGCTGTACCAATCATTTTAGCGCCAATCGCTTTCGCCCATTGGCTGGCAATTAGCCCGACGCCACCAGCCGCTGCATGGAATAAAAAGGTTTCCCCTGCACGTAATTTGTATGTTTCATTGAATAGATAATAAACCGTTAATCCTTTCAAAAAAGAGGCGGCGGCTTGTTCAAAAGAGATATTATCAGGCAGGCGAGCTACTTTATTTTCTGGTACATTATGCGTATCGCTGTAGGCGCCTAATGGAGATTGTGCATATACAACTCTATCCCCTTCTTTAAGTGAAGTAACATGAGCGCCTGTTTTAATCACAACACCGGCAGCTTCAGTTCCTAAGCCACTTGGGAAATGCTCTACTGGATATAATCCGCTACGCACATAAGTATCAATATAATTAATGCCAATGGCTTTATTGGCAACCTGTACTTCGTTATCGCCTAGAGGGGCGGGGGTAAATGAAGTTAGCTCGAGTACATCGGCATTACCATGAGCTGCAAACTGAATGCGTTTAGCCATCGTAATCTCCTTTATAAGATTGATGATTGACCTAGGATTATATAAACCAGCGTTGTAACGACCTGTAGAGATAATGACAAATGATCGTTATTTCTACAAGGCACAGATTATTGGGTTAGCGTATACTAATGCGCTGATTGATATTTTTTCGACTTTGTGCAGGATTTATGGCCAGAAACAAGACCACTGACAAGCTAATGTCTGAGATAAAAGATCGCCAAATGGAAGGGTTGAAGCTTCCCCCCCATTCGCTAGAAGCCGAACAATCGGTGTTAGGCGGTCTAATGATAGATAACGAGCGTTGGGATAATGTCTCCGAGCGTGTCACTGCCGATGATTTTTATAGCCGACCTCATCGCACTATTTTTGCGCAAATGCAGCGTTTACTTGAGCTGGGTAAACCTATTGATCTGATAACCTTATCAGAAGCACTAGAACAAAACGCAGAATTAGAAAGCGTTGGAGGCTTTGCTTATTTAGCAGAACTATCCAAAAATACGCCAAGTGCAGCCAATATTAACGCTTATGCCGACATTGTTCGTGAGCGTGCTGTCGTTCGCGATATGATCAAAGTCGCCAATGAAATTGCTGATGCTGGATTTGATCCCCAAGGACGCACCAGCGAAGATCTGCTCGATTTTGCTGAATCTCGCGTCTTTCAAATTGCCGAAACCCGCGCCAATAAAGATGAAGGGCCAAAAGCAATTGATGCCATTTTAGAAGAAACCGTTGAAAAAATAGAGCAACTCTACCAAAAACCTCATGATGGTGTGACGGGGGTATCCAGTGGCTATCAAGATCTGGATAAAAAAACTGCCGGACTGCAAAAATCAGATTTAATTATTGTCGCAGCACGTCCTTCTATGGGTAAAACCACCTTCGCGATGAACTTATGCGAAAATGCGGCAATGACGGAAGAAAAACCTGTACTTATCTTTAGCTTAGAGATGCCAGGTAACCAAATCATGATGCGTATGCTCGCTTCATTGTCTCGCGTGGATCAAACCCGTATTCGTACTGGGCAACTTGACGATGAAGATTGGGCGCGTATTTCAAGTACCATGGGTATTTTGCTTGAAAAACGTAATATGTATATTGATGATTCCTCTGGTTTAACCCCCACCGAGGTGCGCTCTCGTGCCCGAAGAATTTATCGTGAACATGGCGGTTTAAGCCTAATCATGATTGACTACTTGCAGTTAATGAGAGTACCTTCATTATCTGAGAACCGAACTTTAGAAATTGCTGAAATTTCACGCTCTTTGAAAGCATTAGCTAAAGAATTACAGGTTCCTGTTGTCGCTCTGTCACAGTTAAACCGTAGTTTGGAACAACGTGCTGATAAGCGCCCAGTTAACTCTGACTTACGTGAATCGGGCTCTATTGAGCAAGATGCCGACTTGATTATGTTTATCTATCGTGACGAAGTTTATCACGAAAATAGCGACCTAAAAGGGGTGGCAGAAATTATCATTGGTAAACAGCGTAATGGCCCTATCGGTACGGTAAGACTAACCTTTAATGGTCAATGGTCTCGCTTTGATAACTACGCAGGCCCTGCTTACGACGACGAATAACCATCCACCTTGACGGAATAAAAGGAAATAGAGAAATAACATGAAAGCGGCAACCGCAGTAATAGATCGCCGCGCTCTGCGTCACAATTTTCAGCATGTAAGAGACTATGCACCACATAGCCACCTGATAGCTGTCGTGAAAGCAAACGCTTATGGTCATGGGTTATTAGAAACAGCATATACTTTAATGGATGATGCTGATTGTTTTGGCGTAGCACGTATCGGTGAAGCCTTAACATTACGTAGTGGGGGGATTGTGAAACCCATCCTACTACTTGAAGGCTTCTTTGATGCTGTTGATTTACCCATTTTGGTGGTTAACCATATTGAGACTGTTGTTCATAGTGAAGAGCAACTCGAAGCGTTAGAAAATGCCGATTTAGAAGAACCCGTAAAAGTCTGGATGAAGCTCGATACTGGAATGCATCGTTTAGGCGTCCGTCCTGAAGAAGCTGAGGCTTTTTATCAACGACTTTGTGCTTGTAAAAATGTCCAACAACCCGTCAATTTGGTCAGTCATTTTAGTCGCGCGGATGAGCCTGATATTCCTGAAGTCACACAAAATCAAATTCAGCTATTTCAAACCTTTATCCAAGATAAAGCGGGTGATAAATCTATCGCTGCTTCTGCGGGAATTTTATTTTGGCCACAAGTCCATTATCAATGGGTTCGCCCTGGGATCATCACATACGGTATCTCACCAACGGGTGATAACAGAACAGGTAAAGACTTTGGTTTAACCCCGGCAATGACACTAAAAACGAGCCTTATTGCGGTTCGTAAACATAAAGCAGGTGAACCCGTTGGTTATGGTGGTACATGGGTAAGTGAAAAAGATACTTATCTGGGTGTTATTGCTATCGGTTATGGTGATGGTTACCCACGTAGTGCACCTTCTGGTACTCCTGTTTGGATCAACGGTCGAAAAGTGCCGATTGTTGGACGCGTTTCCATGGATATGATCAGCGTCGATTTGGGATCTGAGCTAATTGATCGTGTTGGTGATGAAGCTATTTTATGGGGAGATGTGCTACCCGTAGAAGAAATTGCCAAATATACTGGTATTAGCGCGTACGAATTAATTACCAAATTAACTTCGCGCGTCATTATGGAATACCTAGACGAACAATAGCACACAAGATATTGTATCTATCTGGCACACAAAAAGTGATTGGAGAATAAAAGCCGTGTTTCAACAGGTTGAAGCGTTTGCGGGAGATCCGATTCTCTCATTAATGGATGTCTATAATAAAGATCCACGTCAAGATAAAATTAACCTAAGTATTGGTCTTTATTATGATGAAGAAGGCAAAACCCCCATTCTAGGCACTGTATCTGTGGCACGTCAGCAGCTTAATGCGATGACACCTACCGCAACACTGTATTTGCCAATGGAAGGACTCGCCCCTTATCGCCACGAAGTACAGACTCTCCTTTTTGGTGCTGATAACCCGCTTATTGCAGACAAAAAGATTGCTACCATACAAACATTAGGTGGCTCCGGAGCGCTAAAAGTCGGCGCAGATTTTCTACATCGCTATTTTCCAAGCTCTGAAGTTTGGATCAGTGATCCCACTTGGGACAATCATGCGTCTATTTTTGCGGGCTCCGGTTTTAAAGTAAATTATTATCCTTATTTTGATCCCGAAACCAAAGGGGTCAAATTCAATGCATTAATAGATTGCTTTAAAAAGCTTCCTGAAAAAAGCATCGTACTGATGCACCCATGTTGCCATAATCCAACAGGATCCGATCTCACCAAAGCACAATGGGATCAGGTCATTGAGATCCTCAAAGCGCGTCAAGCAATCCCTTTCCTTGATATTGCTTATCAGGGATTTGCTGAAAGTTTAGATGATGATGCTTATGCGGTTCGCGCTATGGCAAAAGCAGGGTTACCTGTATTAGTCAGTAACTCATTCTCTAAAATCTTCGGGATTTATGGGGAACGGGCGGGTGGCTTATCGATTGTATGTGATAACGCGAAAGAGTGTGAGCATGTATTAGGGCAATTAAAAGCGGGCGCACGTCGTATCTATTCAAGTCCTGCTAACTATGGCGCACAACTGGTTAATCAAGTTTTATCAGATCATGTATTAACCGCACAATGGCAAAAAGAAGTGGCTCATATGCGTGACCGCATCAAAGAGATGCGTGTGACTTTAGTTAATGCCTTAAAAGAAGCATTACCTGAGAAAAACTTTGATCACTTATTAACACAACGCGGTATGTTCAGTTATACCGGCTTTTCACCAGAGCAAGTAGATAGATTACGTGAAGAGTTTGGTATTTACCTGATTGGTACAGGTCGTGTTTGTATGGCGGGTGTCAATAACAATAATGTGCAGCGCATTGCACAAGCCTTTGCAGCCGTCAGTTAATTAATATAACCAACCATTCGTTGCTGATATTAGCTTAAAAAAATACCTGCCTATTTTCATAAGCAGGTATTTTCTTTACTGCATTACAACATTTTTCACTGTCTTTTTAGGTCTTTGCCTTTTATGCATTGACAGCTTGCTGCTTTTCCCCGGCATTACGGCGTGCTTTTTCTTCCATGATCTCAATAATTTGAATATCTGTATGTTGCATTGCACGACTGGCTAATGCGCAGAGATTCGCAATTGAACTATCAACATCATCACTGACAATCCCGTCAGTGCCCGCTACACTTTGATTTTGCATCGCCATTAAAACGGCTTTATACGCACTCGCCGCACTACTTGATACTTTCATTGCACAGCTATTCGAGGCGCCATCACAGATAATGCCACTAATATCACCAATCATACTGTTGATTGACATACTTACAGTGGTGAAATCTTTAGTCAGTAGCCATGCCATACCCGCAGCCGCCCCCATTGATGCAGTGGTTGCCGCACACAATGCAGACAGAGGTGGGAAATGGCTATGAACATAAATCGCCATTAAGTGCGATAAAACTAATGCCCGTAATAAAGTTTCGTCATCTGCTTGAATAAATTCAGCAACTACCATTACCGGCAATGTTGCAGCAATGCCTTGATTACCGGAGCCTGAGTTACTCATAGCAGGTAATACAGCGCCCCCCATACGTGCATCTGAAGCGGCAGACGTTCTTATCATGATTTCACTCAGTAAATCCTTACCTAATAAGCCATTCTCTTGCTGTGAAACCAGCGTCCGCCCTATCGCCAACCCATAACTATTTTTTAGTCCTTCTTCTGATAAAGCACCATTTAGATAAGCCGCATCAAGCATAAAGGCGACTTGATCTATAGGTACATTGAGTGCAAAGCGATAAATATCTTCAGCACAAACCGTCGCAAAAGGCTTTTCTTCTACGCTATCCCCGGCATGAGTCAAACTCGTTTTATCATCCTCAAAAACAACTTTGCCATTACACTCACAGCGCACAACATGGGTATGCTCTTTAGCAATACTGACAATGGCATAACCTGACTGACCATATACTTTTGCTTCGGAGTAGAGTACATCACTACATGGCGTTTTCACGCCAACCGTCACTTTTCCTTCAGCAACCAATGTCTTAGCCTGAGCGATAGCTTGTGGTGATGCTGTAAGTAATACTTCAAGGCCAGCATCCGGATTGCCCCCTGTCGCCCCTAATGCAGCCGCGATGGGCAATCCCGCCATTCCCGTTCCTGGTACTGTTACGCCCATTCCGTTTTTCATTAAATTAGGCGAAACCCACGCTTCAATACCAACAACAGGCTCAGCTAATAATGCGGTTGCTTTTGCCGCAGCTAATGCCAATGAAATCGGCTCAGTGCAACCTACTGCTGGCTTAACACCTTCACGTAATTGACGAATAAACTGCGACCATAAATGAGAATTATTGTTCTGGCTCATAATCTAACACCTTGGATTAATATCGTTTTTAATAACAGCTAACTCGAACCGCAGTTGACGACTATGAGAATGCCAAGAACGGAGAAACACAAAGTAGCAGACCCGTAAAGATAATCAGATAAAGTGATGCGCCTTTGTATTTATGTAACATCGGTACTTTGTACACTAGGTATGCAGGGATAAGACAACCGACCATACCAAAGATAGGACTACAAATTGAGGTAAAGCTCAGTACTGGTGCATTGAGAATAATGGCGCCCCAAGCTAACAGCACAGCAAAGATCATAATGCCGTTTTGTACCCATTTTTCATTGATTTTTTCAACGGGCATCATGCGCTGCAGAATATTCATCACAATTCCTTGTGTTGCTTCACGGAAACCGAGATAGACACCAAAGAATGCGGTCATTACTGCGAAAATATTCAGCATCACACTCACTACGGTTACCCAACCACCAGGGAAGAATTTTGCCGCAATCGCTAATGCAGAGATATTTTGCTCATAAGCTTTTACTGCTTCATCATGTCCCATTGCTAATGTGAAGGAGATTGCATAGAAAAACACCGTACAGAACAACACACCGAAAGCGATATTCATTGCACGTAATGCTTTATGACGCGCTACTTCACGATTTTGGTTACGACTACGATAAGAGATAACCATTGGGCTTAATGTTTGGATAAACAAAATAGAAGTTAATGTAAAAGGTAGTGTGATAATGGCTTCTTTAATTAAACGTCCGGCAGGGGGTAATGCGCCAACATTATACAGATGCCACATACCAATCATTGAAAGACCTAATGCCGCAACAACCAGTAGTTTTGTCATTACCATAAAGCTTGATAGCTTAAACAGTAATTGTTCACCACGAGAAGAAATAGCCACTAACGCACAGATTAAAATCAGACCATAGAATGGATTTTCTGATAATAAACTGTCAGTCACACCAAAAGTTTGTAGATAAGAAGCACTGTCATTCGTGATAGCTGTGGAATAGACAAACATCCAAATCACTAACATCACAAAATAGAGTGCACCTAATAAAATACCCCAGTTTTTACCGAGATAACCGGTGATAACGCTTGGGTAGTCTTTACACTCAGGAGATTCAGCCAACGTATTAATAAATAGGCGTTGGAAAAGGTACATTGCGGGGTAACCAATCACGGAGGAAAGTAAGAAAACCCACAATCCCATTAAGCCAACCTGTACAGGTAAAAAAACAATCCCTGCACCGATAGCCATACCGATACTCATGATAACCCAGCCCACATCATTGCCGTCAAATTTAATTGCTGCACGCCATTGTTCTTCTGTCATACCTGCTCGGCGAGCGCCAGCACTAGTTGCGGGATAGCTTGTTGTCTCTGTTTTTGAGGAAGCCGTTTCCATATTAGTACTCACTTTTTATATTGTAATTGTTAATAGCAAAACGAATTTTGGGGGTAAAAAGAACTATCTAACTTTGCGATGACCTAATAGCCTTACTTTTTGCAGGTATTTTTATTATGGGTAAATGATAGGAAATATTGCGGAGAAAAAAGTTGTTATAAATCGTGATAGCTGAAAACGTTTTGGGAAATAATTCTCTCACAAGGAGAAAAGTAGGATTATCTGTTCAAAGGGAACAGTAAATAATAACCTTCCCCCTACGGCAACCTTTTTATTTACATAATACTTTGAAATATAACAAAATATCACTATTGTTATACAATAATAGTCAAGTATAACAAATGAAACAAATCCATGAATAAACTGTGCTATGCATCACGATATACTATGATAATCCTTTCTATTTAGCTTTGTTATCTCGTATTTAGTTAAAATAATGTAATAAAACAGCAGAATTAACTATTTATTCTTTTTTTTATAAAAAGAGTGTTAATTATATAAAAAGCGGCTATCAGCGTGACTGACGAAAAAAGAATAGTTTTATCTAATAGAATTAATTTCTCTAATAAAATATCAAATTCCTTTTTATAAAGAAAAACGCTACAAACAAAATTTGTAGCGTTTAGACAAGAAGTGCGTAAACCGAGTGCTATTAATAACCGCGCTCTAAAATTGGTTTCAAAAACCTTGCCGTGTGGGAGCCTTCAAAGTCAGCAACTTGCTCTGGCGTACCGGATATCAAGATCTGACCACCACCACTGCCTCCTTCAGGCCCTAAATCAACGATCCAGTCAGCGGTTTTGATCACATCGAGGTTATGCTCAATCACCACAATTGTATTACCCTGATCACGCAACTGATGGAGCACATCAAGAAGTAACTCAATATCGGCAAAGTGCAAACCCGTGGTCGGTTCATCCAAAATATAGAGGGTTTGGCCTGTACCCCGTTTTGACAACTCTTTGGCTAATTTAACCCGTTGTGCTTCACCACCCGATAACGTAGTGGCAGACTGTCCTAAACGAATATAAGAGAGTCCCACATCAATCAATGTTTGTAGCTTACGCGCTAATGCGGGCACCGCATCAAAAAACTCTCTTGCTTCTTCGATTGTCATATCTAGCGCTTCGTGAATATTTTTCCCTTTATATTTAATCTCAAGGGTTTCACGATTATAACGTTGCCCTTTACACTGATCACAAGGCACATACACATCAGGTAAAAAGTGCATTTCAACTTTTAATACACCATCGCCTTGGCAAGCTTCGCAACGCCCCCCCTTCACGTTAAAACTAAAGCGCCCTGGCGTATAACCGCGAGTTCGTGATTCTGGTACACCAGCAAAAAGTTCACGGATCGGGGTAAATACTCCGGTATAAGTCGCAGGGTTGGAACGTGGCGTACGACCGATAGGACTTTGGTTAATATCAATCACTTTATCAAAGTGCTCTAATCCCTCAACGTCTAAATAAGGTGCTGGCACGCTATTAGTGGCGCCATTTAATTGACGTTGAGCAATGGGGAATAACGTATCATTAATTAAGGTTGATTTACCCGAGCCAGATACACCGGTAATACAAGTAAATAAACCAACAGGTATTTTTAAATTAACGTTTTTTAGGTTATTACCTTTCGCCCCTAAAATAGTGAGCATTTTTTCGCGATCAACAGGAACACGCTTTTCAGGGATAGCAATACGGCGTTCGCCACTTAAGAATTTACCGGTTAATGAGTTGGGATTATTAACAATATCTTCCAGTGTACCCTGAGCGACTATCTCACCACCATGAACGCCAGCACCCGGCCCAATATCAATAATATGATCAGCGGCACGGATAGCGTCTTCATCATGCTCAACGACGATCACCGTGTTACCTAAATCACGCAAGTGGATCAACGTTTCCAGTAGGCGATCGTTATCGCGTTGATGCAAACCAATTGAAGGCTCATCAAGTACATACATTACCCCTACTAATCCAGCACCAATTTGGCTTGCTAGGCGAATACGCTGCGCTTCGCCGCCTGATAATGTCTCCGCTGAACGAGAAAGAGTGAGGTAATTTAATCCCACATTGACCAAGAATTTTAATCTGTCACCAATCTCTTTTAATACTTTTTCGGCAATTTTCGCTCGCTGACCACTGAGTTTTAGATTTTGGAAAAAGCTCATCGCATGACCAATACTGTAATCCGCAATTTCAGGTAACGTGGTATTTTCAACATACACATGGCGAGCTTCGCGACGTAAGCGAGTACCACCACAAGAGGCGCAAGGACGATTGCTAATATATTTAGCTAACTCTTCACGCACCGCACTCGATTCTGTTTCACGATAGCGGCGCTCCATATTATTTAATACCCCTTCAAAAGGATGATGGCGAACCACAACATCCCCTCGATCATTGGTGTATTTAAATTCAATATTTTCTTTACCTGAACCGGATAAAATCACTTTCTGGATCTTGTCGGGTAATGAGTCAAAGGGGGCTTCAACATCAAAATGATAGTGCTCGCCTAATGAGCGCAACATTTGGAAATAGTAAAAATTGCGCCGATCCCACCCTTTAATCGCACCACCGGCCAGAGAGATTTCTCGATTCTGGATCACCAAATCAGGATCGAAAAATTGTTGAACCCCTAAACCATCACAAGTAGGACACGCACCTGCGGGGTTATTAAAAGAGAATAACCGTGGCTCTAGTTCACTCATGCTATAACCACAAATAGGACAGGCAAAGTTTGCAGAAAAAACGATATCTTCAGCACTGCTATCGTCCATATCAGAGATAACAGCAGTACCGCCAGAAAGCTCTAATGCGGTTTCAAAAGATTCTGCTAAACGTTGAGCCAGATCGTCACGAACTTTAAAGCGATCAATGACCACTTCAATGGTGTGCTTTTTCTGTAACTCCAAGGTAGGGGGATCTGATAAATCACACACTTCACCATCGATACGAGCACGAATATAGCCTTGTGCAGCAAGATTATTGAGTAATTTTACATGCTCACCTTTGCGCTCTTTTACGATTGGCGCCAATAACATTAAGCGTTTACCTTCAGGTTGCGCTAAAACATTATCCACCATTTGGCTTACCGTTTGAGCCGCTAAAGGGATATCGTGATCAGGACAGCGCGGTTCACCCACACGTGCAAATAATAGACGTAGGTAATCGTGGATCTCGGTAATGGTGCCGACCGTTGAGCGTGGGTTATGTGATGTCGATTTCTGCTCAATCGAAATAGCGGGCGATAACCCTTCAATATGATCAACATCAGGCTTTTCCATTAAGGAAAGAAACTGACGAGCATAAGCTGAAAGCGATTCAACGTAACGCCGTTGGCCTTCCGCATAAAGCGTATCAAAGGCTAAAGAGGATTTACCTGAGCCAGAAAGTCCCGTAATAACAATAAGTTTATCGCGGGGAATGACCAAATTGATATTTTTTAGGTTATGGGTGCGAGCGCCCCGTACTTCGATTTTATCCATGAATATATCCCGGATTAAGTGAGTCGCCGAAAAAGAAAGAATCGGATAATTATGACACAAAACTAGCTGAATGGATATACAGTATATATATTGAAACTGAATGATAATGAAAATTTGCCATATTAAGACAACAAAATGTCGATCCTGTTCTCAATGGAGAAATTCATTACTCATCATATTCAAATTTTAGCTTACGTGATAAACTTCATCGCTTATGATTTCAAAAAATTTACTTTCGCAGGAGTACCTCACATGGCGAGCAGAGGCGTTAACAAAGTTATTCTTATCGGTAATTTAGGGCAGGATCCAGAAATCCGTTATATGCCAAGTGGTGGTGCAGTGGCAAATCTGACACTAGCAACTTCAGAAAGCTGGCGCGACAAACAAACCGGTGAAATGAAAGAGAAAACCGAATGGCACCGTGTGGTCATTTTCGGCAAACTAGCAGAAATTGCTGGCGAGTATCTGCGTAAAGGTTCACAAGTTTATATTGAAGGTCAATTACAAACACGTAAATGGCAAGATCAAAGTGGTCAAGATCGCTACAGCACTGAAGTTGTGGTGAATATCGGTGGCACAATGCAGATGTTAGGTGGCCGTGGTGGTCAAGATAATGCACCTTCACAAGGCCAAGGCGGTTGGGGTCAACCTCAGCAACCACAAGCATCACAACAGTTTAGTGGTGGCGCACCATCTCGCCCAGCACAACAACCCGCAGCGGCACCAGCGCCAAGTAATGAACCACCAATGGACTTTGATGACGATATTCCGTTCTGACGGTTACTTAAGAACTTACCTTATCTTCTAAGTCATATAACATCAAACGCTAAAGCCTGTTATATCATTAACGGGCTTTTCTTTGTTTCATGCTTACCTCGTATTTGCCAATCCTATTGTCACACCTTGTCTATTTCCCATTGACTATTACTCGTTCATCATTGGCGTTAAGATAAGTCTTGTGAATGAGTATTAGCCCCTTTCACCATGGTTAGATTTGATTTACTGATAATGACAATTTATAACGTTATTTTCTCAAAATCCCACTTTCCACAAAGGTTTGCTCAAAAAAAATATGGTAAGATCATCGTAATTAATCACGTCTGAGAGCATCCTATCCTATGAATGAAGAGAAATTGCTCGCTCAGGCAGAAAAGATCTGCCAGAAACGAGGTGTTCGCCTGACTTCACAACGTCTGGCAGTATTGCGTCTGATCATGCAACAACCTACCGCAATCAGCGCTTATGATTTATTAGATTTATTACGCCAAGTAGAGCCTCAAGCTAAACCACCTACCGTATATCGTGGATTGGAATTTCTACTTGAACAAGGTTTTATTCACAAAATAGAATCCACCAATAGCTATGTGCTTTGTCATCATTTTGATGATGCTGAGCATACATCGGTGATGTTAATTTGTGATCGCTGCTTATCAGTCACAGAAAAAAGTAGCCATAAAATTGAAGGGGTGATCACCACACTCGCTAAAGATAATGGCTTTCATTTACGCCATAGTGTAATTGAAATTCATGGGCTGTGCGCTCAGTGCCATGAAGCCCAAGCCTGTACACATCCGGAAGGTTGTCACCATGATCATAGTATGGATGATAATCTTAAGCAGAAAAAAACCGGTGACTATAAGCCTCGTTAAGCAGATAAAAGATAAAAAGTCAGCGGAACATATGTTTTTTGTATAAATTAAAAAGAGAAAATGCAGATGATTTTATGTTTTTACACATCATCTGCATCTTTTTGACGTTCTCCCCGCCCTGATGAACTGGAGGACGAGGTTTTACGGCGCATCTGATACAATAATTTGTATTGAATGACTTAGATACAAATTATGATACAAATTACAGCCATTCGCCGTTACGGATAACCCCTACTGCTAATCCTTCCACAGTAAAGCTCTGCTCACGTAAATCAACGATAATAGGTGAAAACTCTGGATTTTCTGCGTGCAGTTCTATCTTACTACCGACTTTCTTAAATCGTTTTACGGTTACTTCATCTTCAATACGTGCGACAATCACTTGGCCATTATGGACATCTTGTGTTTTATGCACAGCAAGTAGATCGCCATCCATAATACCGATATCTTTCATCGACATACCATTAACACGCAGTAAAAAATCTGCGCTCGGTTTAAAAAGCATAGGATCAACTTGATAATGGCTTTCGATATGCTCTTGCGCTAAAAGTGGTTCACCGGCTGCAACTCGTCCAATTAATGGTAAGCCTTCAGGCTCTTCTTCAAGTAGCAAACGGATACCTCTAGATGCACCAGAGACAATTTCTATCACGCCTTTGCGAGCAAGTGCTTTTAAATGCTCTTCTGCCGCATTAGGTGAGCGAAAACCAAGTTGGGAAGCGATTTCCGCCCGTGTTGGTGGCATACCCGTTTGCGAAATGTGATCACGAACCAAATCGTAAACCTGCTGCTGCCTTGCAGTTAATGCTTTCATTCCGCCCCCTGTTTGTTTATACAGTCAGACTGTGAGTATATACAGGTATATGCCGATTGGGAACTACAAATGCATATAAAACACGCATCTTTGCATTATTTTTCGACAATTGTCGATTTTTTTTACTTTATGCAAAAAAATGATGCCAAAGAATGGTTCCCCAAGTAAATAATCCCAATATAATAGCGACGAGAACGGCAGCTGATCCCATATCCTTTGCTCGTCCTGATAATTCATGACGTTCTGTACCAATGCGATCGACGACAGCTTCTATAGCACTATTGACCAGTTCTAAAATGACGACAAAGACGACTGAACCAATCAATAAAATGCGCTCTAGAACACTGACATCGATAAAAAATGCAAGGATAATTGCTATTAAGGTCACAATAGCTTCTTGTCTAAAAGCGGCTTCATTGATCCAAGCGGCGCGTAAGCCCTGATATGAATAGCCACCAGCTTTAATGATTCGGGTAAGACCTTTATTTTGATTAGCCATAATAAACTCTATCGAAAACAAACGATTATTTTGCCACTTTTCTCTATTAATATTGTCACAGCACCACAGATCTACGAAAGACTTTCTGTTATGCTTTCGAAGTATTGCTAATAAGAGGCTACAACTATTTATGTCAGCTTGGCGTAAACTATATTATAACACATTGAATTTACCACTGAAATTGTTGGTAAAAAGTAAACGAGTTCCGACTGATCCTATCACTGAGTTAGGCTTAGATACGTCGCGATCTTTCCTTTATGTTCTGCCTTATCACTCTAAAGCAGACTTACTGACATTACGTCAGCAATGTTTATCTCTTGGCTTGCCAGATCCTCTGCAACCCATAGAAATTAACGGAACCAAACTGCCAGCCTACGTCTTTATTGACGATGGTCCTAGAGTATTCCGTTACTACTCTCCCGATCCGCGTAAAGATTCAGTGAAAACATTCCATGCTTATCTTGATGCTCATCGTAACAATCCGCATCTTGATATTGAAATGTTACCTGCTTCAGTGATGTTCGGTCGCTCACCGGGTCGAGAAGGTCATAATGGCGTCCCCCATTTGCGCTTATTAAATGGGATCCAAAAATTTATTGCCATCCTCTGGCTAGGTCGAGATAGTTTTGTCCGTTTCTCGCCGACCGTATCCATGCGCCAAATGGCGAATGAACATGGAACCGATACCAGCATTGCTCGAAAACTTGCGCGTGTGGCACGTATTCACTTTTCACGTCAGCGTTTAGCAGCAGTTGGCCCAAAACTGCCTGCACGCCAAGATCTCTTCAATAAACTATTGGCATCCAAAGCCATTGAAAAAGCCATTGAAGATGAAGCAAAAGCGAAAAAAATTACGCTTGATAAAGCACGTAAAAATGCCACTGATATCATGGAAGAGATCGCCGCTAATTTCTCTTATGAAGCGGTACGAATGACTGATCGTGTATTAAGCTGGACATGGAATAAGCTCTATCAAGGTATCAACGTTTTTAATGCAGAACGTGTGCGCCAACTTGCGCAAGATGGACATGAAATTGTCTACGTACCTTGTCACCGTAGTCATATGGACTACTTATTGCTTTCCTATGTACTTTATCATCAAGGATTGGTTCCCCCACATATTGCTGCGGGTATTAACCTTAATTTCTGGCCAGCAGGACCGATTTTCCGTCATTTAGGGGCTTTCTTTATTCGTCGAACCTTTAAAGGAAATAAACTTTATTCAACCATCTTCCGGGAATATTTAGGTGAATTATTCTCTCGAGGCTACTCTATTGAATATTTTGTTGAAGGTGGACGCTCCCGTACAGGTCGACTGTTAGATCCTAAAACAGGGACGCTGTCAATGACCGTGCAAGCCATGTTACGTGGTGAGACACGCCCTATTTCCATCGTTCCCATTTATATTGGCTATGAGCATGTCATGGAAGTTGCCACTTATGCCAAAGAGTTGCGTGGTGCGACAAAAGAGAAAGAAGGTTTTATGCAGATGATCAGAGGATTGCGTAAACTACGTAACCTTGGTCAAGGCTATGTCAATTTTGGTGAACCTATTTCGCTATCACAATATCTTAATCAGGCCGTGCCTGACTGGCGCGATGATATTGATCCCATTGAGCCACAACGTCCAAGCTGGTTAAATCCTGCAGTTAGTGCGTTAGCGGATAATATTATGGTCAATATTAATAATGCCGCTTCGATTAATGCGATTAACCTTGTCTCTACGGCGTTGCTAGCGTCCCGTCAGCGAGCACTAACTAAAGAACAATTATTAGAGCAAATAGATTGTTATCTACAGTTACTGCGTAATGTGCCTTACTCATCAGATATGGTTGTCCCCGATAAAAGCTCAGAGACATTATTAGCACACGCCTTGCAAACAGATAAATTCCAAGTTGAGCAGGATAGTCTTGGTGATATTATTATATTGCCTCGTGAAAGTGCCGTATTGATGACTTATTATCGCAATAACACCATTCACTTAATGGTTACACCATCATTAATTGCGAGCATTGTCTTGCATCACGAGCGTATTCACCGTGATGACTTAATGAAACAGGTAGAATTAATTTTCCCTCTTATCAAAGCTGAGTTGTTTATTCGCTATGAAAAAGAGGAGTTACCTGATGTGGTTAATACACTGATTAGTGAGCTTTGTCGCCAGCGTCTAATTTGCTGTGCTGATGATGGCATATTACGGATCAATCCAGCACGTATTCGCCCATTACAGCTTTTAGCAGCAAGTGTTAGAGAAACGCTACAGCGTTATGGTATTACGCTCTCTCTACTCAATTTTGCTCCTGAAATTAGCCGTGCACTATTAGAAAGAGAAAGCCGCATTTTGGCGCAACGACTTTCTGTATTGCATGGTATTAACGCACCTGAGTTCTTTGATAAAGCGGTTTTCTCCACTTTAGTTTCTACACTGCGTGAAGAAGGTTATCTCAAAGATAATGAAGATATCCTCAAAGCAGATGCCTCTGCACTTTACCAAGTTATTGCGAAATTAATGTCACCAGAAATTCGTTTAACCATTGAGAGTGTAGGCGTTACTGAAGATAACAATTCAGCACAAGCGATTGAGGAAAACCCTGAATCCAACATGGATAAGTAGTTGCTTAATAGCAAATCGCGCTATAATCAGTAATAGAAAAGGGATAAGCAATTGGCTTATCCCTTTTATTTTTATGCAATTTCAGTGATCAGCTAGCGCTGGTAATATGTTTATTAGAAATAATTAAATAAAATACCTGCAAATAAAACAAAACCAACATAATTATTATTCATAAACGCTTGAAAACAAGGGGCTCTTTCCCGTTCAGCAATTAATTTCTGTTGATAAATAAACAGGGCTGTCACGAGTAACAATGACCAATAATAGATCCCTTTCATATTCAGCAAAATGCCAATCGCCACTAATAATGCCAACATTACTAACTGTAAAATACCAATAATGATTTTATCGTAACGACCAAACAGAATGGCTGTCGATTTCACCCCTATTTTTAAATCATCATTGCGATCGACCATGGCATATTGAGTGTCATACACAACAGACCAGATAATATTGACCAAAAAGAGTAACCAACATACTAAAGGTAGTGTTTCAGAAACTGCAGCAAATCCCATAGGGATAGACCAACCAAAGGCCATACCTAAAATTAATTGAGGCAAATTACTAAAACGTTTTACAAAAGGATAAAACCATGCGAGTGCAAGTGCGGCAATAGATAACCAAATGGTCATGGTGTTTAACGTAAGCACTAATCCAAACGAAAACAGCACCAAGACAATAAAGATAATCTTGCTCTCTTTCTCCGTTACAGCACCACTAGGTAATGGTCTATTTTTAGTTCGTTCAACGTTGCCATCAATTTTTCTGTCAGCAAAGTCATTTATTACACACCCAGCGGCACGCATGGAAAACACACCTAGAGTAAATACAATTAGGATATGCCAGTCAGGAAAGCCTTTAGCGGCGATCCATAATGCCCAATACGTTGGCCAAAGTAATAATAGCGCTCCAATAGGCTTATCTATACGCATTAAACGGCTATACGCCTGCCATTTATTGTGCGTCATACTTCCCTCCAATTTTAGCTCCCCCTAACTACTGCTTATATACAGGTGATGCAGGCAAAAACACCTCAGTTAATAATAAAGGTTTATCTGAAAGCTGGAAACGGGAACGACGTAACCAATGTCCATTTTGTTGCCCAATATGAATAAAATCACGACTTAAGGTTGTTTCCTGGAACAGATAACGTCCTAATGGCACCGTACGCAAATTCACTAATTGGCGATCTTCACCCGTTAATGTCTCTTCCGGCACTAATGTTCGCCCTAATAACCAAGGTACATTATCCCCACAAAGGACGATTTCTCTTAACCAATAGCGTCGGCTATAAGGTAAACACTTTTGTTCATCAGCAGGCTCGATATATTCAATAAAACCTTCTTGATATGGCATTACCGTCACTTGATGGCAATGTTGCTCAAAACGTCGTGTCATTGAACCTAATTCCAGCAGCCAACTTAAGGTATTTTCTGCGACTTCTTCACGCTCTTCATCTGATAACCAGTGAATAGGTGCGTGAGTAATTATGGATTTTTTAAACATTCTTTCATCATCACAACTATGATGATCCTAACTTTATAAATCATTATGCACTAAGGATATCATGATGTAGCGATAGGAAGTTAAAAGCTGATAACATTTCGTATAAATAATCTAAAAAAACGTTAAAAGATAATCAGAATTCACTCAAATTGAGAAAAAACAAAGGAGGTCACCATCAACCTCCTTGGTTATAAGCGCTTAATCACACTTAATTTATTCTCTTAACGCCATGCTTTGTAACGATTAATTAAATTATTTGTTGAACTATCATGACTGTTAACACTTTCCTTACCTTTTAACTCAGGCAATATGCGATTAGCTAATTGTTTGCCCAACTCAACGCCCCATTGGTCAAAGGTGAAGATATTGAAAATTACACCTTGTACAAAGATTTTATGTTCATACATCGCAATTAACGCACCTAATGAATAGGGAGTGATCTCTTTTAAAAGAATGGAGTTGGTGGGACGATTCCCTTCAAACACTTTAAATGGTGCCACATACCCCATGGTTGCGGGATCTTTTCCTGCTGAGGCAAACTCTGCATCGACTTGCTCACGAGTTTTACCAAATGCCAATGCTTCGGTTTGTGCAAAGAAGTTCGACATTAGTTTTGCATGATGATCAGATAATGGATTATGGCTGATCGCTGGTGCAATAAAATCACAAGGGATCAGTTTGGTTCCTTGATGAATTAATTGATAAAACGCATGCTGGCCATTAGTTCCCGGCTCTCCCCAAATAATAGGTCCGGTTTGGTAACTGACTTTGTTTCCATCACGGTCGATATATTTACCATTGGATTCCATATTACCTTGTTGGAAGTAAGCAGCAAAACGGTGCATATATTGATCGTATGGCAGAATCGCTTCAGTTTCGGTACCAAAAAAATTGTTATACCAAATGCCAATAAGCGCCAATATCATCGGAATATTATTTTCAGCTTCAGTGGTTCTAAAGTGATTATCCATAGCATGAGCACCGGACAGTAACTGCTCAAAGTTGTCATAACCAATAGATAATACAATGGATAAACCAATTGCTGACCATAATGAGTAGCGGCCACCAACCCAATCCCAAAACTCAAACATATTTGCGGTATCAATACCAAATTTTTCTACTTCAGCACTATTAGTTGATAACGCAACAAAGTGTTTCGCAACAAAAGCACTCTCTTTAGCCGCAGATAAGAACCAATCTCTTGCAGAGTGTGCATTGGTCATGGTTTCTTGTGTGGTAAAGGTTTTTGAAGCAATCAAGAATAGCGTTGTTTCTGGATCGCATTTCTTCAAGGTTTCAGCAATATGTGTGCCATCAACATTAGAAACAAAATGCATGGTCAAGTGGTTTTTATAAGGGCGCAGTGCTTCTGTCACCATATACGGGCCTAAATCAGAGCCACCAATACCGATATTGACCACATCAGTAATCGCTTTACCTGTGTAACCTTTCCATTCACCACTAATCACACGCTCACTAAATACTTTCATTTTATGCAATACGGCATTGACTTCTGGCATCACATCTTTGCCATCTACCATAACCGGTGTATTGCTACGGTTGCGTAATGCGGTGTGGAGTACCGCACGATCTTCCGTACAGTTGATTTTTTCACCGCTAAACATACTCTTTATCGCACCAGCGACATCACACTCTTTAGCCAGAGCCTGTAATTTATCTAATGTTTCTTGGGTGATACGGTTTTTTGAAAAATCGACTAGAATTTGGTCTGAAAACGTTCTTGAAAAGGTGTTAAAGCGTGATGGATCTTGAGAGAACAGTGTTTTCATTTCTGTATCTTTCATCACGGCAAAATGGTCTTCTAATGCCTTCCAAGCTAAGGTATGAGTTGGGTTTACATTTTTCATTCACAATACTCTCTTAAGATTACAATCCGATACTCTCAGATTGTAGCCTGTCATTTAATAGTTACGGTCAATTCTTTCTTATTTGATGATATTCGTCAAAACCATTCAACAAATCTAGTATTAATTACTTACATAGGCAAAACCGATAATCTTTGAGTGATTATTAATTAAATTGATTATCCTTCACTCTTGATTGACTCTTTTGGCAATAACCGATATTCCTAACTGTGTTTAACATCTCACTGGGACTAAAGGAATACAACAATGAAAGATAATACTGCAACACCTTCATCACCTTTTACTATCGCCAAATTTGGTGGCACTAGCGTGGCAAATTTTGCGGCGATGGAAAAGTGTGCAGATATTATCTTAAAACAGAAATCAGTCCGTGTGGTGGTTCTTTCTGCTTCAGCGGGGATCACCAATTTGCTTATCGAACTTGCGACAGGTGTTGACGCAACACAACGAGCCGCTTTATTGGCTCAAGTTCGTGATATTGAATACGCCATCATCAATCAACTATCACAATCAGAAATTATTTCTCAAGAAATAAACCGCTTATTGGAAAATATTGAAATGCTGTCAGAAGCGGCAGCCTTGGCAACTTCTGATGCGTTAACCGATGAGTTAGTCAGCCACGGTGAATTGATGTCAACGTTATTGTTTGTTGAACTGTTACGTGAAAAAGGAATAAGTGCAGATTGGTTTGATGTCAGAAAAGTGATGAAAACCAACGATCTGTTTTGTCATGCTGAGCCAGATATGGCGCAATTAACTGAGTTAACACAAAGTTTAATTCAGCCCCGTTTAACAGAAACCGTGATTGTTACCCAAGGTTTTATCGGACAAGAGCCTAAAGGAAAAACCACCACCTTAGGGCGTGGCGGAAGTGATTATACTGCGGCACTGATTGGTGAAGCATTAGGGATGTCACGTGTCGATATTTGGACTGATGTGCCTGGTATTTATAGCACTGATCCAAGAATAGTCCCGCAAGCACATCGTATTGATCATATTGCCTTTGATGAAGCGGCTGAAATGGCAACCTTTGGTGCTAAAATTCTCCATCCCGCAACGTTATTACCTGCAGTGCGTAGTGGCATTCCTGTGTTTGTCGGCTCAAGCAAAGCACCAGAAGAAGGTGGTACATTGGTTTGTGCACAAACTGATAATCCTCCTGTGTTTCGTGCCATTGCACTACGTAGAAACCAGACACTACTTACCCTGCATAGTTTGAAAATGCTTCATGCCCGTGGTTTTTTGGCAGAAATATTTACCATTTTATCACGCCACCATATTTCGGTTGATGTGATAACCACATCAGAAGTCAGTATTGCTTTAACATTGGATACCACAGGTACCACTAGCTCATCAGGCAGTCTGTTAACTAATGCTCTATTAACAGAATTATCCGCATTATGTCGCGTTGAAGTAGAAGAAGATCTGGCATTGGTCGCTATCATTGGTAATTCACTATCGCAAGTCAATGGCTTAGGAAGCCAAATTTTTGGCACTTTAGAGGATTATAATATTAGAATGATAAGTCATGGTGCGAGTACCCATAACTTATGCTTATTAGTGGATGGCAAAGATGCAGATAATATTGTCAGAAAACTACACGACACCTTATTTTAACTTATTACTTAGTAAATATTTATAGAATAAATATAAACAACATAAGATTAAGATATGGAAATAGAATAACAACATTTCAATAACTTTAGAATTTAACATCGGCTTCTTGCAATAAGGAGCCTATTTTTATTTATTTTTACAGCTAAAATGATTTATATTTAAAATTATTATATTTAAAAATGATATAGAGTATTTTTAATTTATTTTCTCATCTTTAAGAGGGAGTTATGTCTATAAAATTAAGCTATGATATTTGTAAAACTGTCCAAAATATGCATGTGAACTTTATAAATAAGAGTGAAAAATTAAAAGAACTACGAAATGAAATAAAATCACTATATAATTTATCACAACCTTTCCACAATTCACGTGTTGATACTCATACTCTTTATCAACCACAAAATAGCATCACAGCCCCAATAGTAAAAATCAATAATAGAATTAATATCAATCACAAAATAATTATAGGAATAGACTCAAAATTAAAACATGAATATAATAATAAATTAGATTTTCTTTCATATCCTAATCAAGAAACTCTCAATTTTTTGTTCTATACTGAAGTTTTCCCCAACAGAATCGAAAGAGAATCAATACCAAAAGAAAAAATCAATATTGATTGTATCAACAATATGATAAACATCCATAAAAAGAGTTTGTTTAAGAGTTTGTTTATCAGTTCAGAGAACAAAGGAAAAATAAGCACATATAAAGAATTTTTAAAAAAATAAATATACCTTTCTAACAATATCCAACCCTATTACAATGTTAACGTAAGCGGACGCCTTTCGATAGAAAGATCCGCTTTTTATTTTTTAATAAACTCGATAACCACCATATTTTTTAGCAAATTGATTAAATTTACCAAAATCAATCAACGCGATTTCTAACGAGCGATAGGCAATATGAGACATCTTAGCCACTTGTTCCACAAATACATGGTTATCTTCAAGAAGCTTAGCTGTAAGTGCTGAGGCAATAATCTCACACTCTTTCGGTGTCACAATCCAACCATCATTTGTAGCAAACTTATAAATTGGAATACACCCTTCTTTTTCACTCTCTTTAGCTAACAATGCCTCTTCTTCTTGCATAGCTTGCTTAAATAGTGTGATCTCTTCTTCTAGGGGGGCTGGATGTGTAGGAATATGATGATAAATATAGTCACCAATTTCTTCCATGCGCGCCGGTGTCATTTCAGCCTTAAGCCAAATCTTATCAAACATTTTTTCATCTAATAATGCATCTGTATCCAAATTCCCTGTTAATTGCATCAGATTTAAAAACGCATTAATGATAACTTCATTTAATGGGTAATTTCCTTTGGCTAAAGAAGGAAAAGGAACTTTAGTGCCAACTGTTGGGGTTTGCTGAAGATACAAAGTATAACTCATCATCATGTCCTTTTTTCTGATACAGGCTTACAGCTTATACATCTTTAATGGGAACTGCGAGAGAAAATAACAAGGGGATATGATTATCACCTTGTTATTTATTACATTATTACAATCTTCAGATACCGTTTAATTAAGGCTCATAGCCTAAATTAGGGGCTAACCAACGCTCAACTTCACTCATACTCATACCACGACGTTTGGCGTAATCTTCCACCTGATCTTTTTGAATTTGAGCGACGGCAAAATATTTACTTTCAGGATGACTAAAATACCAACCCGATACCGAAGCCCCCGGCCACATCGCGTAAGCATCAGTAAGCTTCATACCAATGCGATTTTCTACATTTAACAGTTGCCAAATTTTTGCTTTTTCTGTGTGCTCTGGGCAAGCCGGATATCCCGGTGCAGGTCGTGTTCCTTGATATTTTTCTCTAATCAACTCGTCATTAGAGAGCGCTTCGTCAGGACTGTAACCCCAAATCTTGGTTCTCACTTGTTGATGCAAATATTCGGCAAAAGCTTCTGCAAGACGATCGGATAGCGCTTTTACCATAATTTTATTGTAATCATCATGAGCATTATCATACCCATTAGCGAGTGCATCTTCTTCTAGACCGCCGGTAACTGCAAAAGCACCAAAATAGTCAGCAAGACCACTATCCACAGGGGCAATAAAGTCTGCTAAGCAATAGTTAGGGTACTCTTTTTTTTCTGTTTGTTGGCGTAAATGGCAACAACGTAATAACTCATGCTGTCGCGTTTCATCTTGGTAAATAATAATGTCATCACCAAGGCGATTAGCAGGGAATAAACCAACGATACCTTTTGGTGTCAGTAATTTTTTACGGCTGAGTTTATCCAACATGGCATTCGCATCTGCAAAAACGCGTCTCGCCTCTTCTCCGACAACCTCATCTTCTAATATACGTGGATATTTCCCCGCCAATGACCAAGTCATAAAGAAAGGCGTCCAGTCGATATACTCACGTAAAGTTTCAATATTGGCTGTAACTTGTTGTACCCCTAATTGGTTCGGCTTAGGTGGCGTATAGTGTTGCCAGTCAAGCTGCAATGCATTGGCACGAGCTTTCGCTAAGGAAACGGGAGGTGTACGCGGTTTTTTTCTCGCATACTGCTGACGTACCACTTCATATTCATGGCGTGTTTTAGCGACAAAATCAGCCTTTTGTGTGGCCGATAATAATGCAGCGACCACCCCGACCGTTCTTGACGCATTCTGCACATAAACGGTTGGGTGGCTGTAATTAGGTTCAATTTTTACTGCCGTGTGCGCTTTCGATGTTGTCGCACCACCAATCATTAAAGGAAGAGAAAAACCGCGTCTTTCCATCTCCTTAGCAACATTCACCATCTCATCCAGTGATGGAGTGATCAATCCAGACAATCCAATAATATCAACATTTTCGTCAATGGCTGTTTGCAAGATTTTATCGCAAGGTACCATGACCCCCAGATCGATAATTTCATAGTTATTACATTGCAACACCACTCCGACAATATTTTTGCCAATGTCGTGGACATCTCCCTTTACTGTCGCCAGTAACACTTTTCCTGCCGAGCTGCCTGCTTTTTTTGTCGCTTGAATATAAGGTTCAAGGTAAGCTACGGCCTGTTTCATCACCCGTGCCGATTTTACTACTTGGGGTAAAAACATTTTACCTTCACCAAACAGATCGCCCACAGTGTTCATGCCATTCATTAATGGCCCTTCTATCACTTCGATAGGACTCGAAGCTTGTTGGCGGCACGCTTCGGTATCTTCAATGATAAATTCGGTGATCCCTTTCACTAACGCGTACTCTAGGCGCTTTTCGACCTCCCATTGCCGCCATTGCGCAAGCGTAGAGTGCTGTTCCTCACTTTTAGTACCACGATAACGCTCTGCGAGTGCCAGTAAATTATCAGTACTTTCTGCATGGCGATTTAAAATAACATCCTCTACCGCATTACGTAGTTCATCCGGTAATGAGTCATAAATAGCGAGTTGCCCAGCATTGACAATCCCCATATCCATACCATTTTTTACAGCGTAATAGAGAAAAACGGAGTGGATCGCTTCCCGAACGGGATCATTGCCCCGAAAAGAGAATGACACATTAGAAACACCGCCAGAAATTAAAGCATAAGGCAGTTGAGATTTAATATCCGCACAAACTTCTATAAAATCAACCGCATAATTATTATGTTCAGCAATACCCGTTGCTACAGCAAAAATATTGGGATCAAAAATAATATCTTCTGGTGGAAATCCGGCTTTTTCAGTTAATAGATAATACGCACGCCGACAAATTTCTATTTTTCGCTCTCGAGTATCTGCTTGCCCTATTTCATCAAACGCCATCACGACAACCGCAGCACCATACTTACGAACTAATTTTGCATGCTCAATAAAAAGGGCTTCCCCTTCTTTCATCGAAATCGAATTGACTATTCCCTTACCCTGAATACATTTCAATCCTTCCTCAATGACTTGCCATTTTGACGAGTCAATCATAATCGGGACTTTGGCAATATCGGGTTCACCCGCAATAAGATTAAGAAAACGTGTCATTGCTTCTATCGCATCTAACATGCCTTCATCCATATTGATATCGATGATTTGAGCACCGTTTTCAACTTGCTGACGAGCAACATCAAGGGCTTCTTGGTAATTACCTTCTTTTATTAAACGTTTAAATTTAGCCGAACCTGTCACATTCGTTCGTTCCCCCACATTGACGAACAGCGAATTATCATCAATGACCAAAGGCTCAAGACCTGAGAGTCGACAGGCTTTTTTAATGACAGGTAATGTTCTAGGTGCTATGCCATCAACCGCTTGAGCAATAGCCTGAATATGGGCAGGGGTTGTGCCACAACAACCACCGACAATATTAAGAAACCCAGCTTGCGCCCACTCCTTGATTTGTTCCGCCATCTCATTGGCATCTAAATCATATCCGCCAAAGGCATTAGGTAAGCCAGCATTAGGGTGAGCACTGACATAAGTTTCTGATATTTGGGAGAGAGTTTGAATATATTGGCGTAATTCTTTTGGCCCTAGCGCACAATTTAAACCAAATGATAACGCGTCGGCATGACGTAGTGAGTGATAAAACGCTTCTGTGGTTTGCCCTGTTAATGTTCTACCTGACGCATCAGTGATAGTCCCTGAGATCATCACCGGTAATTCAATATTAAGATTATCAAACTCACATTTAATCGCAAAAATAGCCGCTTTAGCATTTAGAGTGTCAAAAATGGTTTCCACCATAATTAAATCCACCCCTCCTTTAATGAGTCCGCAGATCGCCTCTCGATAAGCCATCACTAATGTATCAAATGAGATATTACGAAATGCGGGATCGTTAACATCAGGAGAAATGGATGCTGTTCTATTGGTTGGCCCTAATACCCCTGCAACATAACGTGGTTTATCTGGCGTTAATGCACTCCATTTATCAGCACAGGCTCTGGCAAGTTTAGCAGCCTCTTCATTCAATTCTGCACATAACCCTTCCATCTGATAATCAGCCATGGCAATAGAGGTTGCATTAAAGGTGTTTGTTTCTACGATATCTGCACCGGCTTCAAAATAAGCATTATGAATTTCAGTAATGATCTGCGGCTGCGTCAAGACTAAAAGGTCATTATTCCCTTTAACATCACATTGCCAATGGGCAAAACGTTCACCTCGGTAATCTTCTTCTGCCAACTGATATTGCTGGATCATGGTTCCCATTGCGCCATCAAGGACTAAGATACGTTTGGCTAATGCTTGCGTAATCTGCTGAGTTATCATGGTCACATTGCTTCCTCTACCAAAGAATATTGTGTTGTTGTTATTTTCGTTATATAGCAAGTTCGTTGTTTTTTTATCCTATCATATCTCTTTGCAAAGATTCCTAAGAGGAATATGAGAGATTTTCACCTAACCATAACCCGATAACATCAATATTTGTTTTCATATGCTTTGTTTTGAAAAATATACAGATCAGAGGAGTTTTATTACGTTATATAGGTCATAATAGAGGATAATATGGACAGTATTTCTGGAGTGTAAGTATGACCGTCTCCCCTACCAATAAAAAAGCTCGTAAGCCAAAAACACCCGCAACTCAAAGTACTGCACAAGGTGGCCCCGTTCAGTCATTAAGCCGTGGCTTAACATTATTGGAATATATTTCCGAATCTCCAGGCGGTATTGCTTTAACTGATTTAGCTTTTCAAGCAGGACTACCCAATTCCACTACTCACCGCTTACTTACTACTTTGCAACAACATGGTTTTGTACGCCAAGTAGGTGATTTAGGTTTATGGGTAGTGGGCACTCATGCCTTTATTGTCGGTAGTAGCTTTCTGCAAACCCGTAACCTACTGGTTATGGTGCACCCTATATTGCGTCAATTAATGGAAGATTCAGGTGAAACCGTTAATTTGGCTATTCTTGATCAAGTTGAATTTGATGCGGTGATTGTCGACCAAGTACAATGTAATGCATTAATGAGAATGTCTGCCCCAATTGGCGGCAAGTTGCCAATGCATGCATCTGGTGCAGGTAAAGCATTTCTATCCACTTTACCGGAAAATAAGTTACTCCCCCTTTTACAGAAAAAAGGTCTGATGGCCTATACCCCTTATACCAAAACCTTACCTTCCGCATTAAAAGAGAATTTAGAACAAGCTCGTAAACAAGGTTTCTCTTTTGATGATGAAGAGCATGCATTAGGTTTACGTTGTATTGGCGCTTGTATCTATGATGAACACCACCAGCCTTTTGCCGCTATTTCACTCTCTGGCCCCGTATCTAGAATGACAGATTCACGCATTACGGAATTAGGTGCACTGGTGATAAAAGCGGCTAAGCAGATCAGCCGTGAATATGGTGGTGTAAAAAGTTAACCCAGCTAGGCCTTTCTATTTATTTATGTACAAATTAGGAAGGCTTCTCCTTAAATAAAACGATTCAGCTTATGCAAAAATCGTTTTTTTTCATTTTTAGCCGTTAAATATTAAAAAACTGTTACTTATCATCTTAAAAAATTGATATCGATCACAGATGTTGTTTAAGCTTGGTTTAAGAGTATTGCAACTGAGCTTGTTACCCGTAACAATGTTACCGGTAACAAGTTATTGCTAAGCGCTTATATTTTTTCTTATAGCAATAAGTAATGCCGTCACCCTGTGTGAATAAAGGAAGCACTATTATGAACCCGAAAAATCATGACCAGTTTCAGAACAACTTCGCCGCATTAAACGAAACCGTACAACAAGTGACTGAACGTATTGTTGCTCGCTCACAAATAACTCGTCGCGCTTATCTGAAAAAAATTGAAGCTGCTAAAAGCCAAACCGTACACCGTGCCCAGTTAGCTTGCGGTAATTTGGCTCATGGTTTTGCCGCCTGTCAAAGTGAAGATAAAAATTTACTTAAGAATATGGTTCATAATGATATCGCCATCATTACTGCGTATAACGATATGTTATCCGCTCATAAACCTTATGAAGATTATCCACAAAAAATTAAAGCGGCATTGCATACTGTTGGTGCTGTAGGTCAAGTCGCTGGTGGTGTGCCTGCGATGTGTGATGGTGTGACACAAGGGCAAGATGGAATGGAGCTATCACTGCTAAGTCGCGATGTTATTGCCATGTCTGCAGCTGTAGGGTTATCTCATAATATGTTTGATGGCGCCCTTTATTTAGGGATCTGCGATAAAATCGTTCCAGGGCTTACTATGGCAGCACTGTCATTCGGTCATCTGCCTGCAATTTTTGTCCCTGCAGGTCCAATGACCAGTGGTTTACCCAATAAAGAAAAGGTGCGTATTCGCCAACTGTATGCAGAAGGCAAGGTCGATCGTAATGCTTTATTAGAAGCAGAAGCAGCCTCTTACCATAGTATGGGAACTTGTACTTTTTATGGTACAGCAAACTCCAATCAAATGGTGATGGAGGCAATGGGCTTACATTTACCTGGCTCCTCTTTTGTTCACCCAGACACTCCATTACGTGAAGCATTAACAGAAGCGGCAGCAAAACAAATTGTACGCTTAACAGAAAACTCGGGGAATTATTTACCTATTGGTCAATTAGTTGACGAAAAGGTGATTGTTAACGGTATTATTGTGCTGTTAGCCACAGGTGGCTCAACAAATCTCACCATGCATTTAGTGGCAATGGCACGGGCGGCGGGCATTATGATTAATTGGGATGATTTTTCTCAATTATCACAAGTTGTGCCATTAATTGCTCGTATTTATCCTAATGGTCCGGCAGATATTAATCAATTCCAAGCGGCAGGTGGTCTTGCTCTTATTATTCGTGAATTACTGAAAAAAGGCTTAATTCATCGCGATGTCAATACGGTGGCAGGATTTGGTATTGAACGCTATACCTTAGAGCCGTGGCTAAATGAAGGTAAACTTGATTGGCGTGAAGGTGCAATACAATCTTTAGATAAAGATGTGATTGCCGATATCAATAAGCCATTCTCTTCACACGGCGGAACACAGGTGATGGAAGGTAATTTAGGTCGAGCAGTGATGAAAACGTCGGCGGTGCCTGATGAAAATAAAATTATTGAAGCACCTGCTGTTGTGTTTAATAGCCAACATGATATTGCCGCTAAATTTAGCGCCGGTGAATTGAATAAAGATTGTGTAGTCGTTGTGCGTTATCAAGGCCCCCAAGCCAATGGGATGCCAGAATTACATAAACTCATGCCTCCTTTAGGGGTATTGATGGATAAAGGCTATAAAGTGGCATTAGTCACAGATGGCCGTCTTTCTGGTGCATCAGGTAAAGTTCCTGCCGCTATTCATGTAACACCAGAGGCGGTAAACGGTGGACTATTAGCAAAAGTACAAGATGGTGACATTATTCGTGTTAATGGCAAAACAGGTGAATTAACACTCTTAGTTGATGAACAAACCTTAGAAGCTCGCCAAACCGAAATACCTGATCTCAGCGCAAACAATAGCGGTTGCGGTCGTGAGTTGTTCGTTAATTTACGTCGCCATTTATCAGGTGCTGAACAAGGTGCTTGCTGTATTGATTTTTAATACATAAAGTTTTCATTGCCTAATGAGGAGCAAGCCTATTTATTTGCTCTTCATTATTTCTGATTAGGAAAGATAAAGATGAATCATTGGAATACAAGTGCAGAGTCTGTACTAAAATCAGGGCCCGTTGTTCCTGTTATTGTTATTAATCATATTGAAGAAGCTGTACCTGTCGCAAAAGCGTTAGTCGCCGGTGGCGTAAAAGTTTTAGAAGTGACACTACGTACAGACTGCGCTATTGAAGCTATTCGTCGCATTGCTAAAGAAGTACCAGAAGCCATTGTTGGTGCAGGGACAGTGATCAACCCTCAACAATTAGCCCAAGTCACAGAAGCGGGTGCACAATTTGCCATTAGCCCAGGCTTAACCGATGCGCTATTAAAAGCTGCGGTAGCAGGCTCTATTCCTCTTATCCCTGGTATCTCGACTGTTTCTGAATTAATGCTCGGTATGAGTTACGGTTTAAATGAATTTAAGTTTTTCCCAGCAGAAGCTAATGGTGGCGTTAAAGCATTAAAAGCAATTGCAGGACCATTCTCACAAGTACGTTTCTGCCCAACCGGCGGTATTTCGCCTGAAAACTACCGTAACTACCTTGCACTGGAAAGTGTACTTTGTATCGGTGGCTCTTGGTTAGTTCCTAGTGATGCTGTGAAAGCAGGGGATTATCAACGTATTACTGAGCTAGCAAAAGAAGCTGTTGCTGGCGCTCAACATTAATTTAATGCTTTAATTATTACCCAATAAAGATAGGTATATCATTCGATTATCTATCTTTATTACTCTGTTTTATTAACAGATATCGTTATCAATAAAACGTTTACTTTGTGGATAGGCGTAAACATCTTCAATATACCCTTGTTTAATTCTTTGCTGCTGTTGTTGCCAGTATTCAGGTGAAAGAAGATCACGATGTTGAGCTTCAAAATAATGACATACTTGCTTATCACAACATAAAAAGTAACGAAACTCTTCAGGAAAAACATCATTTTCAGCAACGCTATACCAAGGCTCACTGGCCAGTTCATCTTCAGGATAGCGAGCGGGAGGAATGGCACGGAAATTCATATCTGTCATATAACTTATTTCATCATAATCATAAAAAATAACGCGATGATGACGTGTCACGCCAAAATTCTTAAATAACATATCACCAGGAAAAATATTTGCGGCAATCAACTCTTTAAGTGCTTGGCCATAATCTTCAACCACGGCTTTTAACTGTTTATTGTCACACTGCTCCATATAGATATTAAGTGGCGTCATACGGCGTTCCATATACAGATGGCTGATCAGTAACTTATCACCTAGATCTTCTAATTTGTTGGGGATCTCCTGTTCTAAGATCGCCATTAAGTCGTTACTGATCCGCTTTTTATCAATAACAAAGTTCTCAAACTCTTGCGTATCCGCCATTCTCCCAACACGATCATGCTCTTTCACCAAGCGATAGCACTCTTTGACACGCTCTGCAGTCATTGTTTTTTGTGGCGCAAACCTATCTTTGATCACTTTAAACACTCTATCGTAAGTAGGCAGTGTGAAAACGAGCATCACCATTCCTTTTACCCCCGGAGCTTCAATAAATTGTTCCGATGAAAAATTCATAAAAGCAAGGTATTCACGGTAATATTCAGTTTTGCCATGTTTCTGACAACCAATCGACATATAGAGCTCAGCAATAGACTTTTCAGGGAGAATATCCCGTAACCATGTTACTAATGCCGCGGGAAATGGCGCATAAACCATAAAATAAGAACGAGCAAAGCCAAATACAATACTGGCTTCATCTGTTGTCGTTAAACAGGTATCAATAACTAAGTGCTGTTCAATATTATGAATAGGTAATAACAGGGGAATGAATTGATTATTTATCGCTATCTTACCAATCATCCATGCCGCTTTATTACGGTAAAATAGCTCATTAGCAATGTGAAATACCGCATTTTGTAATTCCTCATGGCTAAATTGCGCATAGAGCGTTTGGCAAATAAATTGAATATCTCGCGATTTATTTTGCCACGGTAAACGCAAAGGTAGGCGCGATAAAATATCTTGCAATAATGCGGGTAAATCACTTTGTATAACAAACGTTCTTGATAAAGGGCGAGGGGCTTGCGCAAAACGATACGCAGGTTGTGATGAAAAAACGAATAAGTTTTTTTTATTAAGCTCTCGATGATGAAATAGACGACAATAAACTGAATTAAAAAAACTTTCAGCGATTTCAAAACGGGGATAGTTAGGTAATAATTGTGTGTATCGCTCTTTGACTTTTTGTAAGAAAACACTTTCTTTATCAATATCATGTCGGATACATCTAAGTTGTTCCACAACTAATCCAACATGATTATCGTATAAGCGGATGCGCTCTTTCATCGCCAATTGAATACCATGCCAATCTGCTTGCTCAAAACGATATTGAGCACCTGACGTTATCTCAAGAAAACGCCCATATTGTGCATCAAAGCCTTGTAAGATCGTTTGAGCGACTAAGTCTTCAGCTGTCATCAACTGACCTCATGAAAAAGAGGAGCATCCTGCTCCTGAATTATCACCACAAAAGTGCATCACAGTAAGAACTAGAATTGTTGCTCTTCAGTAGAGCCAGTTAATGCCGTAACAGATGACATACCACCTTGAATAATCGTCGTCACTTTATCAAAATAGCCGGTGCCCACTTCTTGTTGATGAGATGAGAAGGTGTAGCCTTTCGATAGTGCAGCAAATTCTTTTTCTTGTACCTTTTCAACATAGTGTTTCATACCTTCACCTTTAGCGTAATCATGCGCTAAATCGAACATATTGAACCACATACTATGAATACCCGCTAAAGTGATAAACTGGAATTTATACCCCATCGCAGAAAGCTCATCTTGGAAATGGGCGATCGTGCTATCGTCAAGATTCTTTTTCCAGTTAAAAGATGGAGAGCAATTATACGCTAACATTTTACCGGGATATTTATCATGGATCGCTTCGGCAAATTTAGCCGCCATTTTCAGATCTGGCGTGGAAGTCTCACACCAAACCAAATCGGCATAAGGGGCATAAGCAAGCCCTCGACTAATGGCCTGATCAATTCCTGCATGAGTACAGAAAAAACCTTCAGCGGTACGCTCACCAGTTAAAAATGAACTATCGTAAGGATCGCAATCTGAAGTTAAGAGATCGGCCGCATCCGCATCAGTTCTAGCAACTAATAAGGTAGGAACATCCGAAACATCTGCCGCTAAACGTGCTGCCACCAGCTTTTGCACAGCCTCTTGCGTAGGTACTAAGACTTTTCCGCCCATATGACCGCATTTTTTCACTGCGGCTAACTGATCTTCAAAGTGAACGCCTGCTGCACCCGCCTCAATCATTGCTTTCATTAATTCAAATGCGTTAAGTACACCACCAAAACCCGCTTCCGCATCAGCAACAATAGGAAGGAAAAAATCAATATAATCTTTATGCTGAGGGCCGATACCATTTGACCACTGAATTTGATCAGCTCGTCTAAACGTATTATTAATACGCTGAACAACATTGGGTACAGAGTCCACCGGGTATAAAGATTGATCAGGGTACATACTGGCAGCAGTATTCGCATCAGCCGCCACTTGCCAACCAGATAGATAAATGGCTTCTAATCCCGCTTTAGCTTGCTGTAATGCTTGCCCTCCTGTTAAAGCACCTAATGCATTGACATATCCCTTCTTCGACTTACCATTTAATGATGACCAAAGCCGTTGCGCACCACGTCTTGCTAAGGTATGTTCAGGGTTAACGGAACCTCGTAATTTAATGACATCTTCTGCGCTATAAGGACGTTTGATCCCTTTCCAGCGAGGTTGTTCCCACTCTTTTTCTAATTGGGCAATCTGCTCTGATCTACTCATAGACATAAAATAACTCCTATAAATCTGGTAGTGATGATGTTTTATATTTGCAGTTTATAAATACGTTATGACGTATCTTTTTTAATTTAAAAGTTGATAACCCGGTAAAGTCAGAAAATCGACTAATTCATCTTGGGTAGTAATGTTATCCATTAAGGTCGCTGCTTCTTTAAAACGACCTTGCTCAAAGCGGGTATCACCCACTTCTTGGCGAATTACCTCCAGCTCTTCTTTCAACATGTTGCGAAAAAGCGCTTTTGTTACAATCTGTCCATCCGATAATGGTTTTTGATGACGGATCCATTGCCAAATAGAGGTTCGAGATATCTCTGCCGTGGCGGCATCTTCCATTAGCCCATAAATAGGCACACAACCATTACCTGAGATCCACGCTTCAATATATTGCACAGCAACACGGATATTCGCTCTCATTCCTGTTGCTGTTCTTTCACCTTCACAAGGGGCCAATAACATGTCTGCGGTGATCTTTTCATGACGTTGTACATCAAGTTGGTTTGCTCGCTCTCCTAATACCGCATCAAACGCAGATAACACCGTTTCGGCTAATCCAGGGTGAGCTATCCAAGTACCATCATGACCATTAGTTGCTTCAAGCTCTTTATCCTCAAATACCTTTTGTAAAATGACACCATTTTGCTCCGCAGAGCGACTGGGGATAAAAGCAGACATTCCTCCCATCGCAAATGCACCACGTTTATGACAAGTTTGAATAAGTAGTCGGGAATAAGCACTTAAGAAAGGTTGAGTCATAGTAATACCCTGTCTATCCGGTAACACACGATCAGGGTAATTCTTCAACGTTTTGATATAGCTAAAGATATAATCCCAACGTCCACAATTAAGGCCCACAATATGCTCTTTCATATGGAATAAGATCTCTTCCATTTGAAATACCGCAGGTAAAGTTTCAATTAATACTGTGGCTTTAATAGTTCCGCTGGCTAAACCGAAGCGTTTTTCAGTGAAATGAAAAACATCACTCCACCATTTTGCCTCTTGCCAAGTTTGTAATTTAGGAATGTAAAAATAAGGCCCGCTGCCCTTTGCCTGTAATGTTTTATAGTTATGGTAAAAATATAAGGCAAAATCAAACAAGCACCCAGGAATAGGTTTTCCCTGCCATAGCACATGCTTCTCTGGCAAGTGTAATCCCCTGACTCGAGCAATTAACACCGCAGGCGATGCTTTTAGTTGATAGCACTTACCTTGTTCATTGGTGTAGGAAATTGTTCCTTTGACAGCATCACGTAAATTAATTTGGCCATCAATAACCTTATCCCATGTCGGGGCAAGTGAATCCTCAAAATCTGCCATAAATACTTTTACATTAGCATTTAATGCATTGATCACCATTTTACGATCTACGGGGCCTGTAATTTCGACCCGACGATCTTGCAAGTCTTTAGGAATTGGATTCACTTTCCATTCTGAGTTTATAATGGAATCTGATTCTGAAATAAAATCAGGAAGCATTCCATTATCCACTTTTTGTTTCCAAATTTCTCTTTCTGCTAATAAGGTGTCACGACGTTCTGAAAACTGACTGACCAAATTAGTCAAAAATGACTCAACATCATGATTTAATATCTCTTTTTCAGCTATCCCAAAAGGTTTTGTGAAGCTTAATGCTTCTGTAGTTAATGATTGTGACATTCTGCATTCCCCTAAAATCTTTTACACACCTGATTAAGATTAATGCAGTTTTTACAAAAATCAAAAATGAATTCCATTTTTATTTAAACATTTTTTAACAATGTGATTACACCAATGTTTTTTGGCTGAATAAAAATGGCTATTTCAAAAATAACTCGAGTGATCTTGGTTTGTTGAATGATTAAACAAACTAAGATCATGCGAAGATCACATAAAGCTCGGCTTATAACATTTACTTATATGAATATTCTTCATATACAGCATCTACACCTCGACTTTTAGATCTGAATTGGCTAAATTCAGGCTTCTAGATGTCTAGATGTTTTTTTAGAGGTTATTGAGATGCCAATCAGAGTACCAGACGAACTACCCGCAGTGAGTTGTTTACGCAATGAGAATGTCTTTGTCATGACATCAAGTAGAGCGAGTATTCAAGATATTCGTCCTTTAAAAGTACTGTTACTCAATCTGATGCCCAAAAAAATAGAAACAGAAAATCAATTTCTACGATTGCTCTCTAATAGTCCATTACAAATTGATATCCAATTATTGCGTATTGATTCTCGTGTTCCCAAAAATACACCTGTTGAGCATCTTGATACTTTTTATTGTGATTTTGCCCAAATTAAAGAACAGAATTTTGATGGCTTGATTGTAACGGGAGCACCATTAGGTTTAGTTGAATTTGAAGATGTGGCTTATTGGGAGGAAATAAAAGAAATCATTACATGGGCAAAAGAGCATGTTACTTCAACACTTTTTATTTGCTGGGCCGCTCAAGCGGGCCTAAATATTTTATATGACTTACCTAAATATACCTTAAAACAAAAAATTTCTGGGGTATATCGTCATACAACATGTGATCCTTTCGCGTTACTGACTCGTGGGTTTGATGAAACATTCTTTGCCCCTCATTCACGTTATGCTGGTTTTCCTGTTGAGTTTATTCAACAAAATACAGATTTAGAAATATTAGCAACATCAGAGCAAGCAGGGGCTTACCTATTCGCATCTAAAGATAAACGTGTTGTCTTTGCCACAGGTCACCCAGAATACGATCCCAATACATTAGCTGACGAATATCATCGTGATGTTAAAGCTGGATTAGCACCACAACTACCTGAAAATTATTTTCCCGATAATAATCCTAATAAAAAACCTCTTGTATCTTGGCGTAGTCATGGCCATTTACTCTTTGCAAATTGGCTAAATTATTATGTTTATCAAATTACACCATTTGATCTGGCACAGATGAACCCAACTTTAGATTAAAATAAAACCCCAAATTCAATTTATTTGGGGTTTTATATTCAAAAAAAATACTTGAGATTATTTATAGCGATGCGCTAATGCATTCGCTGCAATCATTGCGTTGTAGACATCTTCTTCAGTCACTTTCATAGGCATATTGCCCATGGTATCACCTTCTGCACAAGCAATTTTCGCTACATTACGCCATTCACTTTCAATAAACTCTTTCATTCCCATATCTTCAAGCGTTAATGGCAATTCAGCCGCTTTGATAATACGAATAACTTCATCAATTTCTTCTTGTGGCGCATTTTCTAACACTAATTGTGTTAATAATCCAAATACCACTTTTTCACCATGTTGCACATGATGTAAGGAAGCAACTGCAGACATACCATTATTGACCGCATGAGCGGCGGCTAAACCACCTGCTTCAGCTCCCACACCACTTAAATAAATAGTCGCTTCAATAGTTTGCTCTAAAGCTTGTGTGGTAATTTTATGGCGCACAGCATCCATTGCTTTATCAATATTTTCACTCAATATTTCAAAACACAATTGTGCTAGACCTAAACCTGTACGTGATGGACGTTGATTAACTAAATTAAGTCCATCAGCTTGATAGCAAGCACGTGCTTCAAAATAAGTGGCTAAAGCATCACCGACACCTGCAGAGAAGAAGCGTTGTGGTGCAGAAGCAATAATCGCGGTATCCGCAATCACCATATCAGGGTTCTGAGGTAAAAATAAGTATTTATCAAATTCACCATTTTCTTTATAAAGAACAGAAAGAGCCGTACAAGGCGCATCTGTAGAAGCAATCGTTGGGAATAAAATAACAGGGAGGTGATGATAATAAGCAACCGCTTTAGATACGTCTAATGTTTTACCGCCACCGATACCGATAATAACATTCGCTTTATTTTCAACAACAATTTTACCCAAGCGATCCACTTCAGCTTCTGTACATTCGTAATTAAATTTTTCAACGAAACCAGATAGCCCATTTTCTTTAATTGACGACAAAGCTTCTTTATTTACTTTTTCTAGGAAAAATTCATCGCTGATAATAAAAGCATTATCTCCGAAATCTTTCATATAATTACCAACAGAAGCAAGTAATTGACTACCAATAAAGAATTTTTTAGGGGATGTTACAGAGCGAGGTAATATAGAAGACATAACTAAATTCCTTTATTTAGATTTTGCTACAGTAAGTAGCAGAATTAACATTTATCTTACCCCTCATCAGAATTCGAATCTAGTAAACTCTGTAATAGATATTATCAATATATTCTATTTAGTTTAAAGAAAACAACATGTTAATAAAATAATAAATTTTATAGAATGGCAAGATAGCTTATCGTAAAGAAGATAATTTCCCTTAAAACTTCAATTAAACCTAGAAAACTAAACAACTATATTATGATGTTATCAGTAGCGTTACCCACTAATACCATTAAAGGAACAACACAATTAACCATTATTTGATATACATGCATGGTATATTCGCGTTATAACTCTCTTTTATTTTTACCAAGGTGATTTTTGTGAAAGACGCCGTGATCCTCGTTGATAAAAATGACAATGAGCTAGGAACCATGCCCAAGCTGGAGGCACATATTACTGGTGCCTTACATAGAGCCTTTTCATTATTTATTTTCAATTCTAAGCAACAAATGTTGATCCAACAACGAGCACTGACTAAATATCACTCTGGCGGTCTATGGGCGAATACTTGTTGTAGCCATCCTTTACCCAATGAACCTCTATCACAAGCAATACATCGGCGTTTAAATGAAGAATTAGGTATGCAGTGTGATATGCAACCTATTGGTACGATTTTATATAATGAGAAAGTCACGGATGATCTTATTGAGCATGAGTTTGATCATCTTTTTTTAGGCTTTAGTGATAAAACACCACAGTGTCATCCCGATGAAGTTATGGATCATCGTTGGATTTCATTAAACGAGCTTTATCATGATGTAGAAAAACATCCTGAAAACTATAGTGCATGGTTCTGCCATATATTAATGGCTCTTGGTATAGAGCAGTTTACTCGATGGAGTAAAAATATTACTTAGTTGCTCTCTTATTGAAATTGATACTTAACTATAAAAAAGTGTTAGCATGACTCAAGGTAAAATACGATCTTCTAAACGCAAAAAAGCCAACCCATTGGGTTGGCTTTCTCGTCTTATTTAATGCTTGGCAGTTCCCTACTCTCACATGGGGAGACCCCACACTACCATCGGCGCTACGGCGTTTCACTTCTGAGTTCGGCATGGGATCAGGTGGGACCACCGCGCTATGGCCGCCAAGCAAATTCTGTTTTAATTACCCGTTATCTTCTGTTATCACAGTCTATAACCAGTAATTCAATCTTAAACAAGCTGACTTCATCGTTTCGTCTCTCTGACAAAACACTTTCGGTGTTGTCAGGTTAAGCCTCACGGTTCATTAGTACTGGTTAGCTCAACGTATCGCTACGCTTACACACCCAGCCTATCAACGTCTTAGTCTTAAACGTTCCTTTAGGTCGCTTAAAGCGACAGGGAAGACTCATCTCGAGGCAAGTTTCCCGCTTAGATGCTTTCAGCGGTTATCTCTTCCGCACTTAGCTACCGGGCAATGCCATTGGCATGACAACCCGAACACCAGTGGTGCGTTCACTCCGGTCCTCTCGTACTAGGAGCAACCCCTCTCAATCTTCCAACGCCCACGGCAGATAGGGACCGAACTGTCTCACGACGTTCTAAACCCAGCTCGCGTACCACTTTAAATGGCGAACAGCCATACCCTTGGGACCTACTTCAGCCCCAGGATGTGATGAGCCGACATCGAGGTGCCAAACACCGCCGTCGATATGAACTCTTGGGCGGTATCAGCCTGTTATCCCCGGAGTACCTTTTATCCGTTGAGCGATGGCCCTTCCATTCAGAACCACCGGATCACTAAGACCTACTTTCGTACCTGCTCGAGCCGTCACTCTCGCAGTCAAGCTGGCTTATGCCTTTGCACTAACCGCATGATGTCCGACCATGCTTAGCCAACCTTCGTGCTCCTCCGTTACTCTTTAGGAGGAGACCGCCCCAGTCAAACTACCCACCAGACACGGTCCCCGACCCAGTTTATGGGCCTAGGTTAGAACATCAAACGTTAAAGGGTGGTATTTCAAGGTTGGCTCCATGCAGACTGGCGTCCACACTTCAAAGCCTCCCACCTATCCTACACATCAAGGCTCAATGTTCAGTGTCAAGCTATAGTAAAGGTTCACGGGGTCTTTCCGTCTTGCCGCGGGTACACTGCATCTTCACAGCGAGTTCAATTTCACTGAGTCTCGGGTGGAGACAGCCTGGCCATCATTACGCCATTCGTGCAGGTCGGAACTTACCCGACAAGGAATTTCGCTACCTTAGGACCGTTATAGTTACGGCCGCCGTTTACTGGGGCTTCGATCAGGAGCTTCGC
>NZ_CAWPCB010000025.1:0-4970 GCF_963886535.1 Proteus sp. G2675
ATTATACTTTGGTCTATGAAAAATGAAACTAATATTCGCCGTGGCAGACATTGTGTATTCCTGATGCACGTCCATTTGGTCTTTGTCACAAAATACCGGCGAAAAATATTTGATCAGGAAGCAATTGAAAAATTGCGAGGCTACTTTGCCAGTGTTTGTGCTGATTTTGATGTTGAACTGGTTGAAATGGATGGGGAACGGGATCACGTTCATTTACTGATTAATTACCCGCCAAAACTGGCGATATCTAATCTGGTTAACAGCCTTAAAGGGGTATCGAGTCGATTACTTCGACGTGATCGCCCTGATATTGCCCAACGTGATTACTACAAGGGGGTTCTTTGGTCGCCGAGTTATTTCGCGGGGAGTTGTGGTGGCGCACCAATATCCATTATCCACCAGTACATTGAGCAACAGGAAACACCTCGTTAGTTAAAAAACCGCGCCTTATATCCCCTATCCCCGACCTGAAGGACGGGGTTTTACGGTGCTTTGGATAAAGAGGCGCGTGACTTAATTTAACAATCTTCAATAATCACATAAATCGCATTTAAAGAGCCATGAACACCAACAACCTTAATTAATTCAATATCTGATGTGCAACTAGGACCACTAATAATATTAATACAAGAAGGCATTCTTATATTTTTTAATGCCATTTGATGTAATCTTTCTGCTAACTGAGCAACTCGAGGTAAAATCGTACTGCGTTTTAGTACAAAAATCGTGGTTTCAGGGATCAATCCAACACTTCTTCCTTTGTCAGCCCCAGAAAATAAAACAACACCGCCAGATTCTGCAAGTCCATATTCAGCAAATACAATTCCGACTTTTGCCTCTTTTACCCGTTCAATATTTTTTTTACCCTCAGTATGATCCCAAATATTGGCATGACAGTGTTCTGATAAATAATCAATCACCCCACTTTCCTGTAATCGTGGATCACCCGTTAATATCACTGGTAAACCATACTGTTCACAAAGAGTCTCTAAATGCTTAGGTAAAGATGACAATGTTGTCGTTTCATAAGTACTTCCTGCTAACTGAGCTGTATTGAGAAAATATTGATAAAGTTCATCATCAGAAAGCTCCGTTAATCGTTGTTCTGGATATAAATTTACTGGTTCAGGTAAAGCTTCAGGTTGCGTTTTTAACGACCTACCTAATTGAGAAGCAAGATTTGATAAAAAGCGTTCTTTATTGTTATCCATATTGTTATCCATCTCTTATTTCTCCTCTTTTTGGTGTTTTTTAAACCAACTACGAAAACTTTCACCATCACCTTCAGGTAAATTTCTCGCTTCTGTCCATGCTTTTATTGCACCGATATTTAATGGCGCTTTACCTTCTTTAATAAACCATTTTGTAGCATGAGCCCCCATATTCATCCCAACTTTCCATAACATAGGATGGCGGTTCACATAATTAAATACCCGAGTAATATTACGTTCAGTTGTCGGTGTTATACCTTGCTCTACCATGACTTCACGATGTTTCTTTATAAGATTTGATAAAGGTATTTTTACTGGGCAAACGCTATCACAAGCAGTACATAATGAGCAGACATAAGGCAGGTTTTTAAAGTCTTTATATCCACCAAGTAGTGGCGTTAAGACGGCACCAACAGGGCCTGGATAGATAGAATCATATCCTTGACCGCCAATATGGCGATAAGCAGGGCAAGTATTCATACAAGCACCACAACGGATACAACGTAAAATATCTTTAAATTCAGAACCAATGATCTTCGAGCGGCCATTGTCTACAATAACAAGATGGAAATCTTCTGGGCCATCAACGTTGTCATTCTCTTTAGGGCCAGTAAGCCATGTATTATAGCCCGTTAAACGTAACCCTACTGCACTACGGGCCAACATGGTAATTAAGATATCTACCTCTTTAAAAGTAGGTGCAATACGTTCCATCCCCATCACCGCAATATGCGTTTTGGGTAATGTTGTACTTAATCGTGCATTACCTTCATTAGTGACTAAACAAACAGAACCTGTTTCTGCTACCGCAAAATTACACCCCGTAATACCGATATCGGCAGTAAAAAAATCGTCTCTAATGTTCTGGCGAACAAAACGCGTCATTTCTTCTGGTGTATCTGAGCCGTTATAACCCAGTTTGTCATGAAATATTTGACGTATTTGAGCTCTATTTTTATGAATAGCAGGGACCACTACATGAGATGGGGCATCTTTTGCTTGTTGAAGAATAAACTCGGCTAAATCGGTTTCAATAACATTAATACCTGCATTTTCTAATACAGGGTTTAAGCCAATTTCTTCCGTCACCATTGATTTGGCTTTGACTATTTTTTTGGCTTTTTTCTCTTTTGCAATATTGAGAATATATTGAGAGGCTTCTTCTTTCGTTTGAGCAAAGAAAACATGCCCACCATGTTGTTCTATTTTTTCAGATAATTGATATAAATAGGCATCTAAATTAGCAAGTACATGATCACGAATTTGTGCCGCTCTATCCCGCCAATCCTCCCAGTGTCCTAATTCATCAACCATTTTTTGACGATTACGGCCAATAGTTTCTTGCGCATTAGCAACGGCTTTTTGCATAATTTGATCGTGAACTTGACGATCAATTAGCGTTTTAAAAGGAAGAGAGCTTGTTTTTAATGACATAATTCCTCCTCATTGCTCATCAATACTTGCGCAATATGCATCACTTTAACTGGACGACCTTCTCTCTCTAAACGACCACCTATATTTAATAAGCAACTGACATCCGCACCAATTAAATAGTCAGGATGAACATCCATAATGTGATGAACTTTTTCTTTGACCATTTCACCTGAAATTTCAGCCATTTTTACCGAAAACGTCCCCCCAAAACCACAACAGGTTTCCATATTGTCAAAAGGTAATAATTCTAGCCCTTTTACATGGCGTAATAATGTGAGTGGCTCTTCTTTCACTCCCATTTTACGAAATAAGCTACAAGATGGATGATAAACAGCTTTTCCTTTAAGGCTTGCACCTACATCCACAATATTTAATTGATTAACGATAAAGGAGGTGAGATCAAACATGCGATTAGCTATTTTTTCTGCACGAATAGCCCAGTCAGGTTCATTTACCAGATATTTAGCATAACTTTTAATAGCAAAAGAACATGATCCAGCAGGAGAAATAATAGGATAGTCATTAACTTCAAAGGTTTTAATCAAGTTTTTCATCGCTGGAATGGCATCTTTAATATATCCACTATTAATAGCAGGTTGACCACAACAGCCCTGTTTTTCGAGAAAATGAACTCGACAGCCTAGTTTTTCTAACAGCAATACGCTATCTCTTGCCATCTGAGACTTTAAAGCGTCACCAATGCATGTTACATAAAAATTAACATCCATACTTATGCTCCCATTGCTTTTATCTATGTAGAGTAAGTAAATAAGCCGAGACTCATTTATAAACTCATTTGTATGACAAATAGTGTTGCATAAAAATAATGTTAAATATATGTGTATAAGTGTTTTTTTTATAAATTTACAGTTTTCAAGAAATAAAGAAATGGGAATATAAAGGGTATTTATGATTATTTTTTAATAAAAACAATTTATTACTGTGGCAAATTGAGGGAGTTTATTAAGTCTAGTTTTATTACGATAAATAAAGAATTTAACGTAAGCGAAATAGAATAAACGCAAAAAAGCCAACCCAGTGGGTTGGCTTTCTCGTCTTATTTAATGCTTGGCAGTTCCCTACTCTCACATGGGGAGACCCCAAACTACCATCGGCGCTACGGCGTTTCACTTCTGAGTTCGGCATGGGATCAGGTGGGACCACCGCGCTATGGCCGCCAAGCAAATTCTGTCTATTACTCGCTTCTTTCCTTTCGGTAAGTCACCAGTAATTTAATCTTGAACAAGCTGACTTTATCGTTTTGTCTCTCTGACAAAACACCTTCGGTGTTGTCAGGTTAAGCCTCACGGTTCATTAGTACTGGTTAGCTCAACGTATCGCTACGCTTACACACCCAGCCTATCAACGTCTTAGTCTTAAACGTTCCTTTAGGTCGCTTAAAGCGACAGGGAAGACTCATCTCGAGGCAAGTTTCCCGCTTAGATGCTTTCAGCGGTTATCTCTTCCGCACTTAGCTACCGGGCAATGCCATTGGCATGACAACCCGAACACCAGTGGTGCGTTCACTCCGGTCCTCTCGTACTAGGAGCAACCCCTCTCAATCTTCCAACGCCCACGGCAGATAGGGACCGAACTGTCTCACGACGTTCTAAACCCAGCTCGCGTACCACTTTAAATGGCGAACAGCCATACCCTTGGGACCTACTTCAGCCCCAGGATGTGATGAGCCGACATCGAGGTGCCAAACACCGCCGTCGATATGAACTCTTGGGCGGTATCAGCCTGTTATCCCCGGAGTACCTTTTATCCGTTGAGCGATGGCCCTTCCATTCAGAACCACCGGATCACTAAGACCTACTTTCGTACCTGCTCGAGCCGTCACTCTCGCAGTCAAGCTGGCTTATGCCTTTGCACTAACCGCATGATGTCCGACCATGCTTAGCCAACCTTCGTGCTCCTCCGTTACTCTTTAGGAGGAGACCGCCCCAGTCAAACTACCCACCAGACACGGTCCCCGACCCAGTTTATGGGCCTAGGTTAGAACATCAAACGTTAAAGGGTGGTATTTCAAGGTTGGCTCCATGCAGACTGGCGTCCACACTTCAAAGCCTCCCACCTATCCTACACATCAAGGCTCAATGTTCAGTGTCAAGCTATAGTAAAGGTTCACGGGGTCTTTCCGTCTTGCCGCGGGTACACTGCATCTTCACAGCGAGTTCAATTTCACTGAGTCTCGGGTGGAGACAGCCTGGCCATCATTACGCCATTCGTGCAGGTCGGAACTTACCCGACAAGGAATTTCGCTACCTTAGGACCGTTATAGTTACGGCCGCCGTTTACTGGGGCTTCGATCAGGAGCTTCGC
>NZ_CAWPCB010000026.1:0-3084 GCF_963886535.1 Proteus sp. G2675
AATACCGCTATTCAATTAAAATTGCTACATTAATTGCCCCTGTATATTTATTGGCTTTGATATTGCCATTAGCACAAAGGTTAAAAATTATGTTTTGTGTAAAACTCTTCATATTTTGTTGCGCTAGTTTATTACTACCGACGAGTCGCAAGGCCTCTTGTGCATTGGCTTGACAAATACTTGATTGTGCAGATTTTAAAGAAGCCACCACATAAGGCAGTGTGGTGATATTTTCAGTGCTACTGGTGGATAGCTCCATCCCTGTTTCACTGCCTGAGACTAAATTATTAAAAGGGCTCAGGGTGAGATAGATATTTTTATTAGCATAAGGGCAATTGACACTGATACTGGCTAAATTATCTGCTAATTTAGTGGGTGTTGCATAATTTTTCGCGATTTGAGTCGGAAACTGAATATTGGTAGACGTTTGGGGGATAACGTCACAGGCTTTGAGTGCTTTAATATTCACATTATCCATTGAACTTAATAATGTTTTAGAATCTACAGAAGAACCTGGACTAGTGCTAATGTTGGCATAAAATTTTGAACCATCACGCATGGCATATTCACCGGCCTCTAATGGCCCGATGGCATACGCGGAATAACTGGATATTGTTAATGTTAACGAATGAACTTTATCACTACCATCTACGTATCGTGCTGAGAAAAAATCACTATTGCCTTGTCTGGGCAAAAGACCCCAACTTAATTCATTAGAATTAGAGGAAAAATTATTATACATATTTGTCATAGCGGTGGTTTGGGAACGACTAAATGAAAATGAAGCATTCTCATATGTGCCATTAGCTCTTTTATAACGCAATGTACCATATCCACTGGGTGCTAAAACAATAAAGGCCCCTTTGGGATTGCTTTTATTGTAGATAGCCACACCCGCTCGTCCAATTTCAGAGTAAAAAGGTATTGGTTGTACCACTAATTGATAAGGCTCCCACCGAAAACTTATATAAGGTGTATTCGCCTCAAGCACTGACCTTACCATCCCATAATTTTTCGTTGTTGAACCAACTGGCGGAGTGACCTCCCCTAAATAACCTGTTGAGCCAATAGGAACGGATAACTCTAACGCATTAGCGGAATGAAGGAATACTATTGGTATCAAGAATAACGATAAACCGTATCCCCCTATTTTTTTTATCATTGATGGACACATCGAATTTCGATATTTTGTCGAAAGCACTCTTTTATTCACGTGTATCTCCAGCATTAAAATAAAAACAATGTAAACATATATAAATGATTATAAAATAATAATATCACTTTTAAATATGATTACATCAGCTATTTCATTATTTTAAGATAATTAAAAATAAAAATAGAAAAACAAATCAAACCATTCATTAATAGATTATTGAAATTAGAATAAGTAGCCTATTTACAACAAAAATTTTAATTAAGAAATAAAAAATATTTATTTATTATAATTAATTAAATTTAGGGATTATTTGATCTACTTTAATCAAACAGGGCACTTTAATAATGGAATATAATCTAACTATAGAAGTGTTAAATGAAAAAACGAACAAACAGTGTTTATACTACTGGATTTAAGCAAGAAGCGGTCGCATTAGTCAGCGAACAAGGTTATAGCGCTCCAAAAGCGGCAGGTTTTTTAGGGATCACCGATAAATTACTTTATAGCTGGAAAGCAAAATTAGACGCTGAGTAATCAGGTAACAACTTGAACGCCAAAAATTAGATAAAAATCGTGATTTAATTGCTCAAATTTCAGGTGGTTTTGATAACTCGTTTTGATAACTTTTTGATAACCATTTCAAAATTGACAATAAAAAACGGGAACTAATAAGCTCCCGTTAACTATTTATCAAATCAACAATTACATATGTTTAATAATCACGTCACCGAACTCGCTACATTTCAGCAGTTTAGCGCCGTCCATTAGACGTTCGAAATCATAAGTAACGGTCTTCGCTTCGATTGCGCCTTCCATACCTTTAATGATTAAGTCAGCGGCTTCTGTCCAACCCATGTGGCGTAGCATTATATAAATCAGCCATTATTAACTATTTGTTTATTAAGGCATATTTACTCTTAATAGACTTAAAAGACAGTGATTATGCATTTTTATAACTAGTTGATTACCATAATGCTTTTATTGGTTTTGATAACCACTAATTAGGGCTGTAAACATGACTTAGTGAGTATTCGAAACATTAGCTAGAAAAATGGGAATAAGTTCTGAATTAAGAATATGGTACAAAACCATAAAAGACTAGGAATTTCTCAAAAGCATTATGATAGATATGATTATTTTAGAGAAAAACGAGAAACGCTTAATACATGGTGTGAAAAACTCTCATTACTTAAAAAATTATAATTATTTTTATCCATATAAACCTAGACTATGATTTTTTAAAAAGCCTCAGCTAAGAGGCTTTTGATAAATAAAACTAACTAAAATAGCTATACATCACTCTAATATTAATTCTGTTTTTCTGCTGCTAATACACCTACCCATGACTCCGCTTTTGTAGTTCCTAAAATATATTTGTGATCATCTATATTTTCTGCAGAATTAACAAATTGAATATCCATTGCTGCTCTATCATTAGGAATAATACCATTTGATACATGCTGAGTAGGTGTTATTACTAAACTTTTAGTATCACCATCTATTTTAAATAATTCATTATTACCTATACGTGGGTTATTTTCAGTAATAACACCTTTAACTATACCATTAGTATAATTCATTGTAATGTCTGCTGTTCTAACTACTGCGTTTATTTGATCAGATCTATGATCTAAGGGACCATACACAAAACCATCTTTTTTACTATACACAGCATTTAAATCATTAGGTACATTTTCAGCAATAAGGTCTTTTTCAATAGAATAAATATAAGAAGCATAACTTGCTGTTCTCTCAGCATCTAATTCTATTCGATACCCATAATATCCAACATCACCCAATAAACTAAATTGATGAGAATCGCCTTTATCTGTTACGAAAGTAATTATTTTTTCCTCACTAGATAAATAATTCTCATATGGATCTTTTGAACCTTCAATATTATAAACAGGAATATTTTCTTTCCCATA
>NZ_CAWPCB010000027.1:0-137707 GCF_963886535.1 Proteus sp. G2675
TTTATTTTTAATTATCTTAAAATAATGAAATAGCTGATGTAATCATATTTAAAAGTGATATTATTATTTTATAATCATTTATATATGTTTACATTGTTTTTATTTTAATGCTGGAGATACACGTGAATAAAAGAGTGCTTTCGACAAAATATCGAAATTCGATGTGTCCATCAATGATAAAAAAAATAGGGGGATACGGTTTATCGTTATTCTTGATACCAATAGTATTCCTTCATTCCGCTAATGCGTTAGAGTTATCCGTTCCTATTGGCTCAACAGGTTATTTAGGGGAGGTCACTCCGCCAGTTGGTTCAACAACGAAAAATTATGGGATGGTAAGGTCAGTGCTTGAGGCGAATACACCTTATATAAGTTTTCGGTGGGAGCCTTATCAATTAGTGGTACAACCAATACCTTTTTACTCTGAAATTGGACGAGCGGGTGTGGCTATCTACAATAAAAGCAATCCCAAAGGGGCCTTTATTGTTTTAGCACCCAGTGGATATGGTACATTGCGTTATAAAAGAGCTAATGGCACATATGAGAATGCTTCATTTTCATTTAGTCGTTCCCAAACCACCGCTATGACAAATATGTATAATAATTTTTCCTCTAATTCTAATGAATTAAGTTGGGGTCTTTTGCCCAGACAAGGCAATAGTGATTTTTTCTCAGCACGATACGTAGATGGTAGTGATAAAGTTCATTCGTTAACATTAACAATATCCAGTTATTCCGCGTATGCCATCGGGCCATTAGAGGCCGGTGAATATGCCATGCGTGATGGTTCAAAATTTTATGCCAACATTAGCACTAGTCCAGGTTCTTCTGTAGATTCTAAAACATTATTAAGTTCAATGGATAATGTGAATATTAAAGCACTCAAAGCCTGTGACGTTATCCCCCAAACGTCTACCAATATTCAGTTTCCGACTCAAATCGCGAAAAATTATGCAACACCCACTAAATTAGCAGATAATTTAGCCAGTATCAGTGTCAATTGCCCTTATGCTAATAAAAATATCTATCTCACCCTGAGCCCTTTTAATAATTTAGTCTCAGGCAGTGAAACAGGGATGGAGCTATCCACCAGTAGCACTGAAAATATCACCACACTGCCTTATGTGGTGGCTTCTTTAAAATCTGCACAATCAAGTATTTGTCAAGCCAATGCACAAGAGGCCTTGCGACTCGTCGGTAGTAATAAACTAGCGCAACAAAATATGAAGAGTTTTACACAAAACATAATTTTTAACCTTTGTGCTAATGGCAATATCAAAGCCAATAAATATACAGGGGCAATTAATGTAGCAATTTTAATTGAATAGCGGTATTCCGGTATTATTGATAACTCGCTTGCGCACTACATGTTATGTTAAAGAGGAGTCTTGATGATTTAGGTAACATAAAGAAATCATTTAAAAAATATTTAACATCCATTAGGTAGGGTAGTGCAAACTGTACTTGATAGCCATCAATTAATTGCTGGTGTTTTTTTATTGAAGAAGATTATGTCAGATAAACAAGAGATAGGTGAGTTTATCTACAAAGTCTTTTCAGAGCTATTTTAATATTAAATGTTTTTCTCCAACTGATGATATAGTTACTAGTTAATATACTAGGCTTAATAAGCTATTAAAAATAAAGTCCCTATATTTGTCAATATTGTTTTAATAAATTTAATTTAGGTTTTATTTTAACTTTTGGTGCTATTGTTTTGATTTATATGTAGGTCACACTCATTATCAACTATATTGCAGATATAAAGATAGCCATGTATATGGTGATATTCCAATATATACTTCAGGTGCGCTATTTGAGGGCGATGACTATCTTATCGATGTGAAAGGTAAATACATTAGTCTAAGATTACGGATTGATTAGATATGATGATCCGTAAGGCTGTTGCTAAAGAACCTCATAATTTTTAATTAATAAACTCACTTCTGTGAGCTTATTAATTGGCTTTTTACAATAATGAATAACATAGTTATATAGAGAATGGTATTTATAAACAAAAAATACCCTGTGATTTTTATACTCACAGGGTGTTTAAATGAAGCAAAATAAAACTTAATTAGATATCAACTCGGGGTTGATAGAGATTTTAATATAACCAATTAGTTAGAAAGCCTCTAATAGTAACTACTAAGTATTGCAATAGATTAAACCAATTTGTCCATAGCATTATTAATGTGTATTAGTTGCAATAGATGCCAAAGGAGAAATTTAAAATAGCTTCGCCAATAAAATCTAACCCATTAGTAATATCGACACTATTTGCAGCAAGGCGATCACGTGATGATTTATCAACATTTTTTTGTACTGATTAACTATACCTAGTTGGCGAAAAGATAAATAGTACACATTAATATACAAAATACTGTAATTGTATACAGTAAAAGATTGCATTTCGAAAAAATTTGTCTTATCATCTCTAAATAGTGGGCAATTTGTTACTAAGCACACTAAACTTTGTTAAACCTCACTCATTTAGTGAGGTTTTTTGTTATCTGAAATTAGTGAATAACAGGCCTAAAAACATGCCCTAGTTATAAGACTAATTAAGTTAAATGGAAAAAAACTTATCAATAATATAAGGAAATATTTATGGAACACTTTACTAAAAAATCGTTATTTACCGGCGATAAAACTAATGAAAATCTCCCTAATAAACCGGGTGTAATAACACATTGCCAAGAGCTAGCGTCTGACTTAGGGTTAAGCGAAGCTTTTGCGCAATACACAATATCTTATACTTCTTGTGACAGTGTTCATGGAGAAATTATCCGTGAAGATACTGGTGCTGTTTTTATTCCGAAAAGTCAGGCACCTAAAGATGGTTGGCCTGTCATTGTATGGAATCATGGTACGGTAGGGATAGCGCCAACTTGTGCTCCCTCATTAACGCCTAAAAATAGTCGCGTATCGCAATATTTAAATACTTGGCTATCCCTTGGGTTTGCGATTGTTGCACCAGATTATCCAGGTTTAGGCTCATCAGGGTTGCATCATTATATGGATGAAAGAGCAACAGCATGGAGCGCTTTGGATAGTGCAAAAGCTGTCTTGAAAGGTGGGTTTTCGCTAAGTAATCGCTTTATCTTTATGGGGCAATCTCAAGGGGCTCATGCTGCATTTGCCTCTGTCGGCTATCAGCCTGAATATGCACCAGAATTAAATATCTTAGGTGCGATAGTGACAGGGACGCCTTATTTTAGTGATAATCTACTTGAAAACTTTATTAGTGATGGTGTTCAAGATGAAGGTGATAGAAAGCTACCTTACGCGATGTACTTATATCTTTCTGCTGCTGATAAAAATCCAAACTTAAAAGTGGAAGATTATTTCCAAGAATTAGCAATACCTTATGTTGAAAAAGCGAAAACGCTTTGTATCAGTCCATTAAGTCAATTAGTAATGGATAATAAATTAAACGCATCAAATAGCTTAAAACCTAAGTTTTACGAGCTATTAGAGCAAGAAGCGTCAAGTTTAAATTATAGAAAACTTCTTGTTGATAAGCCCGTATTTATAGGGATTGGTTTAGAAGATATTCATGTGTTAACTCGTTGGCAACAAGAGTTTGCAAGAGATGTATTGGAAGCAGGCACAAATGCATATGTATATGAATATCCGAATATTGGTCATTTAGATGTATACAATGTCTCTTTGCGAAATTCAGTGCCTTTTGTATTTGAACTGATGAAAAATGAGCATAGCAAAATAGACTAAAAACTATTTTATAACTGATTAATTTCTATCTTAATCTTATTCTTATCATTTGAATGTGGAAAGATGAGTGATATGAGATGCCAGATAATGTTTTGGTTAAAAGATATCTGGTATCTCTTTTTATTTTAATTCTTTGATTTAAGGAAATAAAAACTTATTTTTATTGATAAGTTTTTATGATTTTGTCTATATCAATCTTATTGATAGATTTTTTATTCACCAAAAATAAAGTTTGCTATCTGAGTTTTTCTATGGCTTAATGATGTCACTGGTTTGGAAGTACAGACCTATTTATGTTAGTCAGTTTAAAGTTGTTCCCGTTTAGCGTTATCCTTGATACCACTTCATTGCGAATTCCTTCTAATTAATTCCCATAAGTAAAAATACCAAACAAACCACATATGCCTTATGGCAAATTAAATAAATTAAAGGAAATTCTATGTCTAATTCAATGACTGGTACAGTAAAATGGTTCGATGAAGGTAAAGGTTTTGGTTTTATTACTCCAGCAGATGGCAGCAAAGATGTATTCGTGCATTTCTCTGCAATCCAAAGTGATAACTTCAAAACATTAGCTGAAGGCCAACAAGTTTCATTTACCATGGAAAATGGTATGAAAGGCCCTGCAGCAGGCAACGTGGTGGCTCTCTAAAGGCGCTATTACAATTCGCCTCTATTTTAAATGCCCAAGTTGTCGCGGTTCACAATATAGAACATCACAATTTGATGTTACAGTGAACAATCCACACGGCGCAAAATGTATCTTTTGCAAAAGTGTGATGACAGCTCAAATGAGCTAAGCATTAAATAGTTGAATATACAAAACCTCGCTTCGGCGGGGTTTTTTTGCTATCTACAATCTTATATTGACTAAAGATAAAAAATTTATATTTTAGGGCTTGAAAAATGCTTGCTCGTTCATATTTATATATTGGGCCAATCAGATATCGCCCATAATTCAATAAATACTGAAGGAGGAATTATATGCCTAATATTAAACCTTTTTCATTATTCCCAACTTTATCTGACAATCTACTTTCAAACCGTTTTGATCAGATAGATCGCCTGTTTAGTCAGTTAACAGGCAGTAAACCAATTTCATCACCGACTCAGACTTATAATCTGAAACAGATTGATGATAACCATTATGAACTAACAGTGAGTGTGCCTGGATATCAAGAAGATGACTTATCGGTTTCATTGAAAGGAAGTCGCTTATTGATTGAAGGGAAAAAAGAAGAAAAATTAGAAGAAGACAATGATAAATGGATCCACCGAGGTATATCTCAAGGGCAGTTTACATTGCAGTTTGACCTCGGTAAAAATGTCAAAATAGAAAAAGCCGATTTATCAAGTGGACTTCTGACCATTGCTATTGAGTATGAGTTACCTGAAGAAGAAAAACGGCAAACAATAGCGATAGAAAATAAAGATAAAAGCTAATTTAGTGAGATAGCTTAAATAAGATTAAGGCTGCACATAATGTGTAGCCTTAATTTTTTGTAATAGCCTATAAATTATAATATTTGAATAAAGAAGGGCAAAATAAACCAGATGCTTAAAGAAGTGCAAGCTTACACTAGAAAAATGGATTGGGTGTTTATGGCTCGCAATAGATACACTTAATCGTTGGAGTATATGTGTTCATAACAAACCTCTTTAAGAGGGGGCACTTTATGTGAACGCATAATGAGATTTAACCATGATAGTTTATACGGTAGTAAATGTTTAAAAGATTAAATACTGTTGATACAAGAAAGTGTGTCAAAAAATGATATAGATATTTATACTAAATATTTAAAAGATAAGTTATTAGTAAATAATATACCAGTTTTTATTTATTATCTAATATAGAAATGAGTTTTCTATTATTAAAATAATGACTTCAGAATAAAGAAACGATATGATTTATTTTATTTAAATAGGAACTGTTATGAAAAAGCCACTTTCTTTATGGATAACTCAATTTTTGATTGTCTGCTGTATTATACTGATATTATATTTTTTTATAACCAATGCATCACTGTTATTAAATTTGTATAGTTTTGATATGCCCGCTGAGATAAAGATAGAAATTTATTTATGGAGTTTTATTCGTTTGTTAGTTTTAATTATACAAATATCAGCGCTTTACTTTTCCTTTAGGTGCGATAAAAGGGCGCGGGTATTGACTATCTTAGCTTGGCTACCAATCATTATCGTCATGTTATGGAGCAATTTCCATGATGGGTTAACTTCTTTGAACGAAAGTGGTATAAGCTATGATAATGATGCTCAAAGATCTGGAGGGATTATAGGTAAACTTATTCTGGCTGGATTATCCCTTTGGTTGACATCTATTATATTATTTTCAAAAAAATTAAAGCGTTATTTTCTATTTGAGAAAAGTGAATGATTTTTTTGACTACAAAAATGGATGGATCAATAACCATCCATTTTTATTGCATAAAGATATCTTGGTATAAATAATTATTAACTAAAGTATAAATACATAATTGTTAGAAATAATATCTGTATACTACTCCACTTCTTGTCGTGACAAGATATTAGGTAAATTTATTTCTATCCAATCCGCAAGAAGCGTGAGTTTCTCACTTATTTGCTCACCAAGATCTGTCAAAGAGTACTCTACATGGGGTGGAACAACAGGATATGACATTCGGTTAATAAAACCATCTTGCTCCAATACTTGTAACGATTGAGACAGCATTTTCTCACTTACTCCGCCAATTTTACGTCGTAAATCACTAAAACGATGTGTTCCATCTCGTAGGGCTATTAAAATGAGTATGCCCCAACGACTTGTAACATGTTTGAGGATCTCTCTGGATGGGCACTGTTTAGAAAATAAATTTCCTTCACGTAATTGCTGCGAGAGTGTGGATATTGTCATTGTATACTTACCTTTTTGTATGTACTTACTTTTGGTAAGTTTAGGTGCTATGTTATCAAAACACAAGTGATACATTAAGGAGTTATCTTATGATTGCAATTACTGGTGCAACAGGCCTATTAGGTCAACATGTGATTGAAAACCTTCTTCAAACCGTTCCTGCTAATCAAATAGTGGCATTTGCTCGTGATGTAAAAAAAGGATCGTCTTTAAGTCAGAAAGGAGTTTTAGTACGTCAAGCGGATTACAATGATAAAGCTTCATTAATAACAGCTTTACAGGGTGTCGATAAATTACTTTTAATTTCCTCAAGTGAAGTTGGCAAACGTACCATTCAACATCGTAATGTCATTGAGGCAGCAAAATCAGCAGATGTACAATTTATTGCTTACACTAGCATATTACATGCTGATCGCTCTCCATTAAGCTTGCATGTGGAACATGTAGAAACAGAAAAAATGCTAGCTGATTCTGGGATATCTTACACTTTATTACGAAATGGCTGGTATACAGAAAATTATCTGGCAAGTGTCCCTGCAGCACTTGAGCATGGCGTTTTTCTGGGGGCGGCTGGTGATGGCAAAATAGCTTCAGCCACTCGGGCCGATTATGCATTGGCTGCTGCTCGGGTAATTAGTGAAGAAGGACATATAGGTAAAGTGTATGAGCTTGCTGGTGATGAAGCTTGGACATTAGAGCAATTGGCTAAGGAATTGACTAAACAAAGTGGGAAGCAAGTGATATATAACAATTTAAGTCAGGCCGATTTTGTCGCTGCGTTAAAAACGGCAGGCTTACCCGATAAATTATCAAATATGCTGGCTGATTCTGATATCGGCGCATCCAAAGGTGGATTATTTGATGATAGTCATACCCTAAGTAAATTAATTGGCCGACGTACAACAACACTTGCGGAGAGTATCAAAGCAATATTGTAAATCGATAGCTAATATCTATTCTATTTTCAGTTTAATTTTTTGGCACCCTAAGAGTTGAAATTTTGGGTTTCACATGCAGGGTGCCTTTCATAAGCATTATTATTTATGATAGGTGAGCATCAATTAATAAAAGATTAATTTTAGTCGTAAAATAGTAGGATAGACTGCTACACTAGGTAACAAAAATGAATATAACTAAATGATATTGAAAAATATTTATTCAGCTCAATAGGACTTTATATGAAGCTAGTTTCAGCGATATTATTAACTTTATTTTTTGTTTCAGGATGTTCGACATCACAGTCTGATATTGATAAATATGAGCAATCGAGTAAAGATGCGATGAAGCCAGATCCATATTCTGACAGCGTAATCAATACGATTAGACAGCACCAGAAGATCACCGTATGTAATAGTAAAATTGGTGGGTGCTATTGATTTAATACGGTACAGCGTTAAGGTTAAACAATATACTTTAGGATATTCTGTGCAATTAAAGACACAGATGCGTTACCATCAATAATAATGTCAGCACTCAGCTTTTCTCTTTCCGTCATTGCTGTATATGAGGGTCGTGAGTAGATTAAGTACTCTTCTAAATAATGAATAATATCATTTCCACTTTTCTCTTTATAATCACGCAGTATTCTTCTTGCTAATGCGATATCTAGTGGCGTATCAATAAAAAAAGCATAGTCGATCATCTGTTGTAGCGCTGGGTGAGATCTGGCAAAAGGATAATCCAAAATGATATGAGTATATTGAGACTCTTCTATTGTCTGATTAACTTGTTTAACAAATGGCTTTATATCCCATTCGTTATAATTACCACCTTGTTCTATCCACTCATCGATATCTTCAGGTGCTGTAGGGCAGTCGAAATCATCAAAATGAAGGCATTTGCTTGATGGAAGCTTTTCTCTTATATAATGAGAAAGTGCTGTTTTGCCGCCACCTGCAATTGAGGTGATAGAGATAATTATAGGTGATTTTATAGAACTCATTGTTAGCTCATAATCAAAATAAAATTGCATAGGGTATTATATAGACTAATTTATATTAAGTATAATTTATTTATAGTATTCTGAATAAGTTCAGTTTTTAGAAAAACTTAATTAATTATAGTAAGAGGTAGGAATTAATAAACTATACTATATATTAATATAACTCAATAAGTAATATCGATTTTTTGATTATAAAATAAGCGGTATTATTTGTAAAAATAGTTATAATAACTAGAGTGATCACTTATTCTCACTAAGAGCATGAACGTTTACGCGTTAACATTATCCAAGGCAAACGTTTAGTTTTTATTTTTGAGTGAAACATACATCTTTCGACTTTTTTATTTAATTTTCTTTCTATTTCTGTGGGTTGGTTGATAACATCGTTTTTGGTATTGCCCTGTGTTTTTAATAGAAAAATTACAATAAAAAACAAAGAGATAATTAATAACAATATATACCGCACTTGATTTCTCCGGTTTATAAAAAGCATGGATTGTTGATAATTTTATATACAAAATTATCAACATGTATAGTAATAAATAAGAATAATTATATATTTTATAAATAATCTTAAAGTTATCTTAATAACTTTTTTTGTATCACAGTATAATATTAACAACAGTGTTATTTTAAGTATCGATTAAGCATACCTTCGAAAAAGGAATTCCATCGATATTCTATAGTGTTGATTGGTCTAGTGTAATTTGCTTTTGGCGGGGATTTTACTAATATGAGGGCTTAATATGCTTTTGATTTTTTTGTTTGCGAGTTTTTTAATATCTAATCAAGCAAAAAGAATAATTATTCTTGAATAAAGTTAAATAATATGTATAAGGCATTATTTTTCTTTTATTGGTATAATAAATTCTGCAGATAAAGCCTGTTTTGCTTTGATGATATTTTTCTCATCTGAAAGATTAATGATTTTTTTATCCAATAAATTATAATTAGGTAATAAACTTTGTGGCGTCATATTGAGAATAAATGCAATAGAAAACAAAAGTTCTACCGTGATTTTTATGTTACCATTTTCTATTCGAGAATAATGTTGCTGGCTTATCCCTAAGCGATTTCCCATTTCTATGCCTGTTAGTCTTAACTCTTTTCTTCTTTGTTTTATTTTGTGTGCAATCGTGGAGTTTATCATGATCATCTATTTTTATAAGGTTATAAAGCATTTTTTAAAAGCAATTAACTTTTAGTTAACTGCTATTAAATGTTATATATCTGTATTAATTTAGTACTGCTATTAATTCTACAGTCAGAAATACAATAACTATCACTTTTAGATCGATAGCGGTAAAATTTAACATAAATGCAAATTTTTAGTATTTATAACCAAAATTATCGATTATTCTTATATATTAATATCAATATAAAGTAATTATCAAAATGTTTTTATCGATCGATTTGTAATATAATGATAGCTTTCATCTATCAAATGAATGGTTACGATCGTCAATATCAATCATTTGATTGTTATTATCATAGCAACAATAAAGAAGAGAATATCTAAAATTATTATAATAATTTATTATTTTTTTGAATGATAAATAAATTTAGGTGTATGATTTTAGTAAGATAATATGGAGCTAAAAATAAGCTGTTTTTTAGTTTTTTTAAGATAAAACATAGGATGCCATCAATATGAATTTTTCTTACTGAAAAATAATAAATTAATACTAATTTAGTAAGAAACGGAAGTAAGCCATATAAATAAATTATTTCTATGGTCGTTGATATTACTAACAAAGCACCAATAAATATATTTATTGGTGCTTTATACAAAGTTATTTCTACTTAACCGTCCAAGCTTCTGAGAAGTTGTGCTCTGAAAATAATTCAGCTAAGCCACTAATCTGTTTTAAACGTAGTACTTCATCTTGTGACATACCTAATTCATCACCAATCTTTTGGTCATTCCAACCTAATCTTGATAAATCTCTAACTATATCCGACATTGCTGCCACTTGATGTTGCCCTCTAGCCCGATTATGGCGAATAGTCGCTGCCATTTGGTCAGCCATAGTATGACTTTCAACATCAAGTATAGTAATAGGTAAATAGCCGTTAATTCGCTTGTTTAAGCTATTTTTTTTACTCAATAAATAACGATGGTAACCATCAACGACTTGCCATTGTGATGGTTTATTTTTGGATTGTTGAATAGGTAAGACAACAACAGGCTGAGTATAACCGTCTTTTACCAGAGACGTTTCTAGTAATCTCTTTTCTGTCGGAGACATGACATTGGGATTATAGTCATTAGCGATAACTTGTTGTTGCTTTATCCAAAGAACACAGTCAGTAGGTTCATTTTTAAATGGGCTTATTTGATGAAGCGATATTTTTATTTTATTGAGAGCTTCAATTTTTTGTTCATCATTTAGTTTTGCTAGGTACTCTTTTAAAACAGAAATTATAGTTTCAATGGTCATATTCACACCTTGCTAAATAAGTTGCCAGTCTTTTCGTTTTCCTTGTATCCGTTTGAAATATCGATCATAACAGTGTGATTTAGTAGGACTAAATGCTAATGTTCTACACCAAAAATCGTTACGCAAGATGGTCTTACAAATTCGTCGCCAAGAAGGTATTTGTTTAGTGCTAGTATCACCTTCTTGTGCATCAGGTATGCCATTTGGGTAATCTCGTTCGGCATACCAGCGAAGATAGACCGCTATTTTATTACGATAATGTTCTGCTGTTTTCTCTGGTAAACTGGCTAATAAAAAGTGAGCATAAGATTTCCACGTATGATGGGAAGGTTTGCTAATTTGATGCCGCCCATAGAAACCTGATTTATTACGAGGATTCGTATATAACATTCCGGCATCAGCTCCACTCACTCGTTCACAAGCAAGACTCCATGTTTCAGGCTCTAGCACATGATATAACCATAGTCCCTTGCGTTGCTCTGGCCCAAAAGGTTCACAAATACGCATTTGACTTAAACTAACGCCCGCTTGGTGCATCAGATCATAAATAGGGTTATAGGGTAAATTGAAACGCGCTATATAAGTCCAGATATCTTTAACATGCCAATCATAAATAGGGTAGGCCATATAATAAAAGCCTTCTGCTGATGCTGTTGTCCAAGGAATATCATCGGCATAACGTAACTTTCGATTATTACTAATGGCAATAAATCGGTTTAAAGATTCATCCGCTCTTATACCTAGCAGGATAATCGAACTGCGATGATTACCTGTGATCCACTGGTTAAATGCAGGGGTAAAATCTTCAAAAAGCATATTTGGGTGATAAAAAGGGAAAAAGTGAGGGTCAGTTATCGCATCTTCTGGCGGTTGTCTTACCCATTTTTTACCTGGCTCCCATGCTGTCCATGTAGGTTCATATTGAGAAATGCCACTTTCAGTGGTGATAGGGAGTGCTATCCAGTAAAACTGTTCAATACAATCTTGGTAGATAGATTTCATTTTTATAATATGATCTATAGTCGCAGAATATTGAACTTCCCAATCAAGAAACATCACATTAAATTTTCTATGTTGTTTTCGCGCTTGTGCGGCAACAAGATGAAAAAGCGCAGTAGAATCTTTCCCTCCCGAAAAGGAGAGAGTGATTTGTTCAAAAGTATCAAATATCCACTGGACTCTCTCTTGAGCAGCTTCTAATACATTTTTCCCCAGCGCAATTTTACGTTTCAAAGACATAACTATCACCAAAATAGATTAGCTAATGTTAGTATTATCACTTAATCATATTTAGATGATAAAGGTAAGTATTAATTGTTAGTAATTATTAATTTTATTTTAATACAGTAGAGTAACTACTCTATTTAATTGTTTTTATTAAACTAACTGATTATGGAAAGATATTACTATATTATTTCAATATGGCGTTATGCTGTATAGATCTGTGATTATGCATTTTGGGTGGTTTTTTATACTAAATATCAATTGGTTATGCAGTAAAATGTATAAAATAATCCAGCGCAAGGGAGATTTAATATCTTTTATTTACTAAAAATAAAACAGATGAATAAGTTTGCTTATCATTAAGCTGAGAAAGAAGATTTCTTAACCGGTTAATCGGCGCTTTTCATGTCAATAACACCTTACTTAACCGTTAGAGTTTGATTTGTTTTTTTATTTAATTTCAATATGTTATGTTGTCTTGTTTAGATGATTACCTGTTTAACTATTCGTTATTTCCAGTTATTCGTGGTTTGTATAAATCATAGAATAATCATTTTACGACTAGGATTTTGTATGACACTAGACACTCACAATGGAGTTAAAGTATATACCCCCACAGCATTAAAACTTTATGACTGGTGGGTATTAAATATTTCTAACCGTTATGCATGGCGTTGTGATACAGATAAATATTTGCTACCTCATTTTAAAAATAATCTTGGTGAGAACCATATGGATATTGGTGTAGGAACAGGATTTTACTTAAAAAGAGCTTTAGCTAATATAAATAAAATAGCATTAACAGATCTTAATATTAATAGCTTAGATTATGCTAAAAAAAATATTGTTGATGATAAATTAACTTATTGCTTACAGCATGATATCTATCATAAATTTCCTAATGAATTCAATTCATCGTTTGACTCTATTTCTTTATTTTATCTATTACACTGCTTACCTGGCACAATGGAAGGTAAAAAGAAAGTGATAGAAAATATAAGTAAAATATTAACGGAAAAGGGTGTTTTATATGGTGCTACTATCTTGGGGGCTGATGTTGAACACAATTTTTTTGGTAATAAATTGATGTCTGTTTATAACAAAAAAGGTATTTTTAGTAACTATTCTGACTCGGCAGATGCTTTAGAAAAAGTATTATCTTGTTTTTTTTACGATGTATCTATTCATATTCAAGGAGTTGTCGCGTTATTTACCGCGAGAAATAAAAAATTATAAAAAAAGTAGTATAGTTTGAATAAATTGAAAATGTATCAAGAAGGCGTTACACAGTTGGAGATAAAGTTAGCCTCAGAGAATTAATTTATTTGATAGAATGACAACTGTTTGATAAATAACAGTATTGCTTCTAGTGTGTATCGCTTAAAGTAACCGAAAAAAGCTTAGTTATAAAATATAACTAAGCAAAACGGGGATAATCAAATCAAAGTGTGTGTCCATTTAAGATGATCAAAAATGGATAAGCGTTAAATTATCTAACCATTGAGAATTAATCAACTAAAATTTACCAATTAATTGTAAATTAGATATTAATACTTAGTTATTTTTACTTATTTGGAGCGCTAAAAATATGTACAATACTAAAAATATTTATAAATAATTTATGTATTGATAATAAAAATAAGTAGCAATAATAATAACAATATAGTCGGGTTCTCTCTACATTTAGCATTGTTAAATAACAAATGTATAATAAATTATTTAACAGGCTGATGCCTTAATGTTAGAGATCATGCGTTTAGTGACCAAGTTATACATCATTTTATGAGATTACCGGACAATGAATAGAAAAGAGCTTATCGAGTATATACAGAAAACATATGCCGTAATCCCCGAATATTTATGGAGTAAGTACCCTAATTATGCGGTTTTCAGACATCATAATCATTCTAAATGGTTCGCCGTCATCATGGATGTCGCTGAAAACAAGCTATTTGATACGGGTAAAAATAATAAAGTCGATGTGATTAACTTAAAAGTACCGGTGCCTTTAGTGGGTGCTCTACGCTTAAAAAAAGCAGTTTATCCCGCTTATCATATGAACAAAGAGCATTGGATTTCTATTCGCTTAGACACAGATTTTGATGATACTGAGCTAAAATCATTAATTTCTGAAAGTTACGAACTGACGCAGTGAAAGGCTTAATACTAATAATCAATAACAAGGTGAATATAATAAAAACTTATAGTTATAAATAGAATATGTTTAGAAAAAGCATCTATTTTTGATGATTATATGACTTGGAAAAAGCAAAAGTGCACCCATGTTAAAAATAACTTTATAACAGTTTTGAATCTGTGTTTCCTTAAAGTCATTGATAGCGTCAGGTGGAGTAAAGATGAACAAAGTGGTTTATAAAGTGAGTGGACTATGGAACGAAACGTCCTTTGTAAATCTATTTATTGCAACGAATGAAAAAGAAGTATTATCTGCAATTATACTATGGGCTCAGTTTAGTGGTGCAAAAGTGGATGATTTATCTATTGAGTATTATAGTTCCGTGCATTAACACAGTGTTAACTTATTGATTAATAACTTAATTATTACTAAATATCAATCAATTTAATCAGATAGCTAATATTTGCTGTAAGTATATTAGCTATTTGCTATTCATATCTATCAATATTGTGATATCAGTGGTTAACGGCTATCCTTTCTTTTAATAATATTTTACAAACTAATTAAATGATAAACATAGTAAAAGTAGCATTATGTTACTAAGATAAATTATGAGCATAGATTTATTAATCTGATTAGTCAGGTTAGGTGATTGTTTCATATGAGGTCATAGCCATGCCCAAAACTCTTATGAGTCTTAAACAAAATGATTTTACGCATAAAAAAATTATCGTAGGTATTAGTTCATGCTTATTAGGGGATAAAGTGAGGTTTGATGGTGGGCATAAATGTTGTCATCTTGCTGCTGATGAATTATCTGAGTTCTTTGAATATCAATCTACTTGCCCAGAAATGGCTATTGGTTTACCGACACCCAGACCAGCATTACGATTAGTTCAGTCTAAGACTGGTGAAGTTAGGTTAAAATTTAGTAATGGAAGTGAAGGTGACTTAACCCAAATGATGAATGATTACTCTATAGAATATTTGAGGAGATTTAATCAATTTAGCGGTTATATCGTGTGTGCGAAATCACCCAGTTGTGGATTAGAACGTGTCCGGGTTTATGATCCAATAGGCAACGGCAATAAAAAATCGGGTACAGGCATTTTTACTGAAAATCTGAAAAGAATAATGCCGTGGTTACCTATAGAAGAAGATGGGCGGTTAAACGATCCCTATATTAGAGAAAATTTTATTACACGGGTGTTTGCGCTTAATGAGCTAAATCAATTGAAAATAAATAACTTTACTCGCCAGGCATTAATTGATTTTCATACAAGATACAAACTATTGTTATTAGCTCATTCACAACCGCTTTATCGGCAACTAGGGCGCTTTGTTGCTAACAATAAAGATTGGGATTCATTAGAGACTTTCTTTGTTGAATACCGTAATCGATTTATGGCTCTATTACAACATCAAGCCACTCGTCGTAATCACACTAATGTTCTTATGCATGTGCAAGGATATTTTAAGCAAGATTTAACTTCTAAGCAGCGACAAGCATTAAGTCAATTGATCTTAGAGTATCGTCAAGGAATACAACCTTTATTGGCACCATTAACATTAATTAATCATTACTTATCAGAATACCCAGATAATTATCTGAGTAAACAAAAATACTTTTATCCTTATCCTCAATCTTTAAGATTACGTTATGGTTTGTAATATATTAATTCCACTACTGTATCTATTTTTATAGAAAGAAAATAACTATTTTTAATAAGTGAATTTTATATTTAAAGCAAGGGGAATAGGACTGCTTTTTGTATTTAATGCTTTGTTAATGTAAGTTAAATTATAATATTTTGTAAAAGGATGTAAGTCAGACCGTTCTGTTTATATTTTATGTCAGTATTCTTTTTTTTATAAAAAGAGGCTGATATGTCTACAATGAAAACTGAAGTCGTTGTTATTCGTTTAACCAAACAAGAGCGAGCTGCATTAGATTCAATAAAAACGATGCCATTACTTGCAGATTGGCTAAAGGAGCTAGCCCTTTCCAAGTGGAAGGAGCAGGCATTACAATTAGAACAATCTAAAAATGGTCATAGTAATTAATGAAATACGAGGGTAACAATAAACAATCTTAACTAAAACCCTCGATAAAAAATTATTGAATAGATTGTTAGCGATTCTATTTCAATCAGTTAAGTTATTAGTGTTATCAACTTACTGATTGCAAAAAGAAAAGCCCAATGTGGCGGCATTGGGCTTAGTGTCTCAAATAGATGGGTATATAAAACTATTAGAGAACTCTTTTACTTTAATTCAAATTTATTTATAGAATTAACAATAAGTGCTTTTTGATAGAAGAATAGTGATGTTCGTATAAAATATGAGCATTTTTATCTTATCCTGTTTTATAGTCTTAAGTTAGACCAATTTCATGCAATAGTGTGTCGATATCCTACTTTTTTGTAGTTTTATGTTAATTTTTACTTGATATCGCTCTTGTTTTTCACATAAAGAGTATGACAGTGACAGCAATTTAAGGGAGACTTAAAAGTAGTATGACACTCATCACTCATTGATAATGGAAGGTAGGTAATATGTTTCCAGAATATCGTGATTTAATTGCTAAGCTTCGTCAAACTGATCCCCATTTCCGAGCCCTGTTTGAACAACATAATGAACTTGACCATAAAATTGTACGCTTAGAACACCGAGATAGGCGAGGATATGGAGAAGAAGTTGTTGAATTAAAAAAACAAAAATTACGTCTAAAAGAAGAAATACATCAGATCTTAAAAAATCCCCCAGAAGATGAGTAGCACAAATAAGTACTGTATGTAATTAATAAAATTAAATAGAAATAATAAAAGAAGGCCATATAACTAATGGCCTTCTTTTATTATGGTTTAAAGGTAATATTTCTCATGATATTTATATCTTTTGATTGTTTGTGAATAAGAACTAAAAGTTTTAATACTGTTTATATGTTTTTATTTTATACTGCATAAAAATATTTAATTTAGTTAAGTTGTATAGTTAAATTTTATTTAGGTTTTTATAAAGAGATGTTTTTTTATAAACATACCAGTTTTAGTTGTTAATTATTATTTTTTTATCTGATATTCATACAGAAATATAATGGCAATTAAGATTATCCTTATCCTAATTTTAATTTTCTTTGCGATAATGAAAATTCAAGACGCAGGTATCATTTTTTTTATTAATTACAAAATATAGGATATTTATGAAAAATATTATTTTAGCACTAGGTTTATTATCATTATCTTCTGTTGCTGTTTCGGCTGAATTAACAAAATCTTGCGAAGATTATTTTAAAGAAACTGATGCCTATGTCGCATTAATGGAACAAAATGATGCAACTAAAGCACAAGCAGAAACAATGAAAGCGCAATATGCTCAATCAAAAGAACAATTTGCTGCATTACCTAAAGATGTTCAAGAAAGCACCTGTAAACAAGCTTTAGATTCTTTAGAGCAAATGAAAAAAATGTCTGCTGGTCAATAAAAAATAGATTTAATTAAAGTCTTATGCTTAGAAAATAATAAGGCTTTATTTTTATTTCAAATTTAAAATTTTCCAATGTAACAATGACCATATAATAACCAGTGTTATTATATGGTCATCTTAATATTATTTTAATATAAACTATTTTTTTCTTGTTTTTTTGTGGAAATATTTCTTTTTTACTTAATATTACAATCTCTAATCAAGATAATTATCCCGCCATAACCCATCTATTTGCATTATTATTTTATATATTTTTGTTACTTGAATAAAGAATGCTTTTTATATGAAATAATTGTAATTCATTTTGTCGTCTATAAATTTTATGGAATAATTATTTACATCTATTTATTGCTCCTATTTAAGATATGAATTGGTCTTTTATTCTAATTTTAGCTCTATTTGTAGTTGTTGGTTGTGTTGATAAAGAGAGAAATACATCTGGCTCTATAGAAAAGGTGGCAACAGAGATAGCGACTCCTACTGTTCAATATCACCACGATGAAAGTCGTTATCCCACATTTATGTTATCAAAACAATCTCGTTTTGAAATGCAAGCCAAGGAGGAAAAACAGAAATTCAATCAATTATTTAAATTTGGATTTGAAGAGCCAACCACATCTACTAATAGCGAATATTCCTATAAAAAGGAACAACGTATAAGAAAGAATGATCAGTCAATGATTATTCTGCCAGAAGCGATACCTGTATGGAATAAAGATAAACAAGAAGTTGAAGTTAAGTGGAGCTACAGACCAAAATATGTTTTTGATGCATATTAAATTTAACCTTTATGTTTTAGGAAGACTATGCGCCCAATTTTTTTGTTAATACCATTTATGTTTTTAATTGGCTGTACCGAGCAAATGAGTGTCGGAATTGGCACTTCTAGAACGCATAATATAGGATATCCGGTTTGTTCAACATTAGTTTGTGGAAAGAATACGCGAACAGTTGAAGAACAAAAGGCAATTAATGAAGCGGTGCATGAACAGCAAAGAGCTATTATGCGAGGAGAAAAACCAGATTTAAAAATTATTGCCTCATATTAAATAATACCATCAAGGAGAGTCTATTTTTTGTCCTTGATGGTATAGTCAATATAAGCGCTAAGCTAAGATAGCGATGTTATATTGTTTATAATAAATTTTACTCTTTGGTTAACATCGGCTTTGGGTAATTCAATTAAGGTATAATTATACTGTCTATATATCGCCAGCATCGCTTGATAAGTTGCTACGGCTTCATCAAATGTCTGTTGGCGCTCTTTATCTTGTAAGTAAATTTCTTTCCATGGTGGAGCAATAAACACGGTTGTAGAATATCTATATAGCCTTATTGCGTTTTCAAGATGTTGGGGAATAGGGCGCTCACAAAAGTGTAAATAACCTGCTATATCCGGTATGCCTCGGTCATAAAAATAAGGTTTGCTGTTATCATCTATATTGGATGCATCATGCCATGATCGTAGCTCCCAGCTTAACATTAACTCAGCAAAAGCGAGCGGATCAATCCAAGGAAGGGCTGAACCACCAATATGACTTTGATCTTGAATAATGGCTCTACCAGCTTCTATTGAGCAAGAGTAACCATTTCTTCTTAATTTATTGATAATAGTGCTTTTACCAGAGCCGGGACCTCCGGTTAAAATAATACGGCAAGGTTTTTGGGACATAGTAATTCCTTAAATAATATATTTTGACTTTAAATGATTGAGGGCTGAATGCAGAAATTTTTAGAGGGAGAAAGGCGAAAAATAAGCAGTGCTAGCAAAGAAAGAGAACAAGTAAAGGAGGACAAGATATTACAATTATAATCGAAAAGAGAAAATATCAAAATAAATCCGCATCAAAGATCAATCAATATCTATCGACCTCTTTTATAACTTATCAGGTTACTTTGTATTGCTATTTTAATAACTGATACGCATTTATGCAGATTTAAGCACATAAATCCAAATAGAAGCACTATCTGGTCATTGCAAGCTAAATAGATTACTTTTATTATATAATATATATGTTTTATTATAATTCGTATATAAGGGTTAAGTGTGGGTATTGTAAAAATTTCTGATGAGCTACATGAGTATCTTCGTAAAGCGAGTAATGTGATGTCTCGATCAGTTAATGCACAAGCAGAGTTTTGGATAAAAATTGGTATTCAAGCAGAATTAAATCCAGAAAAAACGTTTCCAATGATTATTAATGAAATGTTAGAAAAAGAAGCAATAAAACAAGAGCATAAGTAAATATAAAGGAGATTAATATGGATAAAATTACGATTAAAACCCCTGAGGAAATTGAATTAATGCGTGAATCAGGTCGTTTATTAGCCCAAGTTTTTACAATGCTTGATGATTTTATTGTGCCAGGTGTTTCTACATTAGAAATTAACGATAAAGTAGACGATTTTATTACTCATGATCTGCAATCGAGACCTGCAAGCAAAGGACAATATGGTTATGAGTATGTACTTAATACTTCAATTAATGAGGTAGTATGCCATGGTGTTCCTAAAGCCGATGAGCTATTAAAAAGTAAAGATATTATTAATGTTGATATTACACTAGAAAAAAATGGTTTTATTGCTGATTCTAGCAAGATGTATGTCATGCCAGATGCCTCACCTATAGCAAGAAGATTAGTCAAAACAACTTACCAAGCGATGTGGGAAGGTATCAAAGAAGTTAAACCAGGTGCAACACTCGGTGATATCGGTCATGCAATCCAAAGCTTTGCACAAAGTCATGGGTATAGTGTTGTAAGAGAGTATTGTGGACACGGGATTGGTCGAGAAATGCACGAAGCCCCTCAAGTATTACATTATGGTATTCGAGGACAAGGTGTTGTACTAAAAGAAGGGATGACCTTTACCATTGAACCGATGATTAACCAAGGTGGACACAAAATAAAAACCAAAAAAGATGGTTGGACTGTAGTCACCCGTGATAAAAAATTATCGGCACAATCAGAACATACTATTTTAGTTACTGCTGATGGGTATGAAGTACTCACTTTGCGTCCAGAAGAAACACTTCCATAATAAATTAATTTATATCTATCTAATTTTTGATGCAAAAATTATGATATAAATTTATATTATTTTAATAGCTAGAAATATTATTTTTAGCTATTTTTCTATTTATATATTGATATTTAATTTTATTATTTCTATTGTATTTTTTAGATAAATAACTATATTTATATACTACAAGGACTGTATAAAAAAACAGTGTGATCATATAGTGTATTTTAGAAAGATAAACAGGATGTTTATATGCAAAAAATATCAAAACTGATGGAAGCCTGGGGCTCATGGGTTGTAAATAATAATTTATATATCAATACATTAACAATAAATAAACGTGAAAATGTGCCAATACGTGTTAAATTAAGAAAAGCCTGTACTGATCGCCAAGGCATCATAGTCTCGGTATGTATGAGTAAACTACTAAAAAATCATAAAAAAGATTATGAATTACTAGTCGATTACTATGTATTTGGACAAACATTTATTCAATTAGCACAAGCGCATCGATGCTCTGATACTTATATCGGAAAAAAACTCAAAAAAGCAGAAGGCATTGTGGAAGGGATGTTAATTATGGCCGAATTAATATTTATTATTGAGAAAAATGAAAATAGTACTTTACGATCGTAATTTAAGGCTTATTCTAAACAAACTGATAGCAAATAAAGAATTGCAATAATATTGTTTATTGCAATTTATCTAATGAGTTCAACATTTGCTAATAGGATGTTAGCAATTTAATTAAGTGTTTTTAACCCCAAGGAGTGGATGTATGTCAACGAAATATCCTATCGTTTTAGTTCATGGTTTAGCTGGTTTTAATGAAATTGTTGGTTTTCCCTACTTTTATGGTATTGCAGATGCCTTAAGGCAAGATGGGCATCAAGTTTTTACCGCTTCTCTTTCTGCCTTTAATTCAAATGAAGTGCGTGGCAAGCAGTTGTGGCAATTTGTCCAGACTCTCTTACAAGAGACACAAGCGAAAAAAGTGAATTTTATAGGTCATAGCCAAGGGCCATTAGCTTGTCGTTACGTTGCGGCTAATTATCCTGATAGTGTTGCTTCGGTAACTTCAATTAATGGTGTAAATCATGGTTCAGAAATAGCCGACTTATATCGACGCATTATGCGTAAAGACAGTATCCCAGAATATATTGTCGAAAAAGTATTAAATGCATTTGGTACTATTATCTCAACATTTTCTGGTCATAGAGGCGATCCTCAAGATGCTATTGCCGCATTAGAGTCTTTAACAACAGAGCAAGTCACAGAATTTAATAACAAATACCCACAGGCATTACCTAAAACCCCTGGTGGTGAAGGTGATGAAATCGTCAATGGGGTTCATTACTACTGTTTTGGTAGCTATATTCAGGGATTAATTGCTGGGGAAAAGGGGAATCTACTGGATCCTACTCATGCGGCAATGCGTGTGTTAAATACATTCTTTACTGAAAAACAAAATGACGGCTTAGTTGGTCGCTCGAGTATGCGATTAGGCAAATTGATAAAAGATGATTATGCGCAAGATCATATTGATATGGTTAACCAAGTTGCAGGGTTAGTGGGTTATAATGAAGATATCGTTGCTATTTATACTCAGCACGCTAAATACTTAGCGAGTAAGCAACTTTAATCATGATAAGTAGTCATACTTTGTATACTATTTTGTATACTCTATAGTTATATGATAGATAGTTATATGATAGTAAGGTGGCGTAAATTATTATGGCCACCTTTTTATTAGATGAAAATATCGAACTAGCGCTGTTTATGCACAGATATAGCAATGTGATAACCCAATAGGTAAAGCGCTTGCTCTAGGCTATCGATTTTTGAAGTTTGATTGATATCGAGTAAACGCTCAATTTGGGCGCTATTTAGATTCATTTTTCTTGCCAGATCTGCCTTTTTAGTTTTTGTTGTTAACATGGCATTATGTAATGCGATTTTTAAGCAACTAATAGGGGGAAGATAAACAATAAAATCCCCTGATTGAGGCTCAGAAGGCATAGGGATCGGCATTTTACTCGAAATAAACTCTTCAAGTCCTACATGTAAAATATCTGAGGCTTCTAGTTCAATATCATCTTCTGTATATGCCACTGCATGTATATTGTCAAAATCACGATAAGTAATCTCGTAAGTTTCACTTTCTTCGTCAAAATGGGATGTTGCTGGATAATTGAACATAAATTGCCTAATTAATTTTAAAATTTATGCTCATGATTAAAGCATATTTAGCGGTTTTTATCTGTAATTCTTTACGCACCATCAAAATAGCAAGATCTCAAACGGGTTTTATCTTTAGAAAAAAAAGGCTATTGTGTCAGTTGTTATAGTATGCCAGAAAAAGGGGAGCTTTATGTATCCAGTTGATTTACATGCACATACCATTGCGAGTACACATGCTTATAGTACGGTTAGCGAATATTTTCAACAAGCTAAAAAGAAAGGGATTAAGCTATTTGCGATTACAGATCATGGTCCCGATATGGATGACGCTCCTCATGAATGGCATTTTTCAAATTTGCCGGTGATCCCCAGAATGGTCGATGGTGTTGGTATTCTTTATGGCATCGAAGCAAATATCAAAAATATAAAAGGTGAAATCGACTGTACTGAGAAGATGAGTAAAAAATTAGATATTGTACTCGCTGGTTTTCATGATCCTGTTATGGGATCACTAGGTATGGTTGATAATACTAAAGCGCTTATTGCAACAATAAGTAGTGGTTTAGTACAGGTGATCACCCATCCGGGAAACCCTAAATATCCTATAGATATTAAGGAAGTCGCAAAGGTTGCTGCTGAGTTCAATGTTGCATTAGAAATGAATAATTCTTCTTTTATACATTCTCGAGTAGGAAGTGAGAAAAACTGCATTGAAATAGCAAAAGCGGTGCTTGATGCCGGAGGTTTAATTGCGCTAGGCTCCGATTCACATATTGCATCATCTTTGGGGAATTTTGAGCGAGTATTAGAAGTATTGGCGGAGATCCAATTTCCACAACAGAAGATATTGAATACATCACCAAGAAAGGTGCTTGATTTTTTACAAGCTCATGGCAAAAAAGAGAGCACAGCGTTTCAACATTTTTGAGATAGTGAAAAAGCTTAAAAGCTAGCATTATTAAATGTTAGCTTTTTTCAAGTATCTTATTTGCTCGAGATTGTGCATCGTGTTAGTTAAGCTAATTTGCTTAAAAGCATTGTTTTATAGTTATGATGCTCTTGCTCACTATCATTAAAGCCAAATTGATATGCTAAGTTATGTAACTGTAATTTATAGTCAGCAAGTTTACTCTCATCATCAGTCATAATAGCAAATTCAGCAAAGTAGCCAAGATTGTCTAATTTATCGATAGTGATATGAAATTGGTCTAGAAAGTAGATTTGACGGGATTTTGTATAGTTTAAAATACAGTGATAACCTAATGTTTTAAACATCGAAACCGTTTTTTCTGCATCTTCTATTTTTACTGCTTCACATTGGGCTTGTTCTGGGCCTTTTACAATTAATAAATTGATACCAGAGGGGACCATTTTTCTTACGCACAAACTTATAGAGGGAGCAGGGAAAGGTGTATTGGGATGTTCTAAATACCAATCTGTTTCATCATTTTTCGATATAAATAAAGTTGCTCCAGCGAGTTGTAATGCATCAATAAAATCTTGAGGTCGTTTTAAGTGGTATTTCAATTCTGCTTCAAATTTACCTTGAAAGTGTTCAGACATCTCTTTTCCTTATCAATTTATTATTCAATATAGCATTATTTATTGTTGGTTGTTCATATTAAAGAATAACCCTAAGATTTAACTGGGTTATAAATATTGTTATTAAATTTAAAATATAGCAAATGATAAATTGAATATTGTATAAATAGTGATAAGTGTTTTTTATGTGTTATTTTTTAGTGAAATTATTTATTTTATAAAAATAATTTATGTTTTTGATTTAGGGCCAAATCTTGTATTTTATTTAATATTAAAGTGAAATTCTTAACTCATTAAATGATCACAAATCGCTGGGTAAATTTTTCATATGTGAGAAGGGCGAGGGAAAAGGTGAAAAATGAGGATTAAGCCATAAAAAAAGGGCTACTGATGAGCCCTTTTAGGTAGCAAAAAACACTGATTTTCTACTAATTTGATTAATGTTAATTAAACTTAACTTATTGATCTATTTTCAGAATACACCGGTGAACGGGTTCCAACCTTGATCATTTTTCTTTTCTTTTAAGTAGTAAGCATAATTAGCTGTCGCCGCCCATAAGAAGTTGAGCACAATACTGACTACATTGAGAATTGAAGGGCTTAGGGAAAGTCCTTCCACGATAAAACTTACCACAATGATAATAGCAACATTAATCCCGAATAAAGTTAATGCTTTACGCCATAAACCAAGGATAAGAAAATAAATAAAGCCAAAGAAGAAAGCCCAGATATTCATCCCAATTAGAATACGCTTACCGAAAGTCAGTGCTTTATATGCAGCCTTGTATTCTGGAGATTTAGGAGAACCATATTTTTCGAAGAAATCAAAACGCTCTTCCCATTTGGCAGAATATTCTTTATTCATCATAATTCCTGTTAGAGGTCATTTAATTGTAGTAATAAAAAAACGCATTTTTACATAAAGTAACTTTGCAAACAATATAAATTTATTAACATTTTATTAATATATTGTTTTGTATAATAAATATTATCTTACGCTCGATATGAGTTTATTTTCATAAAATTCTTATTGTTAAAATGTTTATTTCTTTTTTATAGGAAGAATAAGATTTTGAGACAATAAAATTTTATTCTAAAGCGATTATTTAGATAAAAAATAAGAAATCAGGTTATTGGCGTAACCTGACTTCTGATAGGAAAAATCTTGGCGTTGAGTTATCGAACAACTAATACAGAAGATTCTGCATAGCTAACAACAGAAGAAGCTGTCGAGCCTAGTAAGTAGGTTTTCATTCCAGGGTTGCGTGAGCCTATCACAATCAGATCAGCTTGGATTTTTTTTGCGGTCTCTAAAATACGGTCGCGTGGGTTACCTACGGAAATATAAGATTGGGATGTGCTATTGGGAATTTCAATATGAGATAAACTATCATTTAACGTAGATAATGCAATTTCAATACGTTGCTTATCATTGGCAAGACGGTCTTGGCTGCCAAAAGCAAATCCGACAAAGGACTCATAGCTAGGAATAACAGATAAAAAGTGGATATTTAGTTTATCGGCCATCGCTAATGCTTTGAGATGAGTGACAACTTTATCCAATAAACCAAGCTCAGTAAAATCGATAGGAACTAATACAGTTTTTGTCATAGTGGCTCCTCATTAACCTTTTATATGTTGGGGGCTTTAGCGGGTTGTTATTATACGCACCAAAAATCAGTCACCTCTTAATATTATCAGTGCAAATAAAAAACGGTATAAAAAAATAGAAATATTTTCATTTTTTGAGATATTCATATTTATTTTATGTAAAAAGGTTGATCTATCATAAGATTGCTATTGATGGTAGAAAACACAATAAAAAAGATAATAAATAAAGGAAAATATCTTGATGTTTTTAGTAAATATCGATATTCCATATGATAAATTATATTTAATATAAATTAGAGTGTGCAGTTTTAGAGCGTTACTAAATTTAATAGAAGATTATAAAAAGTGAATTTATTTAGTTTTAATAAAATTTATTTTTGAAGAAATGAGTAAAACTAAAAATATCCTTTATATACAACAGGTTGTGTGTGATTAATATTTGTTTTGGCCATAATAGTTAATGATAATCAATTTCATTAATTATTATTTGTTTTTAAATCACCATAAATGAGATTGGTTTTTATTTTTATTCTCTCTAAAAGTATAAAATATATAAAAAGTATATTTAAATTTACTATATTTTTATTTTTAGCTGTGCATAATATCCATAATGTTAATTTTCATGGTTAGGAAGTAAAATATGTTACATCAAGATATGATCAATAAACTCAATGAACAGCTGAATCTTGAGTTTTATTCAGCTAACCTTTACCTGCAGATGAGCGCTTGGTGCGATGATAAAGGATTTGATGGCGCTGCCAAATTTTTAAAAGCACATTCCCGTGAAGAAATGGAGCATATGCAACGCTTATTTGATTATTTAAGTGATACAGGTGCTATGCCTTTGCTAGGGACTATTGAAGCACCACCCGCTGAATTTTTATCTTTATCTGATTTATTTACTAAAACTTATGAGCACGAGAAGTTTATTACAGCTGAAATTAATAAACTAGCTCACCTAGCAATGACAACACAAGATTACTCAACATTTAACTTCTTACAATGGTATGTTGCTGAACAACATGAAGAAGAGAAGTTATTTAAATCTATTCTGGATAAACTTGCTATGGTCGGTGATGGCGGTAAGGCATTGTTCTTGTTAGATAAAGACTTAAGTGCTCTTTCTACATCCGCACATATTTAAATAATAAGAATAACTATACTGCTGTTTTAACCTGGTTGGCTAAGTGCATATAAGCATTGCTCAGATTAACATAACAAGCTCTACTGTAATCGCACAGTAGAGCTTTTTTTATCGACCCAGTTAGTGCAATATTGCATATCCATATAACTATTTTATATAGACGTAATCGATTTTTTATTTTTCTACTCCTTTAATTTAATCATTTCTTAAGCTTTGCTGATTATTATTTTGTCTATTTTCTGTTCTTTCTATTCTCTAGTTTGAGTCGTCGATTTATAGCCTATTTTAGTTTGGCTTTTAGATTATTTGGTTATGTATTGAACTGTGTAGTGTGTCAATTAAAGTATTATATTTTTGTTAAGTGTAAAAAGGGTGATATTTGAAACAAAAATGGCGCTAAATAAGTTATATTTTGAGTGCTAGTTCACAACCTTTTATTTCAACGATAAAGAAGCGCAGATATTAAAGTCAATTTGCTATAAAATCTTCTTTATCATAAATAGAAAAATCACCTGTAATTTAAGAGGTTATTATGTCATTAAACACACTTAAGACATCATGGGGCAAATTATCCGCCATCGCTGTTTTATTTTTAGGCATGTCATGCCAACAAGCCTTAGCACACGCACATCTAAAATCACAATTACCTGCAGAGGGTGCGGCTATTGAACAAGCGCAAGCACCAAAAGTGATTACACTCGATTTCTCTGAAGGGATTGAGTTGGCCTTTAGTAAAGTAAAAGTCACTGATAAAGAGGGTAAAGAAATTACTGTCGGTAAATTAAGTCTTGATCCCGTTAACAATACAAAATTGTTATTGCCATTAGAAGGTGAATTAGCAGAAGGGAACTACTCTGTAGATTGGAGTGTTGTTTCTGTCGATGGGCACAAAACAAAAGGTTCTTATCAATTTAGTGTAAAATAATGACTCCTGAAGACGTTTATATTTTATGCCGAATTTTTCATTTTGTGGCAGTCATGTTCATGTTCGGACTGAGCTGTTCGGCTGCCATTCTCGCTAAAGAAAAGTTTGTTCCTCTTATTCAAGTACGCTTACGTCCAGCATTGGCGATTAGCACTATCACTGTATTTGTTTCTACTTATTTATGGATGATAGTGCAATCAGGCATTATGGGAGATGGCTGGCAAGACGCTTGGTCACTAACAATATGGCAAGCCGTATTGGGAACCTCTTTTGGACAAATTTGGCAATGGCAATTAGTTTTATCCTCTCTCGCATTAATCGCTCTCTTTATTCATCAACGTAGCATTAGAAATATTAGTCTGTTATTTATCTCAACATTGATGCTTGTGCTACATGCTTTTATTGGCCATAGTGCCATGTTTACAGGTAGTGAAGCCGTAATTTATAAACTAAATCAGAGTATCCATCTTATTAGTGGAGCGTATTGGTTTGGTGGTTTATGGCCTTTTGTTGTGTGCTTACAGTTTTTGCGTAATAAAGATGAATTAGCTGATGGCATGATCAAGCCTATTATTGCCACCATGAAACGCTTTTCATTATTCGGTCACTTCGCTGTTTTATTGGTTATAGCTAGTGGGATTGTGAGTGCCATTATGTTACTCCCCGGTTGGCCTGCAACAACACAACTTTCCTCAGAGTACCAAAGTATGTTATGGCTAAAAATAGCCTTTGTTGCCTTGATGTTAGGATTGGCATTAGTGAATAGGTATGTATTAGTGCCTCATATCCGTAAGAAGAATAACTTTCAATGGTTGCTTATTAATAGTTGGTTTGAGTTATTACTTGGTAGCATGGTTATTTTGACAGTGGCCATTTTTGCGATTAACTCACCTGTATAGATTGATATATACTTGTATTAATCTATTTTTTTAAGTGGAAGATAACCATGAAACGTTTTTTATTTGCGGGCATATTGATGCTTTTTTCTTTTCAAACTTTCAGTGCACCAATATCAACAGTCAGTAAGCTTCAGTTTGGTGATGCTTGGCCATTCACCCGTGAAGAAGTCATGCTAAATTGTCGTGCAGATGGTGCTTGGTTTGTGATTAATCCCGCAACTTTAGCTCAATATCCACTTAATAATATTGCCATGGAACAAATGAAAAGTGGCAAAGTTAATGCTCAACTGATTGATAGTATTCTACTTCCTGATCCCAATACACCTGATAAGAAAAAATCACTGGAAGCTATAGAAAGTGCATTTTTGTCTCTTTGTGAAAAAAACTAATCATTTGATTGAGTTGCAATAAAAAAACACATTTGTTATTTGTTTGATTTAAAAGATAAAAAATGAGTTATTTGATTTTTTATAAAGAATATGAAGTGTGGTAGGAGTGTTTACTGGATCTTTACATATTGTTAGCTATTATTTAACAATAAGGTTGTGAAATAGATGTGGCATAAGCAGTTTTTTACACGCTATTTTCTCATTCAGTATCACTTTTTAGCGCACGGCTCGCAATGAGCCTTTTCCCTAAGCCAGGTAAATGATTTACCTGGCTTTTTTTACGATGCTTTAACATGCGATTAGGCTACTTTTAAAATCCAATGGTGGTTTTCTTTGTCATAAGCATGACGATAAAGCAGAATATTTTTATCTTTCAGTTGCGCAGGAATGCTGGTGTTTTCATCCCATCCATCTAATTGCATACAAAACTCTTTATCATAATCACATGGAATATGAACATAAGTGAGTTGGTTATCGGAAGAGTGTTTCAAAGTAACATCTTCAATTTCATAACAAGCAATTTTTAAGGTTGTTTTATTCATGCTATAGCTCCAAGGTTATGCGATGTTGTGTTGTGCTTTCATAGTTTAAGCTTAAAAGTGAACAGCATGGTGAGCACTTTTTAATCGGACAGTTTTAAGCATAGTATAAATGGAAGTCATTTCCAAAGTATTTTTTAGCAATAAAAAAAACGGATCAAATTTTGTGATCCGTTTTAAATAAATGTGTTAAATAAAGTTGATGATATTACCGTTTATGGCTTAGGTATCGCAGTACCCCATTCATTCCACTCTTTTGGCTCTTTAGCATTGAGAATGAAATTCTGCTCTTGTTTTGCTTTAGCCTGGAGTGGGGTTGATGGCGGTGTAGCAAATGTAATGCCACCACGTATAAACTGCTTAAATGTACCGCTGCGGAATACTCCACCAGTTAAACCAAATGAGAAGTTATAACCTGATGAAAGCCAAAACTCTGTGTTATTACGTACCAGATATTGATATTTCTGACTAATTCTAATGTGGATCAATACCCTGTCAGACATATTACCTAATTCTAGTCCGGTTACCGCACCTACTTCTAAACCACGATAATAGATAGGTGTGCCAATTTGTACAGATCCTGCTTCAGTCGCATTCAATACAAGGTTAAGGCCGTCTAGATACCGAGAGTCGGTAATATTTGCCGTTTGTAATTCAAATATGCGGTATACGCCACCATTGCCTGGCTCTGCCTTGATATAAGGCTGAATAAGAGAATCTAAATTATCGAGGCCTGAAGCGGTTAACTCAGGGGTGACTACCGCAAATCGGCTTCCTGAGCGTGCAAAAGTTTTCACATATTCAGGGTAGAGTACCGCTGATACACTCACCGCTTTTTTATCCGCAGAAAGGGTTAGCGTTTCCACCTGACCGATATCAATACCTAGATAACGAATAGGCATTCCTTCAGAAAGTTTACTGGCATCGTAGGTTTTTAAAGTAATTTGAGCACCAATGGCTCTAGCGCTCGTTTCGCTAGGATAAAGTTTATATCTTGAAACATTGTTATTAATATTTTCAAAGTTATCAAAGCTTATCGCGCCTTTTAAGGCACGGTTTAGCGGCGTTGCTTCTACCGTTAATCCCGCACCATTTAATGAAACCTTCGCAGCACCTTCAGTCCAGAACACACTTTTTTCAGTAAGCAGGTGACGATATTGCTTAGAAATATGGACATCAATATCAAATTCATCCATTAAAGGCCGTACATCGACGATTTCTCCAACTTGGAATTGGTGGTAAAGCACCACGGAACCTTTTTGAATCCCCGGTAGACTAGCTGCTTTAAGTGTCAAAGTGACAGGTAACTCATTGCCCTCAATACTTGCTTTAGCATAAAAATCATTGCGATAAAGGCGATATTGTTCTTTAGGGGCGCCTTGGCTACCCGGAATAAGGTGGATACCGCCTTCAAGCCACTCTTGAGGTGTGGCTCCTTGGATCTCAATACCATTTAAGCCCATATTGACGTTAATTCGGCTATTAGCGACAAATTTGCTGTTTTCGTAAATATAGTGTTTATATTCAGGTGCAATGATGGCATCGAAAATAACCCCATCATCACTGATGTTGCGCTGAATAATTTGTCCTATCGTAATGCCTCTAAATAGAATAGGTTGCCCGGCATCTACACCCCAGCTCTCTTCACTGGTTAATGAGATAATTAATCCATCTTCACCATATAAGGCTTTGCCTGCATCCACGGAAGTGGCAGACTGTAGCACAAATTGTTGATTTTCTTGGGCTGGGGGACTATTTTCCGGAGAATCAAAGGCAATAGCACCATTAATTAAAGCAGAAACACTTTCCATTTTAATAGAAGCACCACTCTTTAAATTAAAGTTGCCCTGAAAGCCGGATACATTCCAAAAATGACTATCTTGGCGGATCAGATGAGCATATTGTTTATCAATACTCAGCTCGATAAAAATACCTTGATTATCTGGACGTATGGCATAGCTGTAAACTTTACCGACCGGAACTTTGCGATAATAAACTTGAGAGTCGACATTAAGAGAGCCTAAATTATCCGCCGTTAAGGTGATAATTTGTTGGTTTTTATCAATGTTGGCTTTAGGACGAACCTCTTGAGCAACAAATTGAAACTGCTTTTCCCCATCTCCAGGAAGCATACTGATATAGTTGCCTCCCACTAAGGCATCTAATCCCGAAACACCAGAAAGGCTGGCTTTTGGGGTAACAAGCCAAAATTGCGTATTTTTACGTAATGCATTAGCAAGGTTTTTTCGAATATCAGCGGTAACAATGACTCGGCGTAAATCATTACTGAGCGTCACGTCCTGTACAATACCTACATCAACACCTTGGTAACGGATAGGTGTTCTCCCTGAAACAATACCAGAGGCTGATTGAAAATCGATGGTGATTTGTACGCCTTTTTCTTGCCAGTGTTGGAAAAGCAACCAACTCGCAATAAAAATAGCGATAACAGGGAGTAACCAAAAAGTCGAAATTTTACGTTTGCGACGTATTTCGGCTTGGGTTGCCTGTGTGTTGTTTTCTTCTTGTTGCATAAGTATCCCATAATAAACGACTATCAAACCATTCAACGGCAAGGATAGTGAGAATGACAGCTGTACCAAAATAAAAAGCTGCAGGTCCCATAGTGAATGTCATTAACTGATCTCGATTAATTAATGACATCATCAGCGCAATCACAAACAGGTCGAGCATTGACCATCGGCCGATCCAAGAGACAAATCGATAAAGTTTCATGCGCAATAGAGGGTGAATACGTGAGTTAAAATGAATGCTCAATAGTAACCCCAGCATAATGATTATCTTAAAGAAAGGCACAAAGATACTGGCAATAAACACAATAATTGCAATAGGTGTATTACCTGAATTAATTAAAGAGAGAACACCAGAAAAAATAGTGTCTTCATTACGCTGGCCATTTAAATAAAAGATTGAGATAGGTAATAAATTAGCCGGTAATAGCAAGATCATCGCTGTAATGAGTGCTGCCCACGTTTTTTGCAAACTCATTGGTTGACGAGCACTATAGCAAGATTTACATCTTGGGCAATGGCTCGAAGGTGGCTTTTTAAAATGGTAATGACATGCATGACAGGTTGCTGGACTCGTTTTTATCTCTTTTTGTGGATAAAACTGTTGCCATAGTTGATCCATATTAATGTTAATAAGCATTAATAGACTTAAAACCATTAAAGCTGAAAAAGCAACTAAGCCATGCCCAATATAGATTGTGGCATAATCGCCCAGTTTTATGGTGGCAACACCAAGGCCAATTAAATAAACATCAAGCATTACCCATTCTTTTAGCTTACCTAACATTAATAGCACGGGACGTAAATTAAGATGTAAACGAGCTCCTAAATGGAGATATAAAATGGCAATGGGGAGACTAAGAGGGGCGGCAACGGCACAAAAGGCAACCATTGTTGCCGTTAATGGAGAGCCTTGTTGTGACATTAAGCGAATACCGTCAAGAACATTGGCTGATATCATGGTCCCTAATAAATGGATCTTGATAAGAGGTTGAGTAAAAGCGATAGACGCGAATATCAGCATGGTGATAGAGAGAATTAACAGCCGGGTTAATGACCAATCACGATAGGTCGCTAACTTGGCTTGACATTGTGGGCAATAGGCGTCTTCGCCGCGCTTGAGGTCTGTAGGAAGTGATACGAGGTGGTCACACTCCTGACAATGTATTGATTTGCTTTCTTTGGTGACTAAATCGCTCATTTATCCGCCTATTTGGTCTTTCTTCTCGCTTATCCTAGCTTAAGCCCAAAAAAAACCTCTATACTCAGTGGGTCACAAATTACCATTTTTATTATATTTACGCTTTTCATTTTACAATAATAAGTATCTGATTTTTTTTGTGCGCTTTTAGTGTGTATTATCGTTTTTTTGTAGACTTATTGAAAAGTCTGTATTCAACCTCAAGATAAAATAAGCTAAATTACAAGATATGTTATCTATTTTAGTTATGCTTTCGTTATGCAAATAGGATCTTCTGATGCCACAATTAAATTTTTATCAGGAACTCACTGATAATTTGTCAGCCTTGTTGTCTGGTGAAAATGACTTTATCGCATCACTTGCTAATACCAGTGCATTGATTTACGAGAAGTTAGACAAGATAAATTGGGTCGGGTTTTATCTTAATGATGGTAACTCATTAGTTCTTGGTCCTTTCCAAGGTAAAGTGGCTTGTGTCAGGATTGGTTTTGGAAAAGGAGTCTGCGGAACGGCATTCTCAGAAAACAAAATTCTAAGAGTTAATGATGTGCACCAATTTAGTGGACACATTGCATGTGATAGTGCAAGTCAGTCTGAAATTGTTCTACCTTTAGAGGTAAATGGACAAATTATCGGCGTTCTCGATATCGATAGCCCTATTTTTGGTCGTTTTGATAAAAAAGATGAAAATGGGCTTAAAGCGTTGTGTGACGTGCTCTGCGAGCATTTAAAAACGTGTCATACCGCAAAATATTGTGAATTTTGTGTAAGATAACAGGCGTTTGCCGTAGAAATTGTTGGCAACACTATTATAATGTCGCTTGTTCATGCCTGCGCTGGTTGGCAAAACCGTTGTAATCAGGAAATTTCATGGAAAATCAACCTAAGTTGAACAGTAGTAAAGAAATCATCGCTTTTTTAGCGGAACGTTTCCCTAAGTGTTTTATCGCTGAGGGTGAAGCACGCCCTTTGAAAGTCGGTATTTTTCAAGATCTCGTTGAGCATCTAAAAGATGAAACTCAGCTGAGTAAGACACAGTTACGTTCTGCCTTACGCTTGTATACCTCAAGTTGGCGCTACCTTTATGGTGTAAAAGAAGGGGCTAAACGTGTCGACTTGAATGGTAACGACTGCGGAGAGCTGGAAGCAGAGCATATTGCACATGCTCGTACACAATTAGCCGAAGCGAAAGCGCGCGTTCAAGCTCAACGAGCTGAGCAACGTGCTAAAAAGCGCGAAGCTGAAGGTGATAAGGAGACCAGTAAACGTCCGGCAGCGAAAAAGCCAAATCCTCGTCGTCAAGCACCTAAAGACGGTGAAAAACGACAGCCTCGCCCTCAAAAGCAAGCTAATCAAGCGCCTCGCAAAGCGCCACGCCAAAATACTGAAAAGTTAACCCCAGTCAAAGACATCTCAGTGCTTACTGTAGGTCAATCGCTGAAAGTTAACGTTGGAAGTAGCGTGATGGATGCGACAGTGCTAGAAATAGCGAAAGAGGGTGTACGTGTACAATTGCCTAACGGTTTGGCAATGAATGTACGCACGGAACATTTAAAGTTCTGATACGGAGGCCAACCAGAGCATGAACAAACTTTTAAATGTGGCTTTTGCTATCGGATTAGCGTTAACAGGCACTTCTGCTGTCATGGCTGATAAACCAGCCACGCCAGCCATGGTGACTATTAATCAATTACCGACATTAAAGCAAGAGCCACAACATTCCACTGTGAGTGAGCGTGTCACCGCTCGTTTTGAACGTTCCCACTATCGTCAATTCTCGTTAGACGCGAGTTTTTCCGAAAAGATTTTTAATCGCTATCTTAATTTATTGGATTATAGCCATAACGTATTATTAGCGTCAGATATTGCCCAGTTTGATAAAGATAAAACTAAAGTGGGTGAATATTTAAAAACAGGTGAATTAGGTCCTTTATATGATCTGTTTAACCTTGCGCAAAAAAGACGTTTTGAGCGCTTTCAATATGCTTTAAATCGATTAAATCAACCTATCGATCTCACTGGACAAGATAAATTTCAGTTAGATAGAACCAAAGCGCCATGGCCGAAAACGCAAGCTGAATTAGATAAGCTTTGGGATGAAAAAGTAAAATACGACTGGCTAACACTTAAACTCTCTGACAAAACAGACAGTGAAATCAAAGAAACACTGACAAAACGTTATAAAGCTGCATTACGTCGCCAAACACAAAGCCAAAGTGAAGACGTATTCCAAATTATCATGACGGCTTTTGCGCGTGAAATTGATCCCCATACCAGTTATTTATCACCAAGAAATACGGAAGCCTTTGATTCAGAAATGAGCCTTTCATTAGAAGGGATTGGTGCCGTATTACAAATGGATGATGATTATCCAATGATTAATTCCATGGTAACGGGCGGACCGGCTGCTAAAAGTAAAGCGCTAAAAGTAGGTGATAAAATTATCGCTGTCGGTCAACATAATAAACCCATGGTTGATGTGGTTGGTTGGCGCTTAGATGACGTTGTCGCGTTAATCAAAGGTCCTAAAGGTAGTCAGGTTAAACTAGAAGTTATCTCTGATGAAAAAGGGGCGAAGCCAAGAACTATCACTTTAACAAGAGAACAGATCCGCCTAGAAGATAGAGCGGTCAAGTTAACCGAAAAAGTGATTAATGGTGATAAAATCGCTATTTTAGATATTCCTAGTTTCTATGTCGGTTTAACTAATGATGTGAAAACCCAACTACAAAAAGTGGCTAAAGACAATGTATCTGCTTTAGTTATTGATTTACGTGGTAATGGGGGCGGTGCGTTAACGGAAGCTATTGCATTATCAGGTTTATTTATTCCAAGTGGTCCCGTCGTTCAAGTCCGTGATAATAATGGTCGAGTACGCCAGGATTATGATCGTGATGATGTTGTCTATTATAAAGGGCCACTAGTGGTTATCGTTAACCGCTTTAGTGCTTCTGCTTCTGAAATTTTTGCTGCTGCAATGCAAGATTATGGGCGCGCATTAATTGTTGGTGAGCAAACCTTTGGTAAAGGAACGGTGCAACAATATCGTTCATTGACACGAGTTTATGATCAGATGTTAAGTCCTGATTGGCCTAGTTTAGGTTCAGTTCAGTACACTATCCAAAAATTCTATCGTATTAATGGCGGAAGTACCCAATTAAAAGGGGTGACACCAGACTTGTTATTACCAAGCTTTGATAATTCAGAAATGGGGGAAAGCAATGAAGATAATGCTTTACCTTGGGACAGTATTCCACCGGCTAATTATAAGCTGTCTGAGTATTCAGAGAAAATAAAACAAGCACTACCTACATTGACGGATCAACATGCTAAACGTATCGCGAATGATAGAGAGTTTTCATATATTTTTGATGATATCAAGCGCTACAATGAAGCTAAAGCCAAAGGTGAAGATAAGTTTATTATTCTTAATTTTGCAGAGCGCGAAAAAGAGAATAAAGAGCTAGAAGCCATAAAATTACAGCGTATTAACCAACGTCTTAAGTTAGAGGGTAAGCCGCCACTAAAATCACTTGATGATTTACCGAAGGATTATGAAGGCCCTGATCCTTACTTAGATGAAACGGCTAATATTGCGGATGATCTTGCAAAGGTATTAAAACCTAAGAAGTTATTAAATTAAGTTTTTCTACTTAAGAAAGTGATTCAAATTTACCCCCAATAGTTGATTAATCAATTATTGGGGGTTTTTATTTCCCTATATTTGTCTGAAAAAGTATCTGGTATCTAATACTTTATAATAATCTTAGTTATATCTTTAGTGAGAAAATCATCTCATACTATTATTTCGCTATTTTTCTTAGTAGTCATATTTAGTTACCAGTAACATAAGAATTCATTAAGATATTTAACTGCTTTTATATAAAAATATTCTTAATATCATGTAATCTAAGTTTTTATTTAAAATCTATTTGATGCTAGCTTTGAAAAATATAAATAAATGGAATGCAAGGAGGTTTAGATAAAAAATCTTTTGTAAAGTAAATAAAAGCTAGATTTTTATCTATTAAATAAGATAAAAAAATAAATGCCTTATTAAATGTGATTAAATTCACATTTAATGGTTTACTTATTGCAATAAATGTAACATGTTGTGACAATGATCGCTCTAGTTGACATAAAATTACGATAGCATACAGATCATAAAATTTTGTATCATTCTGACATACTAAGGTAATAGTAACAGATTAAAAATCTCACCCAAATGCTAAGTGCAAAATCTCTTCTCATCGGCGCAGTTATATAAACGCTAGATGCGCTAATTTTAGAATAGATTTTCTCATTAAGGATTAATGACTAGAAGGTAAGTTATTTATAATTTGCTTAAGCATTTTATTGCTCAAAAAAGTAAATAACAATGTGGTGAGATGACTACCTAGCATTATTGATGCTAAAAAAATAGCGATTTGGCTTAAATTCATACAATTTAAGCGGGCGTTACTTTTAGCTAAATATAAAAATAGTACTTTGTTTAACTTATTGAATATAAATAAATTTAAATAGTTATTAACCAGGTTGAATTTAAAATGAAACTAAAAAGAATGGTGTTGTTTATGTTTTCCCCTTGTTTTTTAGCTGTGAGCGCTGCTAATGCTGGGAATTGGGAAAATACAATTAAAGAAAGCTCATTTATTTCTGATTCTGAACTTGAGCTGACTACCATTAATATGTGGAAATACCTAAAAACAGAAAACCGTTTTGATAAACAAGAGCAACGTTATAGAAAACAAGTTGCTAATGCTTGGGGGCAAAACTTCCAAGCTGATTTCAGATCTGGCTATTTAGGTGGCATTCTAGGATTCGATGTTTCTTATTATGGTGGTATTAAATTAGGAGCAAGTAAAGACTTCGCTTCTCGTGCCATATTATATAATGATGATGGTGAAGCAAAAGGCTATAACAAAATTGGTCAACGTTTTGCAAAAGTGAGATTCGATTTAGATCCTGTTTTAATTAATGGTAAAGCGGGTTGGTTTACCTTGAAGAATACAGGTATTTTTACTAACTCACAGCGCTTATCATTAAACAGTTATAACGGTTATTACACTAATACGGCGATGGGTGATTGGAGTTTAGATTTGCTGTATCTCGACGGAAAAGTTATGCGTCGTGATAGCCCAAATATCGATAGAATGTATTTCAGTGATGGTAATGGTGTTAGACATAATATTGACCATGTTATTACTGGTGGAGTTAACTATAATTCCAAACCATTAAAAGTCTATTATTTCTATGGTCAGGCGGATGATGTATTCCGTCAACACGGTTTAGAAACAAAATATAAGTTAACATCAGACGTTACTCTAGGTGGTGTTGTTTATTACCACGATTATGGCAGTGAAGGAAAACGCACATTAACCAATGCTAATGCAGGTAAACGTAACTTTGATAAGGATGCATGGCACTTTGCTGGTACTATGGAATGGCGTATTCCTGAATCAGCGTGGACCATTCGTACTGGTGTGACTTATACCGATGCGAAAAAAGCCAATGGTGTTGGTCAATTTGCGCGTAACCCAATTGGGAATACTCGTGGACGCTTTAACTCACCGGCTTATGCAGATATTGACTATGTGCGTGATGGTGAAGTGATGGGGGCATTAGAAGCTGCATACAAAGTTAACAATGAGTTGTCTGTTGGTGCACGGACTAACTATAGTGAATTTAGTTACTCCGGCGAAAGATTAAAACAAGGGCAGTTTGGCTTATTTAGCTACTGGAAGCCAACGGCTAATCTTTCTATTTCGTTAAGTGGCGGTATTGGTTGGCACCATCAACAAGAAAATGATTACACCACACCAAAACTGTATGATGGTCACTCACGACGTGCTCACTCATTATCAGGCTCTATGACAACGACATATCGTTTTAAAATGTAATTGTTTATAGGGTAAGGGATAACAGAATTCATCCCTGTATAGGTGCATGGCTTGCCTGATGGTAAGCCATGTACAAAAATAGATAAAGCTGGCATCCTAACCTTTAATCTAACAAAACGTCTTCAATTAATTTATTTTGTTAAAATTTCATCACTAGCATTTATTTTTGGGCCTATCTTGCCTAGACTGTTATTCCTCCTCTATGTGAAAATAATCCTCCATAATTTAGCTATTAATTACATTTTCTTTTATTAAAATGTAAAGTTATATCGTTTTTAGTAGCAAACAAGTTAAAAGACTTGATAAAATAAAAAAAAGCCTTATTTATAAGATAGTTTTTGCAATGTGGTAATTAGATAAAATAGGAACAGTATCAATATGATGAGGATTGCCTTATTCCTGTTAACAAACTTAGCTGTCATGTTTGTGTTCGGGATCATCTTATCTTTAACAGGTATTCAAGGCCGCAGTGTTCAGGGTTTAATGATCATGGCTGGCCTATTTGGTTTTGGTGGTGCATTTGTTTCTTTACTTATGTCAAAATGGATGGCATTACGATCCGTTGGTGGTCAAGTGATTGAAAATCCAACCTCTGAAGTAGAACGTTGGTTACTTGATACTGTAAGACGTCAGTCTGAGCAAGTGGGGATTAAAATGCCTCAAGTTGCAATCTACGATGCACCAGATATTAATGCGTTTGCAACAGGAGCTCGTCGTGATGCTTCGCTGGTGGCGGTGAGTACCGGATTATTAGCCAGTATGAGCCGTGACGAAGCGGAAGCTGTTATTGCACACGAAATTAGCCATGTTGCCAACGGTGATATGGTAACGATGACCTTGTTACAAGGTGTTGTGAATACTTTCGTGATCTTTATCTCCCGTATCATTGCTCAATTTGTGGCGAATTTTATTTCGAGCGATGAAGAGAGTGAAAACAGTAACGGAAACCCATGGGTATACATGGGCGTTTCTATGGTGCTTGAAATTGTCTTTGGCATTTTGGCAAGTATCATTACGATGTGGTTCTCTCGCTACCGTGAATTCCATGCGGATGCAGGCTCTGCAAAACTGGTTGGCCGTGAGAAGATGATAGCGGCATTACAACGCTTAAAAACCAGCTATGAGCCACAAGAAGAGAGCAGTATGATGGCTTTCTGTATTAATGGCCGTAATAAGTCATTTAGTGAGTTATTTTTATCACACCCACCATTAGATAAACGTATTGAAGCACTACGTAGTGGCGAATATCTCAAGTAAAAGAAACTATTAGCGATAAATAATTTTTAATTATCAGTTTACAAATGCCAGAGACAGAAATGTTTCTGGCATTTTTGTTGGTGATCCATTAGCTTTAATTAATTCCTACAATCGCTTTTCGTTTTATTTAACAGACCGTTCTGGTTCAACTGAATATTCTTATCTCTTAATATTTTTATAGGTATTAAGTTAAGCCTCAGAGCTAGTGATGCATGATCATCATATCTATTGATTGATAAAAGGCGGTTAAATTAATATCAAAATAAAAAAGCCAGTTTAAAATTAAACTGGCTTTAAGAGATTTAACTTAATTGTTAATGTGGTTTACTTCACATTAAGTTCAGCTTCTTCTTCCTGATTAAAGATCTCTTTATCTGTTTGGCGCATCATTTGGCTAGTAATAGTACCTGCGGTCATAGAGCCACTGACATTTAATGCAGTACGACCCATATCGATAAGAGGCTCCACAGAAATCAGTAGGGCAACCAGTGTTACAGGTAATCCCATCGCTGGTAAAACGATCAGGGCTGCAAAGGTTGCACCACCACCGACACCCGCAACACCTGCTGAGCTAATGGTTACGATACCCACCAAAGTGGCAATCCAAAGAGGATCGAAAGGATTAATACCGACTGTTGGTGCCACCATAACGGCTAACATAGCAGGATAAATACCGGCACAACCATTCTGACCAATTGTCGCACCAAAAGACGATGAGAAACTGGCAATCGATTCAGGAACACCAATGCGACGAGTTTGTGTTTCGATATTTAATGGAATACTGGCTGCACTCGAACGACTTGTAAATGCAAATGCTAATAATGGTCCTGCTTTTTTGAAGAATTTAATTGGGCTTAATCCAGTAAATCCAACTAATAAACCATGAACGACAAACATTAAGCCCAGCGCAACATAAGAGGCAACAACGAAGCTACCGAGTTGAATAATGTCATGCAGATTGGAGCTTGCCACAACTTTAGTCATCAGTGCCATTACACCGTAAGGTGTTAATGCCATAACGATACGGACTAACTTCATGATCCACGCTTGTAAGCTATCAATCGCTGCTAATACTTTTTCACCGCGAGGTTTATCTTCTTTAAGCAGTTTTATTGCAGCCATTCCTAGGAATACCGCAAAGATAACTACACTAATAATCGAGGTTGAGCTTGCACCAGTTAAATCGGCAAATGGATTTTTAGGAATAAAAGATAAAATTAATTGAGGTACAGTTAAGTCAGACACTTTACCTATATAATTATGTTGAATAGCGGCTAAACGCTGCGCTTCCTGTTCCCCTTGAACAAGACCTTCAGCTGTTAAACCAAAGATATTGGCTATAACAATACCGATAAGAGCAGCAATTGCCGTTGTAAATAGAAGTGTACCAATGGTTAGTGCACTAATTTTTCCCAATGATGATGCTTGGTGTAAACGTGATACTGCACTTAAAATAGAAGCAAATACCAATGGCATAATGATCATTTGTAACAGTTGTACGTAACCGTTACCAACGATGTTAAACCAAAGGATAGATTCTTTAATAATAGGATCGTGTGCGTCATAGAATGCATGTAACGCCAGCCCAAACACCACCCCAAAGACCAAACCGACAAGAACTTTCTTTGACAGGCTCCACTGACGTTGGCTTAATTTAGCCAAGATGAGTAATAGCACAACAAAGACGAGTACGTTAATAATTAACGGAAAATTCATCTTAACTCTCCAACGAGATTTTTATATATAAATTTGGCGATTGTATGCGATATGAGTTCTTAGGTAATAAGAAAGGATATAACAGCATCAACTCGCTATATGGTAACAGTATTGTTAATAACTTTTTATAATCAATTATTCTTTTATATAGTCGTTTAGTTATAAAAACAAGGAAGATTGGTATAAAAAAGACTAATTAACTATAAATAGATAGAGGAAAGTAGAGAACTGTCAAGGAGAGTTAAAAAGGTGTACGTTTATCGTGGTACATTTGTAACCAGTGATTTATTTGTGTGGGAAGAGAAAAAGTTAGGTGTGGGGGCAGAAATAGTGCACCAACTAAGATGATGACAGAAATAAATCGTTCTCCTTTTTTGCTATTTTTTTTCGCTAAAATCGGTAAGGCAAAACGCATTTTTAGTGGCCATAAAAAAGGCACACCTGATGGTGTTAGCATATCTGCCAGTAAGTGACTTAGGTAACCTAGCAAAAGGGCGTGAAAAAAATCAGCCGAAATCGTGATATAAGGCGCAACTTGTGTTTCCCATAAAATGGCTAAACCACAAAAGGCGAGTAGGCTATGTGTGAAGCCACGATGACCACAGAGTTTTGATAGCGGTAATGAGATTATCCGAAAGAGGCGTCCTAATATAGAGCCTGGATGATCTAAATCTGGTAGTAGTGAACCTAATAAGACAGCAGGGATCATGTGAAACCAATCACCTTGAGCAAGAACGGGGGTTATTTCTAATTTCTGTGCTAAGACGAGTGTTGCAACAGAAAAAAGTAAATGTCCTTCGGCTGTCATTCCTTATCTATGCCTATATGCGGTTTTTACCGCTTGCTGTTCATTTATACAGTGCTTAAGTATAAAAGGTTTTTACAGCAACTAACAGACATAAAAGATAAAAATTGCCTTAATTATTAAGCAATAACAGAAATATTTTATTCGGATGTGTTAAAAATAACCAAATTTTAGATAAGGGATGAGAATTAATATAGAAAAAGGATATCGACAATAAATGATATCCTTCTATAAATTTTTATAGGCTATAACTAAAGTTGTTAGCCTAATAATTGAGATTTGGTTAATTCGTTGAGAGAGGCAATTTTAACATCGGCTAATCCCCAACATTTGTCATTAAACTGCTCCGCTGCAGGCACAACAATTGAGCGCATTCTTGCAGCTTTGCAAGCAATCATACCATTGCGTGAGTCCTCTAAAGAGACACAATTAATGGGTGCGACATTAAGTGCCTTAGCAGCATTGAGATAGACTTCTGGGTGAGGTTTACTGTGCGCTAAATCAGCTGCAGAGACAACAGCAGAGAAGTAATGACGAATATTAAATAACTCAAGTACACGCTCTAGCATAAAATGCGGTGATGCTGAGGCTAAGGCTATCTTTAAACCTAATGATTGACATAAAGATAGGGCATGTTCAACACCAGGGAGCAACGGTTTTTTATCTTCAATAAGTTGTACAACGCGAGCAATCATTCTCTCTTTAGCTTCTTGTTGTGTTACGCCTTGCCAAGGTGATACTTGATACCAAAGTTCGATAACTTGATCTATTCTTAAGCCGACGGTGTCGGGCATGCTGTCAGCAAGTGATAAATCGACACCTAATTGTGCAAAGACCTCATGTTCTGCTTGTGCCCAAAACGGCTCTGAGTCGATTAGCAAACCATCCATATCAAAAATAGCGGCTTCAATGGGCAATTTAAAAGACATGTTTACTCTCCATAATAAGGTCTATGTTGATGAAAAATGATTGTAGCAAGAGTTGATTGGAAAATCTTTTTTAATCAGTTTCTTATTTCTTTTAAAAAATAAATAGAGAAAATGATAGCTATTAAATTATTGACATATTAGCCGTTAATTAGATTAGGATATTTAGGTGCATATTGCCGAATTCTATGAGTGAGGACAAAATGAGTTATCAACATGCAGGAATATATGCCATTGTAAAACGTGTTATTGGTTGGCTTATTTTTATTCCTGCCTTTATTTCAACGACAGTTTCGTTGATTGAGTTAGCTGCGATCCCAAGAGCAAATGGCGAGGGTGTTAATGCTGTAATTAATGATTTTTTTCGAGTATTAGCAGAAATGGTACAATTTAACACCCCGTGGCTAGACTTTTTTTGGCGTCATTCTCCAGTACCCAACACTCAAATAGGTTTTAGCCAACAGAATATTATCTTCTTTGTGATCTTCTTTTTAATGTTTATTGGCTTAGCACTGAGTGCATCAGGGTTAAGAATGTATCGCCAAGTGAAATATTTAAAAGAAAATATTCAAGATCAACTAATTATTGAACGAGCACTAAAAAGTGGTATTACAGCGCAAGAGCTAGAGCAGAATATAAAATTGCCAAGACATACACTATTTACTCAAGTCATGGTGCTGTATATTTCACCTATTATTGTGATCGCAATTGGTTATTTTCTGCTGAAATTTTTAGGCTGGTAGTTATCTATCACATTGACTTAATTAAAATAAACCTCGCAGGGTAACATTTGGCGAGGTTTATTTTTATCTATTGGTAAATAAAATCAGATTGTTTTAGTGTGTGCCGAGCAAATCATCAATGATTTTTCTGGCTGCTAGGTAATCTTTTTCTTCACCGAATAAATGACAGCGATTAAGGAAATAGTAGAGTTGGTAGATAGGCTGGCGTGATAGGAATTTTTCAGATAAAGGCCAGATGCTTTGGTAACCATCAAAAATATTGGCCGGCACAGAAGAGCATAGCGGTAACATGGCAATATCACATTCGCGATCACCCCAATAACAAGCAGGATCGAACATCGTTCCTTCAGATTGACCTATAGCAGCACAATTTTTAGGCCATAAGTTGCCATGTAATAGCGAGGGTTGTGGATGATGATCGGCTAAACGGTGATTAATGATTTGAATGATTTCTTCTATATCACCGAAAACCATCCCTTTCTCTGAAGCGAGTTGCAACTGGATACCGATACGCTTTTCCGAATAGAAGTAATTCCAGCGCTTCTCCCAACCATTTGCTTGAGGAGTGGTATCTATATGGGTATCGAAATCAAAACCATAACGGGGTTGTTCTTCCCATTGATGCAATTTAGCTAACTGTTGACCAAAACAATACGCGCTGTGAGGTGTAAAAGGTTGCACAGGCAGAAATTCTAACAGTAAGAAGCTAGTATCTTTACTATTGCCAATGCCTAATACGCGAGGAATACGGATCGTTTGGCTTTTTGCCAACATTTCAAGCTGTTCTGCTTCATTTTTAAAGGTGGGCAAAAATTCCCGTAGGTTAGATTTTACAAAGACAGGGATCTCACCATATTGAATTTTCCAAGTGTGGTGTATATCACCGCTTGAAAGGTGGTGTTTTTCGCTGATCTTTGCTGAAAATCCTAAATTTGATTCAAGCAAACGACCAATATTCTGCCACATAGATTACACCTCGCAAAGTTGTTTACTTAGTAGACCCAAATAGTAACGAGCGATGTTTATACTATGACAATAACACTTTAATTAAATCAATACAGTATAAAACTAAAAAACGGGATGATTATCCCGTTTTTATAGTAATAAAGATTTTCATTAGGCATTGGCGGGTTTAGTTTGCCGTTTTATTTTTGCCAATTTAATCTGATTACAGAGTAATGCAATAATAAAGAACACCGCTTGCGTGAGTACAATAGAAGGGCCTGTGGCACCGTCAATATGAAAACTGATAAATGTACCAATAACACTCGATATAACAGAAAAAAGGATAGCGAGTGTGATCATTCGAGAGAAGCTTCGCGTTAATAGATAAGCGGTGATCCCCGGAGAAATCAGCATGGCGACCACTAAAATAATCCCAACGGCTTGCATCGAGGCGACAATCGTTAACGCCAAAATAGAGAGTAAGCCATAATGTAATAAAGCGACCGGGAGACCGACAATTCTTGCTTGATTAGGATCGAAACAATACAACATAAAGTCTTTTTGTTTAACCAGCATAATAGTAATAGTAATTAAACAAATAGCACTAATCTGTATAAGCACATCTGGGGTGATACCTAAGATATTACCAAATAATATATGCATTAAATGTTGGTCAGTATCTACACTAGCGAAGATCACCAAACCGACAGCAAACATACCAGAAAAGACAATTCCCATTACCGTATCTTCTTTTATTCGGCTATGCTCTTTTAAATAACCTGTTGCAAATGAACAAAATAGGCCCGAAAGAAAAGCCCCTATCGTTAAAGGAATTGCAGTGACATAAGCTAATACCACGCCAGGTAAAACAGCGTGAGAAATAGCATCTCCCATTAGTGACCAACCTTTTAACACCATATAGCAAGATAAAATAGCGCAGGCGATACCAATGATAACCGCGGCAATAATTGCACGTTGCATAAAAGGATATTGAAAAGGTTCAATGAAAAATTCCATTAATTCATTCATAGTTGCACCTCTTCTTGTTGAGTAACGTCTTTTGGATGCTGGGATTGTGAAATAAGTGCTTGTGAACTTTGACGTGCGCGGCGACGGGCTGCCAACATGCCATGTTTAGGCGCAAATAAGAAGGCTAATAAGAAAAGGGCGGTTTGCATTGTGACGATAACGCCCCCCGTAGCACCATTAAAGAAATAACTTAGATAAGCACCAACAGCACTGGTTACTGTACCAATACAAATAGCGATAATAGCGAGTCGTTTAAATTGGTCAGTGAGTAAATAAGCGGTAGCGCCGGGAGTAACCACCATAGCAATAACTAAGATAGCGCCGACCGTTTGTAGCGCAGCAACGGTACATGCACTGAGCAAGGTAAAGAAGATGATTTTTAGTTTTAAAGGGGATAAACCAATAGAGCGAGCATGTACTTCATCAAAAAATACAACTAATAAATCTTTCCACATACAAAATAGAATAAGAAAAGAGACACCAGTAATGATAACGACTTGCCAGACATCTTCATCAGCAATGCCGAGAATATTCCCTAAAATAATGGTCTGAACGTTGACGGCAGTAGGGTTTAATGAAACCAGCAACAGACCAAAAGCAAAAAAAGTAGAAAAAATAAAGCCGATCACCGCATCTTCACGTAATCTTGTGATGTGACGAATAAAAGTCATTGATAAAGCAGCAAGTAGACCCGTAAAAAAAGCACCCACTGCGTATGGCAGCCCTAAAATATAAGCACCGGCAACGCCGGGAACGACGGAGTGGGAGAGGGCATCTCCCATTAATGACCAACCTTTAAGAATAAGGTAAGAAGATAAAAAGGCACAGACAGCACCAACTAAGGCACTTACCCAGATAGCCTTTACCATATAGTTATACTCAAAAGGTTGTAGGAGTAATTCTAGCATGGCTAATCTCCTTGTTTACGCTTACTTTGATGAGCGGGAGTATGTTGTTCATGGTGACCATAGAAAACGGCAGCGCGTTCATCATCAGTAATAACGGTAAGTGAACGTGGATCGTCGTCGTCGTGAAGATCAGGGCCTGATAAGCTGATATGACGCAATACGCCACCAAAAGCATGCTCTAAATTCTTTTGGGTAAAGGTGGTTTCTGTTGGCCCGCTATCAAGCACTGTTCTATTAATTAAAATAACGTGATCACAAAATTCGGGTACACTACCTAAGTTATGAGTTGATACTAATACTAGGTGACCTTCTTTTCGCAAGTTACGTAATAATTCAATAATGGCATTTTCTGTTTTTACGTCCACGCCAGTAAAAGGTTCATCTAATAACAGTACGGTGCCTTCTTGTGCCATTGCTCGTGCTAAGAATACCCGTTTTTTCTGCCCACCAGATAGCTCACCAATTTGGCGATGTCCAAGGCCTGATAAGCCGACACGCTCTAAACAAGCTTCAACCACTTCATGATCTTGTTTCGATGGAATACGAAAAAAACCCATTTTTCCATAACGTCCCATCATCACCACATCAGAAACCAGTACAGGAAAGTTCCAGTCAACTTCCTCTGTTTGTGGCACATAAGCAATCATATTCTGTTTAAGTGCTTGCTGAATAGGTTGATTATTTAATGTTACGGTACCTTTTGAGGGTTTGACTAATCCCATAATGGTTTTAAAAAGTGTGGATTTACCACTACCGTTGATGCCCACTAGGGCACAAATTGTGCCACCAGTGATAGAGAAACTTGCATCATAAATAGCAGTGTGACCGTTGTTATAGGTTACCGTTGCATTATCAACAGTAAGAGTAGGATTTATTTTTTTATCATTCATTGTCCAAATCCTTTCGCAATGGTATCGACAGTAATATTAAGTAGATCAATATAAGTAGGGACTTCTCCACCCGGGGCAGAAAGTGAGTCTACATAAAGAACGCCACCATATTTTGCACCAGTCTCTTTACTCACTTGTTTAGCAGGTTTATCGGAAATCGTACTTTCACTAAACACGACAGGAATATGGTGTTCTCTTACGGTATCAATCACGTATTTTACTTGTTGAGGGGTGCCTTGCTCTTCTGCATTAATTGGCCATAAATACACTTCTTTAAAACCATAATCATTGGTTAAATAGCTAAAGGCACCTTCACTCGTTACTAACCAGCGTTTTTCTTCAGGAATACGCGCTAATCTTGCTCTTAATGGTGCATCAAGTTGTTTAATTTGTTCAGCGTAACGCGCGGCATTTTGGTTATAAATTGCGGCATTATCTGGATCGTGTTCAACGAGCGCTTTACGAATGTTTTCGATATAAATTAATGCATTGTTAGGCGACATCCATGCATGTGGGTTTGGGTTGTTTTTGTAAGCTCCTTCACGAATAGGCATAGGGGTAATACCTTCAGTGACAACGACCGCAGGCACATTACGTAATTCATTGAAAAAACGTTCGAACCAACGCTCAAGATTTAACCCATTCCATAAAATAAGATCAGCTTTTTGCGCTTTGACAATATCTTTTGGCGTTGGTTGATAATCATGAATTTCTGCACCGGGTTTGGTGATAGATTCAACAACGGCAGCATCGCCAGCAACATTTTGTGCGATATCTTGGATAATAGTAAAAGTCGTGACAACTTTTAGCTTATCTTTTGCCTGTGCAGGGGGTATAAAGAAGATTGAGGCAACTAAGCATAATGCCGTAAGCGAAATTTTATTTACAGAGCGGAACATATCCATATTATATAGCCTTATAATTTTCGTGGAATTCTCTAACTGATAATGATTATCAATATCATTTCAAAAAAGTCAAGTTATCTCTGTGTGAAAATGAAAATAGCTATTTGATAACAGCTGATACTAAGATAACAGCATGTATTTCAATAAATGTTAAGTAAATTGTCGTCTTTCTTTATAAAAATTAACAATCGATGGTAACTATTGGTGTGAAAGGTTGTTTAATACTCACAATTGATGAAATTTACAGCCAAATCATGGCTTACTGCTGGTTAAGGTATCTGTTTTTATGAGAGAAGCTTATCCTTAGTCCATTTTTTTAATGGACAGCGTTAGGTTTGTGTTTTTTAATAATCTCCTATAAAGCATAGGGCGAAATGATGAGGATAACGTGTGAAGACCAACATAATATTTCCTTTGGCAATTTTACTGCTGGCAGGGTGTGCAGATCCCAATCACCAAACGGCGAAAAAAGAGACACCGCGATTTTTAAATAGCCAGCCTGTAGAGCACAGAGTTAATAATGCCTCAATTTCTACTGCTCAATGGAAAAACACCCCTTTTGATGAGCATATTAAACAAGCTTCAGCCCGTTATGGTGTTGATGAAACCTTAATTAAAGCCATTATTCAGGTAGAATCTAATTTTAGGCCAGAAGTGATAAGTAAATCGAATGCGGTTGGATTAATGCAAATAAAGGCATCCACAGCGGGGAGAGATATTTATCAAAATAGAGGAAAAGCAGGGCAACCAACCACCGCTCAGCTAAAAGATCCGGCTACTAATATTGATTTAGGAACTGCTTATATTCAATTATTAAGAGAGCGCCATTTATCTGGGATCTCCAATCCTGAAACACTCTATTACGCGACTATTTTGGCTTATGTGAATGGGGCGGGTGCATTACTCAGAACTTTTGATAAAAATAGAGATACGGCGATTGCCAAAATTAATGCCATGAGCGCGGATGATTTTTATCGTTACGTTGAAAAAAATCATCCTGCATCTCAAGCACCACGCTATTTAGCGAAGGTCAAAGCAGCCTATCATTTAGCGGATAACTTTTCTGATAAGCTGGCAGCAGCCGCTGATTGAGCTTGTTGTAATAAAGCGGGGAGGTCAGCAATGATTTCAAGTACACCATTAATCATAAACTGTACTCCCATGCAAATTAATAAAAATCCCATAACACGAGAAATAGCATCAATACCACTGTGACCGAGATAGCGCATAATACCGGTTGAACCGCGCAGTGAAAGCCAAACAATCAGGCTAATTAAAAAGAAAGTGGTAATAGGTGCAACGTACAATACCCATTGCGCAATATCTGTACGTGAAGGAATTGATGCTGCTGTACTGATGATCATCGCAATTGTCCCCGGCCCTGCGGTACTTGGCATGGCTAAGGGCACAAAAGCAATATTGGGCGCCTGAGGATTTCGATGCGGATTTTTTTCTTCTGAAAGCGGATCGTCCACATTGGGAGTATGGGGAAATAACATACTAAAACCAATAAAAGCAACGATCATCCCCCCAGCAATACGAAGGCCTGGAATAGAGATACCAAAGGTCGTCATTATTACACGACCCGCATAAAAAGCGATGGTCATAATAATAAAAATATAGACACATGCCATAAAGGATTGTTGATTACGCTGTTCCTTGGTCATATTCCCCGACAGACCAAGCCAAAGTGCGACCGTGGTGAGTGGGTTAGTTAGCGGTAGAAGTAAAATAAGACCAAGACCGATAGCCTGAAAAAACTGGTAAACAGAGTACATAGAGTGTAAAGGCTCCTAACAACAGGTAATTAAGGCTACCGATCATAGCAAATAAATAGTAATAATAGTGTTGATATTAAGAAATATTTTTATATTTATAAGAAGGTTATGGGTATTTTTTCATTAACCACTCAAGATGTGTTTTCACCGCTTGCCAATCATAATCGGTAATACTATAGATACAGGTATCTCTGCGTTGACCGTTGGTGGTTAAACGATGATTACGTAATATGCCATCGAGTTTTGCACCTAAACGCTCAATCGCTCTACGACTGGTTTGATTTAAGATATGAGTGCGGAATTCAACAGCAATACATTGTAGATCTTCTAATGCATATTTAAGTAATAGATATTTCGCCTCGGTATTAATACCCGTTCTTTGTACCTCTTTTGCATACCATGTTGAACCAATCTCTACTCGAGGTGTATGGTTATCTACGTTCATATAGGTCGTCACTCCCACCACACGCTCACGGCGTTTATCAATAACGGCAAAAGGAAGCATTACTCCTTGTTTTTGTAATTGTCTTTTATGCTCAATATATTGTTTTAATGTAGTGACAGAAGGAACTGTGGTAAACCAAAGTTCATCAGGCCTATCTTTAGCAATCAGTTCACGTAATGGTGATGCATGCTCCATGCTCCATGCTTAATGGTACTAAACGTACTAAATTACCTTCTAAGGTAGTCCAGTCTGTTATCTTTCTCATAGGCGATTCTCTAAGTCGGTGTATTAAATAGTTTCAAGGCAAGAATACTTTTTATACATAACAAATTTATTAATTGGTACGCTTATTTTAACGGTGATTAAAAATAGCTTAAGAATTTGTTTTTGTATAAAGAGAAAAGTAACGTCATGAGTGTTTAACAACAGAGAATGACAGCTTAGCAACAGGGCAGGATACCGATGTCATGCTAATCTATACTTATTCGATAATCTTAATGAAGACATAGCAATAAAATAATAGGTAGCAATATGACAGACACCACCAACACCATCGAATGGGATGACTTTTTACGGGTAGAAATGCGGGTTGGCACAATTATAAGTGCTGAAATAAATAAAAAAGCGAAGAAACCCGCTTATGTAATGGAAGTCAGCTTGGGAGAGCTGGGGACTAAACGCTCTAGTGCGCAAATCACCGTGAATTATACTCCTGAAGAGCTAATTGGTCGCCGAGTTTTATGTGTTTGCAATTTTCCTATTAAGCGGATTGCAGGGATCAAGTCTGAGGTGTTGATTACCGGGGCTGCTGATGAAAACGGTGCTATCGTTCTCGCAGAATTTAATTTACCTGTGCCTGATGGGGCTCGTTTAGCATGATCTATAGCTAATTGTCCTTTTCTTTTAACGCTCACAGCGATTTTGTTGTAGTATTTATTTCACTGTGAGCGTTAATGTGTAAGGGGATGTTTTGTTATTACCTGAATTACATTTGCGATGTTATACACAAGATACAGTATCACATCAGCATGAGAATATCTGGCAGATCATCTTTGGCTTAACCGGAACGATGGAAGTTAATTTCAATCGGCAAGATTTTCTTATTTCTCAACAAAACTGTTTAATTATCCCACCTACCATCGATCATGCTTTTGCTGGTCATCTCAATAATAAAAATCTTATTTTAGAACTTCCTGTCACATCACAGTGGCGACTGAATGAAAGAGGGGGAATGTTTGCCTTATCACCCGCAGCAATAGGATTATTAGCGTGGGTACATCAATACCCTCAAGCGCCAGAACATCATTCCACTCTCGCACGTCTGCTATTAGCCCAAATGAAAGTACAACCAAGCTGGGGGGATAAATTAGATCTCTGGCTAGAAGATAAACTGCATATGCCATTAACAGCTTCTGATATTGCTGGTGCATTAAACATATCAATCAGTACGCTACAGCGCAAAGTAAAAGCGGAATTAGGCATATCTATTATGCAGTATGTGATGCAAAAGCGACTCGCTAAATCCGCAGAGTTGCTCAAATACACATCATTAACGATTGAAAATATTGCTTTAGCGGTAGGGTATGATTCACATTCGGCTTTTAGCCAAGCTTTTCGTCAATACTTTCATAAAACCCCCAGTGAATATCGACAGTAAACGACTTACTGATAAAAATGCTGACTTTTGATATGTGATTTATTAATTAATTTTATTAATTTATTTTTTATTCTCTATTTATTGTGGATAAATAGAGAACAACAAGGTTATATTATTTGTATAGTCTTTTTTTGAATGTATTTCATTGATTATTAATATTTTTTGTCAAAATCTATATGTATTGCTAAAATAATATTAACTAATATTTTTAAATTGGATATGTAAATGAATTTAATAATAAAGGGGCTTCTTTATCCTTTTTTTGTTTTCTTTTCAGCATATGCATTATCTTTTGGGTGCAGTGTTGATAATGGATATGATATTGAGTCTGGTAATTATAATATTTATGTGCAATTAGAGGCTGAAGTGCAACCTTATCAGAATTTAATTGTTGATCTCTCTAGGCATTTAAAATGTTGGAATAGTTATGGTGGATGGCAAGATGTTGACCATATCAATTTAGAACCAGGGACGGGCTTATCTGGGCCACTATTTAATTTTAGTGGTTCAGTATATTGGTATGGAAATACATATTCATTACCTTTAAATAGTGCGACTAAAGTTTTACATATCGGTGATCTTACCCCTATGCCGATGCCAATGATGTTGTATTTAACGCCTATAAATAACTCACCTGCAGGAGGAGTACTCATTAGATCGGGTGAAACTATTGCAACTATTAATATGTATAAAATAGCGGATTGGGATGGTGGTAATCCTAAATATTTTACGTGGGAAATAGTGTCTAAATATGATGTTACAATGCCAATTAGTGGATGCGACGTTAGTAGCCGAAATGTCAATGTTAATTTACCTCCTTACCCAGGCGAAGCTCCGGTCAATTTAAATATCCACTGCGCGCAACCACAAAATATATCATTTTATCTTTCCGGACAAACCACTGATGATGATACAACCTTTATTAATTTAGCAGGCTCTGCAGGGGAAGTCTCTAAAGGTATGGGAGTTCAATTAATGCGTAATGGATATGTAATCCCTGCTAATAAAGCAATATCTTTAGGTAGAGTTAATTCGTCGACTTCATTAGGTTTAAAGGCAAGGTATGGTATGACTGGCGAGCGTGTAACTGCTGGAAAAGTAAAATCAATTATAGATGTTAACTTTATATATGAGTGAATTATTTATTAATTTAATATCTATGATTTTAATTAGCGTAAATAGCAAATGGGGACAGATATACTCGCGCAATTAAAAGCATATATAATTTGTTGTTGCTATGATAATATCACGCTTGAGTTATAGCAGTATGCCAAAGTACTTTTATTATCTTAAACACTTTGGTGTACATAACTTGCAGAGTGAAGCAAGTAACTGCTAATAACGTATTAAATTTTAAAGTAAAATTAAGAATGCATGTGATCTTGCGTATGGGTCACCACTGTAACTAAGGATTTTAAATGCCAATTATTACTCTTCCTGACGGGAGCCAACGTCAATTTGAAAATGCAGTCTCTGTCATGGATGTCGCTGCAGATATCGGTCCTGGACTTGCCAAAGCCTGCATTGCAGGGCGCGTTAATGGTGAGCTGGTGGACGCTTGCGAATTAATCGAGCAAGATTCACAACTGGCGATTATTACCGCAAAAGACGATGAAGGTCTTGAAATTATTCGTCACTCTTGTGCCCACTTATTAGGACACGCAATTAAACAGTTATGGCCACAAACCAAAATGGCGATTGGTCCTGTTATCGAAAATGGTTTCTACTATGATGTGGATTTAGATCATTCTCTGACGCAGGAAGATTTAGAAACGTTAGAAAAACGTATGCTAGAGTTGGCGAAAACAGATTACGATGTCATTAAAAAACGCGTAACTTGGGCACAAGCACGGGAAACTTTTGTTGCTCGTGGTGAAGATTATAAAGTCGCTATCCTTGATGAAAATATCAGTCAAGATGCACACCCAGCACTTTATCATCATCAAGAATATATTGATATGTGCCGTGGCCCCCATGTGCCAAACATGCGTTTCTGCCATCACTTTAAATTACAGAAAATCGCAGGTGCATACTGGCGCGGTAATAGCGATAACAAAATGCTACAACGCATTTACGGTACCGCTTGGGCTGATAAGAAACAGTTAAAAGCTTATTTAGAACGTTTAGAAGAAGCCGCTAAACGTGATCACCGTAAAATAGGTAAACAACTTGATTTATATCATATGCAGGAAGAAGCGCCGGGTATGGCTTTCTGGCATAATGATGGTTGGACTATTTTCCGTGAGTTAGAAACATTTGTACGTTGCAAATTAAAAGAATATGATTATCAGGAAGTAAAAGGTCCATTTATGATGGATCGTGTTCTTTGGGAAAAAACAGGTCACTGGGAAAACTACAAAGAGAATATGTTCACTACTTCTTCGGAAAACCGTGAATATTGTATCAAACCTATGAACTGCCCAGGCCACGTGCAGATTTTTAAACAAGGTCTACGTTCTTACCGTGATTTACCATTACGTATGGCTGAATTTGGTAGCTGTCATCGTAATGAACCCTCTGGTGCATTACACGGTTTAATGCGTGTTCGTGGCTTTACACAAGATGACGCACATATCTTCTGTACAGAAGAACAAATTTTAAGTGAAGTAAATAACTGCATCAAATTGATTTATGATGTATATTCTACTTTCGGATTTGAAAAAATCGTTGTTAAGCTGTCTACTCGTCCAGAAAAACGCATCGGTGAAGATGCTTTATGGGATATTGCAGAAACAGACTTAGCAAAAGCCTTGACTGATAACAATATTGAATTTGAATATCAGCCGGGTGAAGGGGCGTTTTATGGCCCTAAAATTGAATTTACACTTTACGACTGTTTAGATCGTGCATGGCAGTGTGGTACAGTACAGCTGGACTTCTCATTGCCAGGTCGATTAGGCGCTTCTTATGTTGCTGAAAATAATGAGCGTAAAGTACCTGTTATGCTTCACCGAGCGGTGTTAGGATCATTAGAACGTTTTATCGGTATTCTAACTGAAGAATACGCAGGATTCTTCCCGACTTGGTTAGCACCACAGCAGGTTGTCGTGATGAATATCACGGATGGACAGGCTGATTATGTACAAAAACTCGTCAAAGAATTGCAAGATGCCGGAATTCGTGCAAAAGCAGACTTGAGAAATGAGAAGATTGGCTTTAAAATTCGTGAACATACTTTACGTCGTGTTCCGTACATGCTTGTTTGCGGTGATAAAGAAGTCGAATCAGGCAAAGTAGCGGTTCGTACTCGTCGAGGTAAAGACCTTGGCAGTATCGACGTTAACGATTTTAAAGAAAAACTTCTGCAAGAAATCAGAAGCAGAAGTCTTCATCAGTTGGAGGAATAAGGTATTAAAGGCGGAAAAAGAATTCAATCAACGCGTCAGAATCGTATCAATGGTGAGATTCGCGCTCATGAAGTTCGTTTAACAGGTTTAGACGGCGAACAGATTGGAGTTGTTAGTCTGAAAGAGGCTCTTGAGAAAGCCGAGGAAGCAGGTGCTGATTTAGTTGAAATCAGTCCTAATGCCGAGCCGCCAGTTTGTCGTATTATGGACTACGGCAAATTCCTCTATGAGAAAAGTAAGACTCTCAAAGAACAGAAAAAGAAACAAAAGGTTATTCAGGTCAAGGAAGTTAAATTCCGTCCTGGTACAGATGAAGGCGACTATCAGGTCAAACTACGCAACCTGATTCGTTTTCTTGAAGATGGCGATAAAGCCAAAGTCACACTGCGTTTTCGTGGTCGTGAAATGGCACACCAACAAATCGGTATGGAAATGCTTAATCGCATCCGTGAAGATTTGGATGAACTGGCTTCTGTTGAATCTTTCCCTAATAAGATTGAAGGTCGTCAGATGATCATGGTGCTAGCGCCGAAGAAGAAATAGTTAGGCAATTCAAGTAATAGCGTCAGTCTTTATTGACTGACTGCTATTCGCCTTATTATTTTATGTTATTAACAATGCGAAGTGGATTATAGAAATGCCAAAGATTAAAACAGTACGCGGTGCAGCTAAACGCTTTAAAAAAACTGCAGGTGGTGGTTTTAAGCGTAAGCACGCTAACCTCCGTCACATTCTGACTAAAAAATCAACTAAGCGTAAACGTCATTTACGTCCAAAAGGTATGATCTCTAAAGGAGATTTAGGCCTGGTCGTAGCTTGCCTACCATACGCATAAGTATCAGTTTTTTTAACAGAATTATAGACATTAGGAGTGTTATATGGCTCGCGCTAAACGTGGTGTTATCGCCCGTGCTCGTCACAAGAAAATTTTAAAGCAAGCTAAAGGTTATTACGGTGCACGTTCTCGTGTATATCGTGTAGCTTTCCAGGCTGTTATCAAAGCTGGTCAATATGCGTACCGTGACCGTCGTCAGAAAAAACGTCAGTTCCGTCAGCTGTGGATTGCGCGTATCAACGCAGCAGCTCGTCAGAACGGCATGTCTTACAGCCGTTTCATCAATGGATTAAGAAAAGCATCTATTGAAATCGACCGTAAGATCCTGGCGGATATCGCTGTATTCGACAAAGCTGCATTTGCTGCTTTAGTTGAAAAAGCGAAAGGTGCTCTGGCTTAATTAAGTCAATGGAAGAGGGAGTTAACTCCCTCTTTTATTTTGTCTAAATTTGTGGCTTAATGGTAAAATTCAATAAGTTACACATAATGAGAATGTCTCAATGTTAAATATCGCTTTTTTCCGCTTCTTTTTTTACTTTAGCGCCTAATTTTGGGGGCTTTTGCGCGTAAGAAAAGAAACGAAAAGTAGCGCCGGAGCCTCCATTTTGGAGGCTTTTTTGTTTTCAGTACTCAAACTTGAGTTCAGAAATCAAAAGGGCAATTTTTTAATCGTCATCATTGATAACAACTAATAGACCTCATCAGGTCAAAGGAAGAGGAAACGATGCCACATCTCGCTGAACTCGTTGCTCAAGCTAAAGCAGCTATCGAAGAGGCACAGGATGTTGCTGCGCTGGATTCGGTTCGTGTTGAATACTTGGGGAAAAAAGGTCATTTAACGCTCCAGATGTCCACGCTGCGCGACTTACCCGCTGAAGAGCGTCCAGCTGCTGGAGCGGTCATTAATCAGGCAAAACAAGAGGTTCAGCAAGCACTGAACGCTCGTAAAGAACAAATGGAATCAGCACTATTAAACGAACGTTTAGCGGCTGAGAAAATTGATGTCTCTTTGCCTGGACGTCGTATTGAAAATGGTGGTCTGCACCCTGTTACTCGCACAATTGAACGTATTGAAACTTTCTTTGGCGAATTAGGGTTCTCTGTGGAATCAGGCCCTGAAATTGAAGATGACTATCATAACTTTGATGCGTTAAATATTCCTGCTCATCACCCTGCAAGAGCTGATCATGACACTTTCTGGTTTGATGCTAAACGTTTATTGCGTACTCAAACCTCTGGTGTACAAATTCGCACTATGCAAAATAAACAGCCACCGATCCGCATTATTGCACCTGGCCGTGTTTATCGTAATGACTATGACCAAACACATACTCCAATGTTCCATCAAGTTGAAGGCTTAATTGTTGATAAAGACATTAGCTTCACTAATTTAAAAGGAACACTGCACGATTTTCTGAAAAACTTCTTTGAAGAAGATATGGAAATTCGCTTCCGCCCATCCTATTTTCCATTTACAGAGCCTTCAGCCGAAGTTGATGTAATGGGTAAAAATGGCAAATGGTTAGAAGTCTTGGGCTGCGGTATGGTGCATCCAAATGTGTTGCGTAATGTAGGTATCGATCCTGAAGTTTATTCTGGTTTTGCTTTCGGGATGGGTATGGAACGCTTAACTATGTTACGTTACGGTGTCACCGATTTACGTTCATTCTTCGAAAATGATCTTCGTTTCCTCAAACAGTTTAAATAAGGTGGGATTATCTCATGAAATTCAGTGAACTTTGGTTACGTGAGTGGGTAAACCCAGCAATTAGTAGCGAAGAGCTTTCTGAACAGCTAACCATGGCTGGCCTTGAAGTTGATGGTGTAGAGCCTGTTGCCGGTGATTTTCACGGTGTTGTTGTGGGTGAAGTGGTTGAATGTGGACAACACCCAAATGCAGATAAACTACGAGTGACAAAAGTCAATGTCGGTGGTGAGCGTTTATTGGACATCGTGTGTGGTGCGCCAAATTGTCGCCAAGGCTTAAAAGTTGCTGTAGCAACGGTTGGGGCGGTATTACCGGGTAACTTTAAAATTAAAGCAGCCAAACTACGTGGTGAGCCTTCTGAAGGTATGCTGTGCTCTTTTTCTGAATTAGCTATCTCAGAAAACCATGAAGGCATTATCGAATTACCTGCTGATGCACCTATCGGTACCGATATTCGCGAATACTTAAAATTAAATGATAATGCGATTGAAATCAGCATTACACCAAACCGAGCAGATTGCTTAGGTATTATGGGGGTTGCTCGCGATATCGCGGTCATTAATAAAATGACATGCCAAATCCCTGATATGTCACCAATTGCAGCCACTTCTTCAGCGACATTTCCTGTGCGAGTTGAAGCACCACAAGCTTGTCCTCGCTATTTAGGTCGTGTTTTCACTAATGTGAATGTGAATGTGAAAGCGAACACACCATTATGGATGCAAGAAAAATTACGTCGTGGTGGTATTCGCTCTATCGATCCAATCGTTGATATCACTAACTTTGTCTTACTTGAAATGGGACAACCATTACATGCGTTTGATCTTGACCATGTCGATGGGGCTGTGGTTGTTCGTATGGGCAAAGAGGGTGAAAAACTAACTTTACTTGATGGTAATGAAATCACCTTAAAAGATGATGTACTGGTTATTGCTGATGAAAAACAAGCATTAGGAATGGCAGGTATTTTCGGTGGTGAATCTTCTGGTGTTAATGAAGAAACTAAAAACGTATTTTTAGAGTGCGCATTCTTCTCTCCATTAGCGATCACCGGCCGTGCACGTCGTTATGGTTTACATACCGATGCATCTCATCGTTTTGAGCGTGGTGTTGATTCAGCGCTACAATATCAGGCCATTGAGCGAGCAACGAAATTATTACTCGAAATTTGTGGTGGTGAAGTGGGTGAAATTATTGATGTCACCAATGACAGCTATTTACCCCATGTCGCTCCTATCAAATTAACACGTGCAAAATTAGACCGTTTATTAGGTCATGTTATTGATGATGAACAAGTTGTTGATTCGTTAACACGTTTAGGTTTTGGCGTCACCGTTGAAAATGACGGGTGGTTAGCCACTGTGCCTTCATGGCGTTTTGATGTTGAAATTGAAGAAGACTTAATTGAAGAAGTTGCACGTATTTACGGGTATAACAATATTCCAGATGTACCTTTACGTGCCGATCTGATTATGACAGACCACCGTGAAGCGGATCTGCCATTAAAACGTGTAAAAACCATGCTGGTTGATAATGGGTTCCAAGAAGCTATCACTTATAGCTTTGTTGATCCGAAGATCCAAAGCTTACTACATCCTAATGAAGAAGCGTTGATCTTACCTAACCCAATTTCTGCCGATATGTCAGCCATGCGTTTGTCATTGTTGACCGGATTATTAACCACAGTGGTTTACAATCAGAACCGTCAACAGGCTAGAGTTAGGTTATTTGAAGCAGGTCTGCGTTTTGTTCCTGATAATCAAGCAGAATATGGAATACGTCAGGAACTTATGCTAGCTGGTGTGATCGCGGGCAACCGTTATGAAGAACATTGGACTTTAGAGAAGCAAACTGTTGATTTCTTTGATTTGAAAGGTAATATTGAATCAATTCTGGAATTGACAGGCCAGTTAGATGAAATTACATTTAAACCAGCCAATCATTCAGCGCTCCATCCGGGACAAAGTGCTGAGATTTATCTGAGAAATGAATATATTGGCTGTATTGGTGTTGTTCACCCAGAGCTTGAACGTAAACTTGATTTAAACGGCCGTACGGTAGTATTCGAAATACGTTGGGACGCAATCGCAAACCGCAATTTACCGCAAGCGAAAGCTGTTTCACGTTTCCCTTCGAATCGTAGAGATATCGCTGTAGTTGTTCCAAATGATGTGGCTGCAGAAGATATTTTAGCTGAATGTAAGAAAGTTGGCGGAAATCAAATAGTTGGCATAAACTTATTTGACGTGTATTGTGGTAAGGGAGTAGCGGAGGGTTATAAGAGCCTCGCTATTAGCTTAATCTTGCAGGATATCGAGCATACTCTGGAAGAAGATGAGATTGCTGCCACAGTCAATACCTGTGTTGCAGCATTGAAACAGCGATTCCAAGCATCCTTGAGGGACTAGACCTATGGCGCTTACAAAAGCTGAAATGGCAGAAAATCTGTTTGAAAAACTTGGCGTTAGCAAACGCGATGCAAAAGACCTTGTAGAAGCCTTTTTTGAGGAAGTGCGTCGTTCTCTGGAAAATGGAGAACAGGTGAAGCTGTCTGGATTCGGAAACTTTGACCTACGTGATAAAAATCAGCGCCCAGGTCGTAACCCGAAAACAGGGGAAGATATTCCTATTACAGCCCGCCGTGTTGTAACTTTCCGCCCGGGACAAAAGTTAAAAAGCCGGGTTGAAAATGCGACACCAAAAGAGTAATACTTAAACACCAAAACGGCTTTCTATTGAAAGCCGTTTTTTTTTCGACTTACTTCTACGATTTACTCCTTCTATTTTTCTTTTGCTTATCTGTGATAAGCGCCTAATAGTCATTTTATCGTTTAAATAAGATGTGCTTGAGGGGAATAATCATTGGTTTAAAATTAATCATACTGGAAGGTTTATTTCCTTAGGATAGAAAATTATATTTTCTTCATTGAAAGGGACTGTGTTATGTTGCCCTACATTTATTAGCAATATATTTATAAAAATAGCGTAATTTATGGGCTATTTACTAAACAATATGAATAATCAATATGATGATCCGCTTAATCAATTACGAAACAAACAGCAAATTAGTGATAAGCTAAAACTCACTTTGCTGGTGTTAGTTTTATTTGTTCTTATTGTTATCTCACTTTCAGCCGGTGAAATTTGGTTATTCCCCAATAAATGGCTCACTGAAGAAGCTAGTTTATTTATTTGGCAAATTAGGCTTCCAAGAATATTGGCTGTGATGATGGTTGGCGCAAGCTTAGCGATTGCTGGTGCCATTATGCAGGCAATCTTTGAAAATCCGTTAGCAGAGCCGGGACTTTTAGGTGTAAGCAGTGGTGCGGGTGTTTGTGTTGTGTTACTGATTGTTTTCCAATTAGGAACTGCATACTGGTTAATAAGCAGTGCCGCAATATTAGGGGCTTTGGGGATCACCTGCTTATTAATGTTTTTCTCACAAATAAAAAAACTATCTAATGCTCAATTATTATTAATAGGCGTAGCATTAGGGGTATTAGCAAGTGCTGTTATGACTTGGCTGGTCTATTTTAGCTCTGCGTTAGATTTAAGACAATTAATGTACTGGCTTATGGGGAGCTTTAGTGGCATTGACTGGCGTCACCAAATATTATTTTGGGCATTACTTCCAATCATCACACTTCTTATTTGGCAAGCCGATATTTTAAATTACCTTTCTCTGGGGAGTTTTGAAGCCAAAAAACTCGGCATTTCTGTGATTATATGGCGTAATTGGTTTATTTTAACCGTTGGTTTATTAATTGGTTTTAGCGTTGCTCTAGCCGGCGCAATTAGTTTTGTTGGGTTGATTGTACCGCATTTATTACGATTGTCTGGTATCACACATTATAAAACCTTGTTACCGGGCTGTGCTTTAACGGGAGCGAGTTTACTGATATTCGCTGATTTAATATCAAGGCTGATGTTAAATGGCGCAGAAGTCCCTATTGGCGTGATAACTGCCACCTTAGGCGCACCTCTTTTTATTTGGTTATTAGCCACTAAACAGATGGAGCGCTTATAATATGGCACAATTAAAACTATATAAATTAGCTGTCAATAAAAGACTATATGGTATTACTGAACAAGTTAATGATGGCGAACGCATTCATTTAATTGGCGCGAATGGGGCGGGTAAAAGTACGTTGTTAATGGCCATTGCTGGTGAAGTTTCATACGTTGGAAATATATTTTTAAACGAAACTTCAATGAGAGATTATAAAATTGCCGAACTTTCTAGAATACAAAGCGTTGTTAGACAACAATCGTTAGCTTTGCCATTTATGCCAGTGTTTCATTATCTTTCTTTATCCTATCAGTTATCAAAAATGGATATTCAAGAATTGAATGCACTATTAAGCGATTTTCAAATCAATAAATTATTGTCAAAAAATATTCATCATTTATCTGGTGGGGAATGGCAACGCGTTCGGATTGTTGCCACTTTTATACAATTATGGTCAAGCGATGATTTAACAGGAAAATTAATGATGCTTGATGAGCCGACAAATAATTTAGATATTGTACAACTTACTTTATTGGATAAATGGCTAGATAAATTTTGTCTACAAGGTGGCAGTATTATTATGAGTACTCATGATTTGAATCATTCTTATCTAAAAGCAGATAAGTTATGGTTTATGTTAGAGGGAAAAATAATCAACTCAGGTGACTCAGCACTTTTGTTGGATGAAAATTTATTATCTACTACATTTAATACTAAGATTAGATGTAATAGATCAGCAAATAGTGTAATTTGGCAAGTAATAGAGTGATGTTATTGAGTCAGAGTCTGCGCATCGGAAATTATTAAGCCTTCTTTAAGGCTTTCTTAATAACAACGGGTGCTGTGAAACAGCAAATTGTATATAATTAGTTTTTATTCATTCATTAATTAGGCTACATCTTTATGAGTCACTTTCTTCCATTCTCCCGTCCTGCTATCGGGGATGAAGAGATTAAAGCAGTTGAAAGCGTTTTACGCTCCGGCTGGATCACAACAGGTCCCCAAAATCATCAGCTAGAACAAGATTTTTGTGAAAAATTTGGTAGCAAACATGCTATTGCGGTTTGTTCTGCAACAGCGGGTATGCATGTTGTTTTGATGGCAATGGGAATAGGGCCTGGTGATGAAGTTATTACACCTTCCCAAACTTGGGTATCAACTATCAATATCATTACGTTATTAGGCGCAGAGCCAGTAATGGTCGATATTGATCGTGACACATTAATGGTCAGCGCTGAATCGGTAAAAAAAGCGATTACCCCAAGAACCAAAGCAATTATCCCTGTGCATTATGCCGGAGCGCCTTGTGATCTTGATACACTAAGAGCGGTTGCTGATGAGGCGGGCATTCCTCTAATTGAAGATGCAGCACATGCGATAGGTACTCGATATAAAGATGAATGGATAGGTGAGAAGGGAACTTCTATTTTTTCTTTTCATGCCATTAAAAATGTCACTTGTGCCGAAGGTGGATTAGTTGTTACGGACGATGATGAATTAGCCAATCGAGTCCGTTGCTTAAAATTTCATGGTTTGGGTGTTGATGCTTTTGATCGTCAAATCCAAGGACGTAAACCTCAAGCGGAAGTCGTTGAGCCTGGTTATAAATATAATCTCTCGGATATTCATGCTGCTATCGCGGTAGTGCAATTAAGTCGCTTAGAAGAAATGAATGCTAAACGTGCTGAGTTAGTTGCCCTTTATCGTGAAAAACTTCAAAATTCACCATTGGAAATGTTAAGTGTGCCGGAATATCCACACTTACATGCTAACCATCTCTTTATGGTCAGAGTTGATAAAAATGCCTGTGGTATCGATCGTGATACATTTATGGAAAAACTCAAACAAAAAGAGATTGGTACAGGGCTTCATTTCCGTGCTGCGCATACACAAAAATATTATCGTGAGCGCTACCCTTCGTTATCCCTTCCTCAATCAGAATGGAACTCTGCAACGTTATGCTCGCTGCCGCTGTTTCCTGATATGAGCAATAAAGATGTTATTCGCGTTGTCGATGCGATCAATGAAATTCTTTCGGAGCATATCTAGTGTCAACATTTGAAAAAATCAATAAAGTATCAGTCGTTATTCCCGTTTATAACGAGGAAGAGAGTCTCCCACAGCTTTTAGAGCGAACAATCAAAAGCTGTAAACAGTTAGAACAAGAGTATGAGCTGATCCTTGTTGATGACGGAAGTAGCGATAATTCAGCAAAAATGCTAGAAGAAGCTGCCAACATTGAAGATAACCATGTTATTGCGATTATTTTAAATCGCAACTATGGTCAACACTCCGCTATTATGGCGGGTTTTAACCAAGCTGACGGGGATTTAGTCATTACCTTAGATGCTGATTTACAAAACCCACCAGAGGAGATCCCCCGTTTAGTGGCAACCGCAGAAGAGGGGTATGATGTTGTCGGAACTCGACGCCGTAACCGTCAAGATTCGTGGTTTCGTAAAACGGCCTCTAAAATGATTAATGCCATGATAACCAAGGCAACAGGTCGTTCAATGGGCGATTATGGTTGTATGTTAAGAGCATATCGTCGTCATATTATTGATGCGATGTTGCAATGCCATGAGCGTAGTACTTTTATCCCAATTTTAGCGAATACCTTCGCTCGTCGTACGATTGAAATTGAAGTCGCTCACGCTGAGCGTGAATATGGTGATTCAAAATACAGTTTCTTAAAACTCATCAATTTGATGTACGACTTATTAACCTGTCTGACAACTGCACCATTACGTTTATTAAGTGTCGTAGGTAGTGTGATTGCTGTTGCCGGCTTTTTACTTGCCGTATTATTGATTGTACTACGACTTATTTTCGGTGCAATTTGGGCGGCAGACGGAGTGTTTACACTCTTTGCTATCTTATTCATGTTTATCGGTGCGCAGTTCGTTGCAATGGGTCTATTAGGTGAATATATAGGCCGAATTTATAATGATGTAAGAGCGCGTCCTCGGTATTTTATCCAAAAAGTGGTTGGTGTTAAAAAACCCAACAAAAATCAGGAAGAAGACTAATGAAAGCAATAGTATTTGCCTATCATGATATTGGCTGTGTTGGTTTAAAAGCACTTGAAAAAGCGGGTTTCGATATTCAAGCTGTATTTACCCATACTGACGATCCTAACGAAAATCATTTCTTCTCATCCGTAGCGCGTGTTAGCGCAGAAATGGGATTAACCGTGTTTGCTCCAGAAAACGTTAATCATCCATTATGGATTGAGCGTATTCGTGAGATGAAGCCAGATGTCATTTTCTCTTTCTATTATCGCCATATGCTAAGCGATGAGATCCTGAATTTAGCACCTAAAGGTGCATTTAATTTACATGGCTCTTTATTACCTAAATATCGCGGTCGTGCACCTATCAATTGGGCCATTGTCAATGGTGAAACTGAAACTGGTGTCACTTTACATAAAATGACGGCTAAAGCAGATGCTGGTGATATCGTTGCACAAGAAAAAGTAACGATTGAAGATACTGATACTTCATTAATTTTACATGAAAAAGTCAGAGAAGCTGCGGCGAAATTAATGGCTCATACGTTACCGCATATCGCCTCAGGTAACTATTCAACAACAGCGCAAGATGAAAGCCAAGCAACTTATTATGGTCGTCGTTGTGCTGATGACGGTTTAATTGACTGGAATGCAGGTGCTAAAACGGTTCATAATTTAGTTCGCGCCGTTACTGAACCATACCCAGGTGCTTTCACTTTCTTAGGTGAGCGCAAAATGATTATCTGGCGTGCACGTCCAGTGGCAGATAACCAAGGTAAACGTCCGGGTACTGTTATTTCAACTGAGCCTTTAGTTATCGCATGTGCGAAAGGTGCAATTGAAGTTATCACAGGTCAAAGTGAAAATGGTCTTTATGTTCAAGGCAGCCGTTTAGCCACTGAAATGGGGATCGTGACAGATGTACGCGTTGGACCAAAAGCAACAGCACAAGTCAAACGTCGTCAACGTGTACTGATTTTAGGTGTCAATGGCTTTATTGGTAACCACCTAACCGAGCGTCTATTAAAAGATGGTAACTATGATATCTACGGTATGGATATCGGTTCATCAGCAATTGAACGCTTTATTGGTAACCCTCGTTTCCACTTTATTGAAGGTGATGTCAGCATTCATACAGAATGGATAGAATATCACATCAAGAAATGTGATGTGATCTTGCCATTAGTAGCGATTGCAACACCGATTGAATATACCCGTAATCCATTACGTGTATTTGAATTAGACTTTGAAGAGAACTTAAAAATTGTTCGTTATTGTGTTAAATACAATAAACGTATTATTTTCCCATCCACATCAGAAGTATACGGTATGTGTGATGATAAAGAGTTCGATGAAGATAATTCACGCTTAATCGTCGGTCCTATTAATAAACAACGTTGGATTTACTCTGTTTCTAAACAGTTATTAGACCGAGTTATTTGGGCTTATGGTGCTAAAGAAGGGCTGAAATTCACTTTATTCCGTCCATTTAACTGGATGGGGCCACGTCTTGATAACTTAAATTCAGCGCGTATTGGTAGCTCTCGTGCAATTACTCAGTTAATTTTGAACCTAGTGGAAGGTTCACCGATTAAACTGGTTGATGGTGGTGAGCAAAAACGTTGTTTCACTGATATTAATGATGGTATTGAAGCATTATTCCGCATTATTGAAAATCGTGATAACAAATGTGATGGTCAGATCATCAATATCGGTAACCCAACTAACGAAGCAAGTATTCGTGAGCTAGCAGAAATGCTGTTAGATTGCTTTGAAAAACATGAGTTACGCGGTCACTTCCCTCCATTTGCTGGCTTCAAGAAAATCGAAAGTAGCAGCTACTACGGTAAAGGCTATCAAGATGTTGAACACCGCAAACCAAGCATCAAAAATGCTGAGCGTCTGTTAGATTGGAAACCAACTATCGAAACACGCCAAACGGTAGAAGAGACATTAGACTTCTTCTTACGTGGTGCAGTTGAAGAGTTAGGTAATAAGTAATGAAGAAAGTTGGCTTGAGAGTCGATGTGGATACTTATCGAGGTACAAAAGAAGGTATTCCACAATTGCTGGATGTCTTTAACAAGCATAACATTCAGGCCAGCTTTTTCTTCAGTGTCGGTCCAGATAATATGGGGCGCCATTTATGGCGCCTTTTAAAACCGAAATTTCTGTGGAAAATGCTAAGGTCGAATGCCGCTTCATTATATGGACTGGATATTCTATTAGCCGGTACGGCGTGGCCGGGTAAAAAAATTGCCAAAAATTTAGGCTATTTGATGAAACAAACCCAAGATGCGGGGCATGAAGTCGGATTACACTCATGGGATCATCAAGGTTGGCAAGCTAAAGTAGGCCGTTGGTCAACAGAAGAATTAATGCAACAGGTTCGTTTAGGTGTAGAAGCACTGGAAAAAGCACTTGAAAAACCTGTAAAATGTTCTGCGGTTGCTGGGTGGCGTGCTGATGAACGTGTTCTAATGGTTAAAGAAGCTTTCCAATTTGACTACAATAGTGATTGTCGGGGAACGCATCCATTTAGGCCAGTTCTAGAAAATGGTTCTATCGGTACAGTGCAAATTCCAGTAACATTACCAACTTATGATGAAGTGGTCGGTACTAAGGTAAAGGACGAAGATTTTAATCAATTTATTATTGATGAAATCAAAAAAGATCAGGGTATACCTGTTTATACTATTCATACCGAAGTTGAGGGAATGTCAAAAGCGGCTCAATTTGAGCAGTTATTGGCAATGATTGCAAACGAAGGCATCGAATTCTGTCCATTAAGCCATCTACTACCACAAGATATAGACATGCTTCCGATGGGTAAAGTTGTCCGATCTGACTTTCCAGGTCGAGAAGGCTGGTTAGGGTGCCAACAAGAGGTCTAACAAAACTATGTTGAATAACCGGGCGAGTAAAATCGGGGCCATCCTCTTGGCTCTTTTTTTTGTTCTTACCTACTTATTTCCATTGAACAGCCGGTTATTATGGCAACCTGATGAAACACGTTATGCGGAAATTAGCCGTGAAATGGTGGTGAGCGGGAACTGGATTGTTCCCCATATGCTTGATATCCGCTATTTTGAAAAACCAATAGCAGGTTACTGGATTAATAATATTAGCCAGTTAATATTTGGCCACACCAATTTTGCCGTACGCTTTGGTTCAGTTATTTCTATCCTATTAAGTGCGCTACTTATTTATCTATTAGCACGGATGATGTGGCGTAATCGCCAAGTCGCTTTTGTGGCTAGCTTAATTTATTTATCCATGTTTTTGGTGTTTAGCGTCGGAACTTATAGCGTACTTGATCCGATGTTAGCGCTTTGGGTTACGGCAAGTATGGTGTGTTGTTTTTGGGCGTTGAAAGCAACCACGGTAAAAACGCGTATACTGGCATGGATAACGCTAGGTTTAGCTTGTGGTATGGCCTTTATGACCAAAGGCTTTTTGGCATTAGCTATCCCTGTTATCGTGATGATCCCTGTAACCCTTTACCAAAAACAGTTCACTCGGATGTTACTCTATGGTGTGCTTGCTGTTTTAAGTGCGGCGTTAATTAGCTTGCCGTGGGTTTTAGCGGTGGCGAAGGCTGAGCCTGATTATTGGCACTATTTCTTTTGGGTTGAGCATATCCAGCGTTTTTCTGGTGATGATGCTCAGCATAGTTCTCCTTTCTGGTATTACATCCCTATAATTTTACTGGGTGTTATTCCTTGGCTTGGATTATTACCAGGGGCACTAACTAGTGCATGGAAGAAGCGCCGTAAGCGTCCTGAACTCTTTTTCTTACTATGTTGGTTTGTAGTACCTTTCCTATTTTTTAGTATCGCGAAAGGTAAATTACCTACTTACATGTTGCCATTTATGGGACCGTTGGCGATGTTAATGGCCAAATACGGTGTAGACTGTGCTAGAAAATTTAAAATGAAAGCACTGCGCATTAATGGCTATATTAATATTTTTATTGGTGTCGCTGCTGTTGTTGCGATATTAATTATTCAATTGGTTTCTTCTAAACCTATCTATATGCCTTATGAATGGTCAAAATGGGTATTAGCGATTGTCGCTTTCTCATTATGGGGCATCATTGGTTATCTCTGCTCTACATTAAATGGTAAACATTGGCTATGGGCAGCCTCTTGCTCTTTAGGGGTAAGCTTATGTATTGGGCAAGCCATTCCCAATAGCTCTATTGATGGCAAATTACCGCAAGAGTTTATTCGCCAAAATATCGATACCCTCAATGCGAGCAAATATATAGTCAGTAACAGCGTTGGTGTGGGGGCTGGATTAGCTTGGGAATTGCAACGTAGCGATATCTACCTTTATGAGAGAACAGGGGAATTAACCTATGGAATTGAATATCCAGATTCTCAACATAGATTACTAAAACCTGAAAGTTTTGAGCAATGGTTAGAAAATGCCAGAAAAGAAGGTAATGTCTCTGTGGTGATCACTTATAAAGATCCGAAGAAACTGGCACAGATGCCACGACCTGAAGAGTTAGTGACGAATCGTCGTATGGCTATTTTGACCTATGAGAAACGTAAGTAATGGCCTTTTTTTTATTACTTATTGTTAGTTTGCTAACCTGTATTGGCCAAGTTTGTCAGAAACAAGCAGTGGTGAGTTGGCAAAATAATTCAACCACTAAAGCCAGAAAGACGATTTTCTGGCTTATTACTGCCATCGCTATGCTAGGCTTTGGCATGTTATTTTGGTTACGTTTACTGCAAATCCTCCCACTTAGTATTGCTTATCCGATGTTGAGTATTAACTTTATTGTCGTCACTTTGATAGGCCAATTTATCTATAAAGAGACGGTTAATGTGAAACATTGGGTTGGTATTGCCTCGATTATGTTAGGTATTGTGTTAATGAGTATGCAGTCATGAAAACCGGTTACTTATGGGCCATCGCCAGCGCATTATTAGTCACAGTTGCACAACTGCTGTTAAAAATAGGTATGTCAGAATTACCTGATCTGCAATTAGAAAAACAGTGGTTTGATCTTCATTGGTTATGGGCAAACATAATACCTATCAGCGTTGTTTTCGTGGGACTGATTGGCTACGTACTGTCAATGGTTTGTTGGTTATTGACTTTACGTACAATCCCCCTAAACAAAGCTTATCCACTCATCAGCCTTAGCTATGTCTTTGTTTATATTCTCGCGGTGGTTTTACCTTGGTTTCAAGAAACGCTGTCGTGGTCTAAAACAATAGGTATCATTTTTATTATGCTAGGTGTTTGGTTAATAAGCCAAAAAACGGAGCAAACAACATCGCATTAGCTTAACTTAGAGAGTGTTATTTTCTCTTTAAAGTGAGCTATTGTGCGATTGACACTGCCAATGCTTGTGTATTCACCTTCAATCACTTGTTTTTACGTAAAAAAGCAGATAGATTTTAAATCTATTGTCAATAATTGGGTGGATGCAATGAGAAAGCCTACTTTTTATTCTTTCTTACTCTGTATTATTCTGCTAGCTGGATGCTCATCGAGTCCCTCTAAGCGTCTCCCACCCGCGCCCCCGTTAAAAACGCAACTTTCTGATCCTATTATGGTCATTGTGCAATTAAAATCTCAGCTAGAGCAATGGTATGGTACGCCTTATCGCTATGGTGGCATGAGCCCATCAGGTATTGATTGCTCAGGGTTTGTGTATAGGACTTATAGTGATCGTTTTGATATACAACTGCCAAGAATGACTATCGATCAAACTAAATATGGTACACAAATTAGTAAAAGTGATTTGATGCCTGGTGATTTAGTATTTTTTAAAACAGGAGGAGGGGATAACGGGCTTCATGTTGGTATTTATGATACTGACAATACCTTTATTCATGCTTCTACCAGTAAAGGCGTTATTCGTTCATCATTAGATAATGCCTATTGGAAAAAAACTTTCTGGCAGGCTCGTCGATTGTAATTTTGTGCCATTGAAGGCGCTAACCTACTGAGTGTTATGCTATCTTATAGCTAACTTTTTTCATATAGGGATATCTTATGTCAGGCAAATTGCGTCTACTTCTTTCTGAGTCGTATGATCCATGGTTTAACCTTGCGGTTGAAGAGTGCATTTTTAAACAGATGCCAGCTGATCAACGAGTCCTTTTTTTATGGCGTAATGATAATACGGTGGTGATTGGTCGAGCACAAAACCCATGGAAAGAATGTAATACCCGAAAAATGGAAGAAGATGGTGTGAAATTGGCGCGTCGCTCAAGTGGTGGCGGTGCAGTATTTCATGATCTAGGTAATACCTGTTTTACCTTTATGGCAGGCAAACCCGAATATAATAAAACCATTTCGACGCAAATTATTTTAGATGGGTTATCGAAAGCCGGCATACAAGCAACGGCATCAGGACGAAATGATTTAGTCGTACCATTGGCTGATGGTGAAAGAAAAATTTCTGGCTCTGCCTATAAAGAGACAAAAGATCGTGGTTTTCATCATGGTACTTTATTAATTAATGCTGATTTATCTCGTTTAGCTAACTATTTAAATCCAGATCCGAAAAAACTACAGGCGAAAGGGATCACCTCGGTGCGCTCTCGTGTCACTAATTTAGTGGAATTAAAACCCGATATAACTCATGAAAAGTTATGCCAAGCGATTACTGACAGTTTTTTTGACTATTATGGTGAGCGTGTTGAAGCTGAAATTATTTCACCACAAAAATTACCTGATTTACCGGGTTTTGCAGAAACATTTGCAAAACAAAGTAGTTGGGAGTGGAATTTTGGTCAAGCGCCTGCTTTTTCACATCTATTAGATAATCGCTTTAAATGGGGTGGTGTTGAGCTGCACTTTGATATTGAACGCGGAACGATTATTAGAAGCCAAATTTATACCGACAGTTTAGATCCCGCACCATTAGAAAAGTTATCGCAGATGTTAGTTGGACAGCGTTATGCTTCTAGTTCGATGAAAAGACTATTAGCACAATTAATAGAGCAGTACCCAAATAACCAATCAGAGCTTGAAGAGCTGCAACAGTGGCTTGTTCATGCGCTTTCTTAATTGATTATTATCTATCTAAGAAAACGACTGACAATAAAATGGTTTGATATAATAAACAAAGCGGGAAAACATGATGTTTTCCCGCTTTGTTTTGTCAGTCAATACTTCTGGCTATATTAGCTATTTTCACATGACATAAAACGACGTGTATCTGGTAACTCACCATGTTCTCTGAATTTAGCTGGTGTAGTGTTGAAGTGTTTTTTAAAGATACGAGTAAATGTTGCTTGGGAACTAAAGCCATACATCAAAGCAATATCTAAAATGGACATGTCTTTTTCTTGTAAAGATTTTGCTGCTTCCAATAAGCGACGTTTATGTACATATTCGCCTAATGTGCAACCTTTAAAATCTTTAAAAATACGTTGCAAATGCCACTTCGAGTAGCCACTTTTATTTGCAATCGTATCAATCTTTATACCCTCATTACGTTGTAACTGAGTTTCTAACCATTTCAGAATATCATTAACGACATTTTCAGCCATAAAAACCTCCCACAATAGGTGGGGACATAGTGCCCAATTAAATAGAATAGTAACGTATGTTATTTGTAATCTATTTTAAGCATAGAGGAAATAATAGGTAGGCAAAAAGTGCTTTTTATGATTGATAATCATTATCAAAGCAATAGGAGTAAGTAATAAACAATGATTGATAGATAGTCTATCAAAAAGAAAGTGATAAGTTTTATAAAATTGGCGCATTTTATTTTATTGAATTTACTCTATTATTTAGCAATCGCTAAATTTTGTTATAGCTGTTGTTTTGTAGACTGTTATATTTTTTGATAAAAAATCAATTAAATCATTGATGAAGATGTATTTCAAATCCAATTTTATTGGTTGAAATCGTTTTTTTAATGATTAATATTTCTAATTAAAATAAGTGTTGATACTTGGTTGTTTAAGGTGCTTTTATCAATATATAAAGGCTAACATAAATCTGTCAAAAAACGGTTATTGCATAGGGGGGATTGTAGACAGGAGCAGAAGATAAAAGCAGATATGCTAAATAAGCTCACTCGCAGACAACGGGAGACACTCTGCGAGTGAGACGAAAGATTTTTTATAATAAAAAATGCTCTCTTACAATTTCACGACCAATTTCAATCGATGCTGTTGCGGCAGGAGAAGGGGCATTACATACATGTAATGAACGTTTGCCTTTAACAAAGTGAAAATCATCGACTAATTTTCCTTCGCGAGTTAAAGCTTGGGCGCGTACACCTGCCGGACCTGGGTGAATATCTGCTTCACGTAGAGCAGGAATAAGCTTTTGTGCATTTTGGGCAAACAGCTTGCGTGAATAGGAACGACGTAATTCGGCCATCCCTTCACCTAAATAATTTCCGGCTATTTTCCAAAATCCTTTATAGGTTAGTACTTCAGTGAGATCTTTTAAGTCAATATCACTTTTCTTGTAGCCTTCACGTTTAAAGGCTAATACGGCATTAGGGCCTACGTCACGATGCCCGTTATACATACGTGTAAAATGGACACCTAAAAATGGGAAATCAGGATTCGGCACAGGATAAATAAGATGATTAACTAAATAATTTTTATTTGAGTTGAGCATAAAATATTCGCCACGAAAGGGAACTATCTTCATGCCGGTATCGTAGCCCGCCATTTTTGCTACCCGATCACTAAATAATCCAGCACAATTAATCAGCCACTTTGCGGTAAATTGTGTTGTGGACGTGGTGACTGTTACCGTTTCGTCCGTTTCATTAATCGCATTTACTGCTTGGTTAAAGGCAAATACTCCACCTCGAGCTTGAATGATTTCAACGTGTTTGGCGGCAATTTCCGGATAATTGACAATACCGGCATCAGGAACAAGCAAAGCAGCAATACCATTAACATAAGGCTCCCTGGCTTTTAGCTCGCTGTCGGTCATTTTAATCACTTCAAGGCCATTTTGTATTCCGCGTTGATAGATATTTTCTAATGCTGGTAGCTCTTTTTCATCAGTTGCCACAATCACCTTGCCACAACGATCGTAATAGAGATGATGCTGTTTACAAAAATTGTAAGTCGTGATGTTACCTTGCTTAGCGAGTCTTGCCTTTAAGCTTCCTGGCGTATAGTAAATCCCCGAATGAACAACATTGCTGTTATGGCCACTTTGATGAACGGCGGGGCCAGATTCCTTATCAATCACCAGTACTTTAAGCTCAGGTTGGCTTTCTTGTAATGCACTGGCAACCCCTAATCCTACTAATCCTGCACCGATGATAATTACGTCATAAGTCATAATACTACCCATATAATCCAGTATAAGAGTTAATTTTTTTCTTGTTGTAAGCGCTTTAACTTTCCACGTACATTGGCTAAATGAAGACGCATTTTGTGGCTAGTTTCATCACTATCTTGTTGTCTTATTGCTTCAACAATAGCTTCATGCTCTGCAATAACACGCTCAGTTTCGGCAATACGTCCTTTATTTTGGCTTAAGGAATACATCAATACGCCAAGATAAAGCTCATGTAAGTTATCGAGGATGCGCACGAAAAAAGGATTATGTGAAGCAACCATAATGGCACGATGAAATTGATAATCTTCTTGATGACCAATGTTGTTGTTTTTCTGCGTGGCTAAGATAAAGGCCTGATGTGCTTGCTCTATCGTCAGCAATTCTTCTGGTGTTCGACGTAAAGCGGCAATGGCTGCCGCTTCATGTTCAATGACCTCACGCATTTCAAGCAGTGATTCAATTTCTTGAGGACAAGCAATTTCCATCACAATAGGTTCGTATTTACTCAAGATAGAGTGGTCAATAACGCGTCTACCGCCTCCTTGGCGTGACGTAATAATGCCACTCGCTTCTAATACCCCTAATGCTTCTCTGATGGGAACTCTGCTAACGCCAAAGGCGTCAGCGAGTACATTTTCAGACGGTAGTTTTTCACCAATAGGATAGGTCCCGTCATAAATATTTTGCTTAATTTGATCAAGAATTTGTTGCGACGCTTTTTGGCGTGAGATCTTTTTTATCATCTAGTTTTCTCCAGATACTTGCCCTACATTGACCAGCTGTTTTTTAGAGCGCAACAGATGGAAAGCGCCAGTAAGTAAGATCAACGCCATACCTAATAAATCGGTATATAGTCCGGGCTTAATCATTAAAATAGCGGCCGCTGCAAAGGCGATACGTTCAAACCATGTTGTTTTGATTATCCAAAAATTCGCAGTGGCAATACTTAGTGCATAAATTCCCACTAATGCACTAATGACCATTAACCCGATAGAGATAACACTTAAATTATCACCTTGCATCAGTAATGCAGGGTTATAAACCAAAATAAAAGGAATAATAAAACCAGGGAGTGCTAAACGTACCGCATCCCATGAAGTTTGCATCGGATCGGCTCTCGCAATACTTGCTGCCGTATAGCTTGCTAGGGCGACCGGAGGAGTAATATTGGATAACGCGCCAAACCAGAAGACAAAGAAATGAGCCGCTAAAGGCATCACACCGGCTTTAATTAAAATAGGTGACACTGTAACGGCAACCACGATATATAGAGCAGTTGATGGTAAGCCCATACTTAATACAATACAGACTAACATCACAACCAGTAAGATCATCCATAATGTATTGTCAGTCATAGAGACAATATTAAATGCTAAGGTCGCACCGATACCGGTCATGGTAACAACACAAATAATCACACCAATGGCAGCACAAGCGATAGTCACTTGTACCGAGCCACGAGCCGCTTCTGCTAAAGCATCAGCCACTTTAGTTAATGTCATTCGTACCGTTTTATCAGGTGTTAGCCAGCTGGCAACAATAATGGTTAAAATACCAAGAAAACCCGCATAAATAGGAGTTTTACCCATTAATAGCGTGCCAATTACAATAATTAAAGGTAATAGTAATAAACCGCGTGCTTTTAATACCGCTTTAACTTGTGGAATATTCTCTTTGCTAAGTCCTTTTAAACCTTGTTTTTTCGCTTCAATATCAATTGCCATGATCAAGGCCGCGTAATAGAGCAACGCAGGAATAATCGCGGCAATAACAATCGTGGTATAAGAAATTCCCAAAAAGCCCGCCATAATAAAAGCTGCCGCACCCATAATCGGTGGCATGATCATTCCACCCGTAGATGCAGTAGCTTCAACGGCACCCGCAAAACGTGATGTTAAGCCAATATTTTTCATTAATGGAATGGTAAAGGTTCCCGTAGTGGCTACGTTGGCGACCGCGCTACCACTTAATGAACCTGTTAATGCTGATGAAATGACGGCAACTTGAGCAGGCCCCCCACGGCGACGTCCGGCCATAGCTAGCGCTAAATCATTAAATAGTGCTGTGGCACCACTAACACTTAAAAACGAACCGAATAAAATAAATACCACGATAGCGGTAGAGGCAGTAGAGAGTGTAATACCAAAAATACCTTCACTGGTCATAAATAAACGATATAACAGTCTCTCTACAGAAAATCCTGCATGACCAAAAATACCCATAAAGTATTGGCCAAATAGGGCATAGATAATGGCGAATGTGGCTAGGCTAGGAATAAAATAGCCCGTTGTTCTTCTTGCTGCTTCAAAAAGAACAATAATGCCAAGAATTGCCATCGCATAATCCATTGTGTTGGGAATACTTTTTCTTACCACATGGAGATCAACATAGTTAAAGAAAAAATAGCCATAGCTGATTAATGTTAAAGCGATAAAAAGATAATCCCAGCCATTAAATTTTGCGGTAGAAAATCGTTTAGAGAATGGAAATAAAATAAAACCAAGGATCAAAATACCACTAAGAAAAATAGTATTACGATAAAACTCTTGGGTGTTGGATAAGGCATTAGAGTAAATAGCATACAACGAAATGAATATCGCCAGCGTGGTGGTGATTTTTAAATAGATACCGGTAAGGTGACGAGTGCCTGAGCTAGCTTCTTTATCTAATGCTGGTGGCTCTACCGGAGTTAGGTGGTCATTATTAGTCATAACTCACTCCTGTTATTTATTATTAGTTTGCGTTTGAGCTTCAGGTGGAATTAAATAGTCAGGGATATCTAATCCAATTTCTTTGTAATAACGATAAGCTCCAAGGTGTAATGGCACAGAAACACCTTTTAACGCATTTTCGGTGGTGATGTATTTTGCAGCACTATGTACTTGATGAACTTCTGGTAAGTTTTCAAACATGGTTTTAGTTAATTCATAAACTAACTGGTCATCAATACTTGTGGTTGTCATTAAGATATTAGGTTGTGCAATGGTGTTTACTTTTTCTGCTTGGCGAGGGTAGGTATTTGCTGGTATTTCAAAGCGAAACCAAGAGTTAGCAATATGATTAATATCATCAAGTTGCTTATCAGTCACTTCAAGTAATTTGGCATTAACACCACTGGCATACATATCGGTAACCGCAGAGGCGGGAACACCGGCAGGTAATGCTCCCCCATCAAGGCGTCCATCACGCATTGCTGAAACGGTATCTCCATAACCAAGATATTCAGGAGTGATCTCTTTTTTAGTTAAATTCACACCTTTAAGAATGATAATGGTCGATTGTTCAGTGCCACTGGCTTGTGGCCCGACAGAGAAGCTGGTGGCACGAATATCATCCAATGTTCCTGTTTTTACTTTGTCATTCATTAAGACAAAGTGCTCTACATTTGGCCAAAGCATTGATATAGAACGTAGATTTTTTTCTGGTTTGCCTTCAAAATTACGTACACCTTCGTAAGCTTCCACAGCTAATAGACTTTGTAGAATAGAAAGCTGAGCTTCGTTTTGTTGCATTAAATAGATATTTTCAATTGAGCCAGCAGAGGACTGCCCTGTGACTTGTATTCCTCTATCCTTGAGGTGGGTGCTCCAAACATTGGCTAAACCGACTCCCATCGGGTAATAAGTTCCTCCTGTTGAGGCCGTTGCTACAGAGAGAAATTGCTTATTGGCATTCTCTTTTTTGCCGATCATTGCTAGTGATACAACAGCAATAACAGCAACAATACCGATGGCAAGCTTTGTTTTTCTTATTCTCATGATGTTGTTCCTGTACATAAAAACGCAGGTGAATATTTCACATCAACTTGTATACAACATGACAACTTTTATAGGTAAAGGAAGGTTACGAAATTGTGAACTGTGTTGATTAATTTGATACGTGAATGTAACAAATTGTGATCATGATGGTAATTATGTAAATTATATCCATAATTAAGGGGTTTTTATCAAGAAGGCAGAGAAAATATCGATAACTTGGGTTGTTTGAAAAATGATTCACTAAAAAATAAATTAATAATAGATTTTCTAAAATAAATAACTATTTACATTAAAGGAATAAATAAGAGCAGAGAGGGGCGAGAAAACAATAATTAACGGGTATGGCTAACAAATAAATATCAAAATTAGTCAATTAAAGATAATAAATAATTAAAAATTATTATTTTATAATGAGATGGAGATTACGCCATTGGCTATTAAAATAAATACTCCCGACCACACTAAGGCTGAAACAGTACTTGTTAGATAAATACCATAAATGGGGAGTTTTAATAAACCTGCGCTAAAAGGCGTAAGGTAGCGAAACACAGCTAAAAAGCGTGAAATAAAAAGAATAAAGAATGCTTTATTTTTTAACAGTTGTTGTATACGTAAGATCTTTGTTTGATAGCGGGTAACCCATTTATTTAAGCGAGGGAAATAATAAATGGAACGTCCTAACTGATAACTCGCTATAGATCCTAATAAGGCACCTAAACTAGTTGCTAACCAAAGTAAAATAGGCGAATGGAAGGGCAAGCAAACCCCAAATATTAAGATCAGCATTAACGATGCGGGAGGTAAAAAGGATGAAATACCAATAGTAGATTTTCCCGCAGTGAGTAGGGTAATAGTAAAAAATAAAGCGATAGGAGAAACATGACTTAATGTGTCAAGCATTGAATGGAGTATCTCCATTTTATTCTCCTTTGATAATATTTTGCCCCTTTAGTATAGAGTGCATCTTTATACCAGACTGTCCGTTAGCCTAGCAAAATTTAATGGTCAGAAAAAGTAAGTCAAGAGCTTGTAAATAAAATGCCCCTCCATTTTAATGACTAATCCGTTAACTGGAGGGGCTTATTACTAAATAATTAAATTATAATTAATGTGCTTCATTAATTTATCGTTATCACGATAATCAACAGGAATGGCTAACACAGCAGGACCATCAACAGCTATCGCTTTACGTAAGGTTTCACGAAGTTGAGATGCGCACTCAACAGAAAATCCTTTAGCACCAAAAGATTCTGCATAGCGTTTAAAATCAATGGGACCAAATTTTACGCCAGAAGGACGGCCATATTTTACCTCTTCTTGCATCTCCACCATATTATAAGCATTATCAACCCAGATAATATGCAATATATTGGTATTAAGACGAACTGCGGTTTCTAGCTCCATTGAAGATTGCATAAATCCCCCATCACCAGAAACAGAGATAATTTTATCGCAAGGACGTACAAAAGAAGCGCCTATTCCCCAAGGTAATGCAACTCCCATGGTTTGTTGGCCATTAGAAATTAGCATTTGTCTCGCTCTAAAACTATAAAGGTAACGTGCAAGCCAAATATGAAAACTCCCCATATCAATACAAAGAGTGACATCGTTATCAATGATATCTTGCATTTCATGTATGATAGTTAAAGGATGAATAGGTGTGCCTTGTCTAAAATAACTATTTTGTTGCAAAATTTCCCTTTGCTGACGTATTTTCTCTAGTATTCCTTGGCTCTGATTAGACAATTGTAATTTTGAATTAGGCTGGTGAGTTAATTGTTGCGTTAACTTATCCAGTGTTAATTTAATATTGCCTGTTAATTCTAAGGCAGGGCAGTAAGCTAAATCGATTTCAGCTTGGATCTCATCAATATGGATAATATTGGCATTATGACTGTTCCATAAGGAAGGTTCATACTCAATCGGGCTATAACCTAAAGTGATAACTAAATCAGCGTGTGCCAGTAATTCATCCCCTGGCTGATTATTAAATAAGCCAATTCGTCCGGCAAAGAGTGGAAAATGGCGATGAGCAATAGCCCCGGCAGATTGATAAGTACCTACAATAGGAACAGGAAAAATATCAAGAAAATTCTGTAAGGCAAGAGCATTTTCCGGATCGCTGGCTTGAAGCCCTATTAATATCACAGGGTTTTTCGCTTGTAATAATAAGCTGATCGCTTCTTGAATTGCACTATCACTCGCGGCACCTAAATTAGGTTTGGATTTAGGTGTTAATAACGGGCTATCTACCTCATTATTGAGTATATCCATTGGAAAGGTTAAAAAAGCCGAGCCGGGACGACCTGACTCCGCATGACGAAAAGCATTGGCTAACGTCTCTGAAATTGATTGTGAAGAATCAACTTCAGCACAAAACTTAGTGATTGGGTTAAACATTGTTACTGTGTCCATACTTTGATGAACCAGTTTAAGTCTATCCGTAGATTTAACTGAGCCTCCTAAGGCAACTAGAGGATCACCTTCTGATGTAGCTGTCGCAATGCCTGTTGCTAGATTAGAACAACCGGGACCAGAAGTGGCTATCGCCACACCCGCTTTACCGGTTAAACGTCCTACCGCACCCGCCATAAAAGCTGCATTGGCTTCGTGACGCACAACAATAGTTTTAATTGTTGAATCAACCAAAGAATCAAAAACACGGTCAATTTTGGCTCCGGGGATCCCAAAAACTTGTTTAACACCATGTTGTTCTAATTGCTTAACCACCAAGTCAGCACCGCAATTCCAATGATGAGAGTTCATAAAACCTTCTTTAAGTTTGCAAGTGAATGAATAAAAACAGAATGACCTTTAGGAATGATTACTTTCAGTTTTCGGCTTGTTCTATTGCCTGATGAAGGTCATCGGGCATTAAATTAGCTTCTAAGAATGTTGATTGATGAGGTAAGTCAATAGTAAAACGAGAGATAACACCGATTTGTAGGGTGCCTTTTTTTAATTGATAATCAAGTACATGGCCACCACCTTCACGTTGGTGATTAATATAATGCTCATGAAATCCAGCAACATTAAGGCCTTGAGTAAATTGCGGGGAACGAAAGCCGGCAATAATACCCATTTCATCGTGAAAGGTAAAAATAGGCTGATTTTCAATGGCTTCTAGCATGGGCACATAAGGAGGCTCTTGACGTGGCACTGTACGTGTTTTAACTAATTCAAATTCGCCTTCAATTTTGATGGCACAAAATAGATTATCGGAAGGGACATATTGGTTAATAATATTGTGAACCTGTTGTTGAGAGACAGGATCTGAAAACTGATGTGTAATATCAGGTTTAAAGAAAGTCATTACAGCAAAAGGCGAGCCTTGATCTGGACGGGCTTCTCGCGCACTGCCATCTGAACGTAATTGAAAAACGTTACTATCAAAGGCGACCAATTCGCCATCAAGATGATTAAAAGTACCTAAACCAAAATCACCATGCTTTAATAAATCAGCAATAGTAACATCACTATCATAAACACCAGCAATAAGACTACTCATTAAAGAATTTTGGTAGATAGTATATTCTGGATGTTTATTAATATAATGATTTAAAGAAGTTATTATTTCTTGGGTGCAGTTGCAGGAACTATGAGTATTTTTATGGTTATGGGTGATATCACTATTATCTCGCTCGATATGGTTAAAGCTAGTTTTCATAATGAAGCAGATCCTTATTTATTTAGATAGACATTCATCAACTATCAATTTCATTATTAGCCCTATAGGTAAGATTTTCAAATGTTTTAATTGATATCAAAAAAGATGTGATAATCATAGAGAGTGAGATTAAAGCTATTTTATTGTTTTTTATAAATTTAATTTTACGTGTAACTTTATTAAAAAAAAATTAAAAAAATATCAATGTTATTGATGAGGTTGCTTTGTTTGTTTCTATTGGAAACTATAAATTAATGTAATTATTTTGAGCGATTATGAGTAATCACAAGGAAATTAAAGAAGAATTTAAAGAAAATGGATATTAATAGTTTTTTATTTTCATTGTGATTTATTAGAAATATATTTTTAGTTATAAATAATAAAATTAAATTTCTTAAAATTTAAAAAAAGATTAATTTTAATAATTATTATTTAGGAGGAAGTTAGAGTTATCAAGAAGGATAAAAGTGTTACAAAATGTAACTTTTAATTCCAGGTAAACAGAAATGTATCTATATATGTAAGATTGCTGTTGTTATTATGTAAGTTGTTAATTTTCATTTGTCATTATATATCAACAGATTATGTTGATTTTTTTACATTTATGATCGGTATCTCCGATCGATGGTCTGATTATGATAGGTTTTGTCTATCACATTTCACTTAATTGATCGATTAAAACGTTTTTACTAAGTCTAATTATGACAATATAGTAATAAAAATTTTAGTTAAGTAGAGGGTAAAGTAAGAAAAAGGAATGCTTTCACAAATGAAAAAAGATGATAATAATAGCGTTAGTATGTCGGATTTTTTTAATAAAAAAACAGGGTTGTTTATAAAGTATAAAAGGAAAGAGTTAGGTTTAACAGGACAGGATTTAGCGATCATATTGAATGTTAGTCAGCAACAAATTTCTCGATATGAAAATGGAACTACAAATATTACTGTTACCTTACTTAATAAAATACTGATGATATTGGACTCATCATGGAGTGAGTTTTTAACTTTTAATGAATTAACTGATAGGTATTAATTCTGATTTAATTGTTGTTAATTAATATTTAATATATGGGGAAGTTTAAATGAAAAAATTATTATTACCTCTAGTCATGAGCAGTGCATTATTTAGTGGATATACATTAGCTAATACCGGTGAAGTTCAATTTATTGGTGCGGTTACGTCGGAAACGTGTGATATTGATACAGAAATTGGTGGTTTAGTTAAATCAACAATCGATTTGGGTAAAATGACCACTGCAGATACCAATGGTAAATATGTTGAATTTGAATTAGTCCCTCGTACGGATGAATGCCTGAAAAAAACCAGTGGCCAAGTTGGTTGGCAAAGTGCAGGTTTTACTAATTCAGGTCTTGCTAATATGAAAGGTACTGCCGGTGGTGTATCTATTCAATTAACAGCGATTAATTCAACCACACCTAATCAGGATGTAACTTATAATAACCAAAGTGTTGATTTTGGTAATGGTAATGATCCAATTGGTAATATGAAATTTAAAGCAAGAATGACAGCAACGGCAGGTCAAACTGTTACAGAGGGTACTGTAATTTCAAGCGCAACTTATGCAGTAGCTTATAAATAATGTTTCATTATTTAATTTTATAATGTCTATTATCAATGTAGTTACTTTTATTTAATTATTCTAATAATAGTTATTATTATGCTCTATTTAGGGTGCTTTTAATCTATTCTATTTTTGTGAATATAAATAAAATTTAATATAAGCATTATGACTGGAATAAAGGGTCATTGATCCTTTATTTCATTTGAAAATATTAATGGATAATATCAATGCGTTTAAAATCAATTAATGCTTTTGTGTTATCCTTGTTAGTAAGTCCATTTTATGTTTGCGCAGATTTAAATATGGACTTCTTACATGGAGGAGTTCAACTGCAAGCTGCTGGTGTATTTGATGAAAATACCAATTATCCTGCTGGGCATTATATTGTTGAGGTTATTTTCAATCGAAAATTAATTAGTAAAAAAGAATTAATTATCTCACCAGAAGATAATGAAAATTTATGTTTAAAAAAAGATTGGATTAATGAGTTATCGCTTCCAATAAAATTAAATTTATTTGAATTATATTATCATCCTGAGCGCGATTGTTATGATATTAGCCGTTATCCTGGGGCTCAGGTTATTTTTGATAATTCGAAGCAAACTTTAACATTTAGTATTCCTCAAATTGCATTAGATGAATCTCTGCGCCGGCAGGAATGGGATTATGGGATAACAGGTATTAAATTAAACTATTCGGGCTATATTTCTAAAACCAGTTCTTCACAAGCACAAATTTATGGTGATTTTGATTTATATGCTAATTTAGGTCGTTGGGTCGCTTATGTTCGTAGTAGTTACCAAAGGAACTCGGGTACAGAAACATCGGAGGCAACAGTTTCCACAGCAATTAAATCAATACAAGGAAGTTTTACCGTAGGTAAAACAATAACCTCTTTATCAATATTACCTAACTTTGCTTTTTATGGAATGTCACTGCGCTCGGAAAGGGATATGCGCCCATGGGAAAAACGAGGTTATGCACCGGTTATTTCTGGTGTTGCAAACTCTAATGCTAAAATTACTATATCTCAAAATGGATATGTATTAAGTTCACAAGTTGTTCCCGCAGGGGCTTATCAATTAAAAAATATAGCACCAGTAAGTAATGGAAATATAACAGTGACAGTAGAAGAAAGTGATGGGACAAAAACAGTTCGCTATTATCCTGTTGCCACACTTTCTTCCTTATTACGCACAGATGAAATAAATTACAACATTGCTATCGGAGAAAAAGAAACAGTAGGTAAAAGAGAAAATAGTTTATTTTTTCTAGGTGCATTTGACTACGGATTAACTAATGTTACGGTTCATGCTGCGGGAATTTTGCATAATAATTATAAAAGTGCAGCATTAGGAATGAGTAAAGATTTTGGACGATTTGGTGCAATGTCATTTACTGCTAATACTGCTGTAAGTGTATTTCAAAAACAGACACCAACAGCACCCGAAGTTAGGCAGTCTGGTATCAGCTATTCGTTACAATATGCAAATTCATTGACTGATAATACTAATTTACAACTACTCGCATATCGCTATACTGGTAAAGATTATGTTGATTTTAATGAATTTAATTCAAATGCTTTATATCATCGCAGTAATCGTAAAGAGCGTTATGAAACGATATTGTCCCAAAGTTTTGATGGTAGCTTTGTTAGCTTATCTGCTTGGATGCAAACATATAGAAATAGTATTAGTAATGAAGTTGGCGCAAATATTACTTACAATACAACAATTAAATCTGTCGATTTCTCATTATCAGCGGATTATCAAAAATTAAACGATTATGAGCATGATAATTATATTATTTCTGTTGGAATAAATATTCCCTTTAGCTTATATGATAAAAATCATTTTTGGGTAAATTCTGTTAGCTACGATAGGAAAAATAAAGCTAGTTTTAATTCTGGTGTTTCTGGAAGTATTAATGAAAAAATAAACTATAGTATCAATACAAGTAAAGATCGTGATAACTGGTCTAATTCTGCTTATTTTGGTATTGATCATAGTATTATTAATACGGGATATGCGATTTCTCAAAATGGCCATCAAACTACCAGTTCTATTAATGCTTCAGGAAGTTTATTAGCCACCCCAGATACAGGATTATTATTCAGTAATGTCAGAAGAGATACTGTCGCAATTGCAAAAATTAAAAATATAGAGGGTATAACATTCAATGACTCACCGCCAACTGACAAAGAAGGAAACACTATTGTTGGGGTATCACCATACATTGAAAATAATTTAAAAATAAATACAGAAGAAATTCCGAATAATGTTGAATTACTTGATTCTGTTCAAAATTTTACTCCAGTAGATAAAGCTATTATTTATCGCGAGTTTAAATATTCAACAATTCAAAGGTATATATTAAGAATAAAAAATAAAAATGGTGATTTTATTTCTGCTGGAAGTGCTGTTAGAAATAAAAACGATGAATATATAGGGTTTGTTTCAAATTCTGGGGTTCTTTTATTAAATTTATTAGATAAGCCTAATAAGCTATTCGTTATATCACCTAATGGTGAAAAATGTACTTTAAATTTGGAGAAAGTAGAATCTAATGATCATAAAATTATGGAAATTGAATGTAATGAATAGAATAGTATTTGTTTTTGCTTTAATCATATCGTCATTAACCTGTTTTAAAGCATATTCAGCGTTTACGCTTAATGGTACTCGCTTTATTTATGATGAAGGTCGCAAGAATATCGCGATAGAAGTTAAGAATAATAGTGATAAAACCTATGGTGGCCAAGTTTGGATTGATAATCTTAATGGGAATGAAGTGTTCTTTATTCCTGCACCTAATTTATTCAAAATAACTGGAGGAGAAAAACAATTAATCCGCTTGCTATATGTAAATGATATTTTACCTAAAGATAGGGAATCATTGTTTTGGCTCAATATTCAGGAAATCCCGCCAATTTCTTCTGCCGATGACAGTAATGTGCTTGCTGTTGCATTAAACACACAAGTTAAACTGATTTATCGCCCTAAGATTTTAGCTGAAAAACGCGAGGATGCAGAAAAAAGTCTGACATATAGTGGTTCAGTTTTAAAGAATCCTACACCTTACTATTTTGCATTAACTCAAGTGTCAGTCAATAATAATCCTTTGGTCTTGTCAAAAGACATTGAGCAATCTATTAGTTTATTTCCACCTTTCAGTGAGGTAAATGTGCAGCGCCCATTGTTAGGTAAAGTAACCGTTGAAGCTATTGATGATTATGGTGCTAGACGTGTTATTGAGCTTAATTAAGGAAGTAAAAATGAAAAATAAATCATTTTATTTCACGCTATTATTATTTTTTATTGCTATGGATACTTCTGCTGCTCGATGTCGGAATGTGTCAATCAAATATAATTTTCCAGCCCAAATAGATATTACAAATAAAAAAGTGGGAGATAAGCTTTATTCTTTTGGTGCGCCAGACGCCCCTATAAACGTTGCTGGTCAATGTCTACGTGCTAATAGTGGGGCGGGAAATACAAATGGAAATTATATTTATATTGTTGATCAATATGGATCATCACCAACATTATGCCCGACTACTGGTACAGTTGATAAAAATTCACCAGATGGATACTTGCGTTTTCGTTCAACGGGAAGTTGTGCTAATTCTTCTTGGCTGCTAGTTCTTGATTATAAAATATCTGGGGTTGGCTGGACCAATTTAACAGGTCCCGGTGGTGGTACTGATTCAGGCGTTGTTTATTTACAAAAAAAGCCACCTGTAGGAAAAACGGTTATTAATCCTGTCTATATGTTGAAACGTAATTATTATTCTCGAATTGGTCAAATGGGCAATACGTTACAAAAGGAAAGCGTTGCTCTTAGTGCACCAACATCGATGACGTTGATAAATAATGCTTCTTGTGCAGTGTCTGTTAATGACGTCGCATTTGGTGAACAAACCGCTAGTGACGTAAAAATGAATACTATTGCAGGAAAAAATATAAATATTTCTTTTACGTGTAATGCTGTATTACCTGCATACACACTCAGTTTTTCTGGTAAAGATGGTGTGAATAATGCCACAACAGGGATCATTAAGGTTAAAGATAATAGTTCTGTGGGGTATCAACTTTCTTGGGCAGATAGCACGGTTAAACCCATTAATAGTGCTGTAGTTATTAATAATGTGGCAATAGCTCCGAATACAAAGCCAAAAACCAATAATTTTACTATTCCGATAAGGGTAAAACCTGTTGCGTTATCCACTCAGCCAATCCCTGGGCCGGCTAATACTGCATTAACGATTAATATAAAGTTAAATTAAATGGAGTTAACGATGGTAAAAAAATCTTGTTTTATGTTTAGCGTTATTTTATTTCCTATTTATGTTGGAGCAACAAGTTTCACCTCTAATGTTACTGGTGGAACAGTCACTTCAAATTTAAGTATGACAGTGAAAGCCTCTTGCAGTACAACGGTTGGTGATGTGACATTTGGTGACCAAAGCGCGGGTGATATTAAAAAAGGAGCTGTCGCAGAGAAGGTAATATCATTGGCTATTGTATGCGATACAAAAATGACTAATTACACATTAGCATTTACGGCGGCTGATGGTGTTAAAGATGTAGCAAATGGCATTATTAATACTAAATTAAATTCAACGGTGGGTTATCAACTTAAGTGGGGAGATTCGACCGTTAAACCTGTGGATACAGCAATTACTATTAATGGCAGTACAATTACCCCAACAAACAAGCCAACGCAAGAAAGTTTTACTATTCCAATCAAAGTTAAACCTGTTGCTCTTGGGGAGACTGTTTCTCCTGGTGCAGCAAATACGGCGTTAAACATTAAACTAACTTTCAATTAGTTGAGGGACTATGTGCAAATCTATATTGCTTACCAGCCTGTTAATCTTTATCACAAGAAGTTGTTATGGCTCTGAGTTAAATGCAACCTCAATCATTGGCGGTGCTGTTCAATCGCAATTTAGTATGAATGTAAAAATAGCTACATGCTTACCCGCTACTGTTGACAATGTTACTTTTGGAGCAGTTGATACAGCGACTATTTTATCGGGTGAAGTTGAAGGGCACTCAACACTCTTTTTGGATTGTACGGGCACAATTAAGCCACAAAGAGTTACAATACTTTTTGAACCTGCTAATCCTCATTTAACCATGGGTAGTGTGGGTTATATTGGTTCAAAAAATACCACACTTGGCTATTTTGTGTCGTGGGAAGATGAACAAATAGGTGCTATTGGTGAAGGGGTACCAATGGGGAAGGCACTTTTTTTTAAAAAAACGGATGCTTCATTGATGAAAGTTAAACTTAAAATAAAACCAGTTGTACTTCCATTAGGAGGAAAGTCCGTTCATTTGGGTAATGGAAATACCCATATAACTATCAAAATAAAATATATCTGATATGAGTTTTTGTATGAATAAAAAAATATATATGTATTTTATTATTACTTGTTTAAGTAATTTTCCTCAACCAAGTTTATCAGATGAAATCTTACCTGATGCTCAATTAACAATTTCTTTGGATGTAGTTAGAATCACTTGTGATATTAATAATGGAAAAGGATTTAATAAAATAGTAGATTTTGATGTTATCAACGAAAGTAATTTATTAGCTGGTAATCAACCAGCCGTAAAAACACAGTTTATTGTTGATTGCCAAAAAAGTGGTTTTAAACCTGAGCATATTGATATCAAAGTTAAGCCTGGTAGCCAAGGTGCATTAAATAATGGTATTGGTGGTGAACTTAAAACCAATTTATCTGGTGTAGGAATTTATTTATCATGGGCAGACTCAAGCCCAATAAATCTATCTGGAGTGAATAAAAGTTTTAGTGCAGATCTTAATAATCAATTTGATATTAGTTTTTTTGCAAAACCATATGCTCAATCTCAAATTGTTGAAAAAGGTTCACTAAAAAGTAGCATAATTATTAATGCATTATATAAGTAATTTATTTTAATCTTATTCAAAAAGGGAACGCCATATTATGTTTCCTTTATATATTACAGAGCAATTGCTGTAATATTATCATTGGGGCTAAGATCTATAATTTTGTCCCCATGAATAGAAAACTGTCTTTAGTGCTAGGGGAGTGTTCACCATCAATTTCTGATTGCGGACGCTCAAGTAGATTATCCGCGCGATCGTAAAACAGCATGGTATCAAGGTTTTCACTACTGGCGACTTTTTTTAAACGTTGCTCTGAGTCATACAGGTATTCTACCCAACCTCGATAGGTGTCTTCCATGGCACCAAGATTATCTTGGGGATCATAAAACCACTTACGCCATAAGGTAATGCCATTTAACGGGTGCTGTTTATCACGAGAGCTGAAAGTGCTAATGGTTCGCCCCAGTTTATCGTATTGCCGATATTGGGTGAGAGCTCCTTGAGTTCGACTGATTTCACGATGTAGGTCGTCACGTTCAAATTCAGTAATTAACTGTGAGCGACCGTCAATAAGGTGGTTGATGGCAGTGGCATGTCCGGAGCCGTAATAGAGCCAATTTAGGCTGTCACCTTGAGGTAACGTCAGACGGCTTAGGTTATTGAGTTCATCATAATTAAATTCGACGATATCGTCGCCCGTTTGTTCACGAGTAATGCGGCCAAGTGCATCGTAGGTAAAATGGACTTTGATTCGCTTGCAAACCCATTTCAAGACCACGTTGATTGGGCTGTTTGCTGGCGACCAATAGGCGGTTCATACTATCTCATTGATATTGGTAGCGATCAGTTAAGGTCTCATGTTTGACAAGGTTACCCGCCGCATCATAGTCGAGTAATATTGTGCGTGGTGCGGATGTGAAGACTCGGTCGCCTAAGTGAGCTTCTTCAACCAGTCGCCCCAAACTGTCATACGCTAAACGCGACTCTGTGTTATCCGGCCAAAATACAGTGATAAGGCGCTCGCGTTCATTCTGATATTGCCAGTGCGTTTGGTTACCATTACCATCCGTTATGCTGAGTAGTCGGCCCAATGCGTCCCATTCACTGAGATGTGTATGACCCAACGCATTGCGACAACCGCAAGGTAATCCAAACTCATCCCAAATTAGCGCCGTTTTAATGCCTGTACGGTCGGTATAATGAATAATTTGGTGATCATGATTAAGTTGCCAAAATGAGGTTGAACCATCGTGCCAATAAGCGATTCGTGTGAGGTTGATATCATCATATTCAAGACGATAGCTTTCGCCTTCGCTGGTTTTGTTTTCAATCACTCGCCAAAGATTATCTTCTGAAAGTGCCCAGCGGTATTCACTGCGTAAGCCATATTTATCGCTATGCCACGCCATAACACCGGCATCAGTCCACCCAAATTGGCGATAAGGGTGATTTGTCTGTTGCTCAACACGTATTAATTAGGCACTTTCGTTGTAAAAAATTGCAATGAAACTATTTAATGGGAAATTATAAGGATTAAAATGTAATAAATTGTTTTTATTGAAATATACGCATTTTATTATTTTTTGATTATCAATATATAATCTATTTTATTTTTAAGTAAAAACACATTAAATGAGTGGAATGCAAATTTAATGTATAAATTAGATATTAAATTATATTAAAGTTATTTATTATAAAATAAAACAGCATAAACTTTCGATAAGTCTCGTAGAGTTTATGCTGCTTTTGTTAGTATTTAAACGTGAAGAAAACCGAATAATACTAAATAATGATAAAGCTATTTATTACACATTAAACAAGAAGTTCATCACATCGCCATCTTGCACGATATAATCTTTACCTTCCGCACGCATTTTACCTGCTTCTTTCGCACCTTGTTCACCACCATAAGTGATAAAGTCATTATATGAGATGGTTTGGGCGCGGATAAAACCTTTTTCAAAGTCAGTATGGATCTTACCTGCAGCTTGTGGGGCAGTTGCACCTACAGGGATTGTCCAAGCACGGACTTCTTTTACACCAGCAGTAAAGTAAGTTTGTAAATCGAGTAACGCATAACCTGCACGGATAACACGGTTTAAGCCCGGCTCTTCGATGCCTAAATCTTGCATAAACTCTTCGCGCTCTTCATCGTCTAGCTCTGCAATATCTGCTTCGATAGCAGCACAAACAGGAACAACAACAGAGCCTTCGGCTTCAGCGATTTTACGTACCGTATCAAGATAAGGATTATTTTCGAAACCATCTTCATTGACGTTGGCAATATACATGGTTGGTTTCAGGGTTAAAAAGCTTAAATAACGGATAATCGCTTTTTCTTCATCACTTAAATCTAATGCACGCAACATACCGGCTTTTTCTAAGTGCGGTAAACATTTCTCTAAAACTTCCATCTCTGCTTTAGCAACTTTATCACCACCTTTGGCTTTTTTCTGATTACGATGCATTGCTCGTTCACAGGTATCTAAATCAGAAAGCGCTAATTCGGTATTAATTGTTTCAATATCTTCAGCAGGATCGACTTTACCCGCCACATGCACAATATTGTCATTTTCAAAACAACGCACGACATGGCCGATAGCTTCAGTTTCGCGGATATTGGTAAGGAATTGGTTACCTAAGCCTTCACCTTTAGATGCGCCTTTAACCAAACCTGCAATATCAACAAACTCCATTGTTGTAGGTAACACTCGTTGTGGTTTTACAATTTCTGCTAACTTATCTAAGCGAGGATCAGGCATGGGTACAACACCTGTATTTGGCTCAATAGTACAGAATGGGAAGTTGGCTGCCTCAATACCTGCCTTAGTTAAGGCATTAAACAGTGTAGATTTCCCTACGTTAGGCAGACCGACGATACCACATTTAAATCCCATAAACGTTCACCTTGTCACATAAAAAACAACAGGAAAGGGGGAGCTCCTGTTGTGTGCTGTTAAAAAAATTGGCGCTATTATAGAACAAATCCCTGTTTGATTAAATCATCAGGGATTAATTGCGCAAAAGAAAAGGGCATGGCATTGCCCAGTTAACTTATTTGATACACTAATAGCTTTATTGATAGGGGTTAAGCTTTAAAGCTATGTAAACGATTAATAGCTTTTTCGTAACCATCACGCATCAGAATATCTGTACAAGCAAGGGCTTCATCAATTGCATCATCAATAAGTTTTTGCTCACTTGTTGGTGGTTTACCTAACACAAAACCGACCACTTTGTTTTTATCACCGGGATGACCAATCCCAATACGTAATCGATAAAAATTGGGGTTATTGCTAAATTTACTCTGAATATCTTTTAGTCCGTTATGGCCACCATTACCGCCACCCAATTTCATTTTTACCACACCCGGTGGTAAATCCAGTTCATCATGTGCAACCAATATTTCATCGGGTTGAATACGATAAAAATTTGCCATCGCTAATACCGCTTTACCACTTAAATTCATAAAAGTGGTAGGGACTAATAAACGAACATCATTACCATTTAAATTAATACGAGCGGTATAGCCGAAGAATTTGCTCTCTTCTTTTAGAGATTGTTGATGACGTTGAGCCAATAAATCAACATACCAAGCACCCGCATTATGGCGAGTCTGGGCATAATCAGCACCGGGGTTGGCTAACCCGACGATAAGTTTAATTTTACTCACAATTGCCTTTCACTGTTATCGTCTTAAAAGAAAGCATCTAGTTTACCTTTCTCTGTCAAGAAGCACAAAATAGATTGTCATGATTATTTTGTTGAAATCTTTCTAGGAGAGAATACTTATTATTTATAGGGCAAAAAGAGCGAAACAGGCGTATTAGCACCGATAAATGATTTACAAAAGCAATAAAACACATTTTTTGCAAAGAATTGTCAATAATTTTCAGAGCATGTGATCACTGCGACAATACCTTTTTAGTCTTTATGGCTATAATAACTACAATGAATAAAAGGTTATTCGATGTATTTTGGTGTTGAATCGTCTGACGACGCGCTTGGAGGTGCAACATGAAATATAAACATGCTTTTGCCGTTGGCAATTTATTGATGGCTATCGGTATGGTGCTTATGCTCGGTAGTCTTGGTTATAATCTTCTTAGCCATATTTTTCCATTAGGGCTACCTGATATTTTATCTGATGCTTCGCTAATGGGGATCTTTATTGGTGCACTTGTTTGGTTAGCAGGGGCTCGTATTGGTGGTAGAGAAACCGTTGCAGAAAGATATTGGTGGTTGCGTAATCATGACGAACGTTATCGTCGCCATGATAATCATCGTTATCCATAACTGTGTGAGCATCAATAAAATATAGATAAAATCATAATTCATAATAAAGTAAGAATAGATAATAAGTAACTCATTGTCGTTAATATGCAGATAATACATATCTAAAGACCCGCTGATAAAGTGATCGCGGGTTTTTTATTGTCTAAATATTTTATCTTAAAAAGATAACAAAAAACCCGCTATAACATAGGCTATAGCGGGTTTAATTATCTCAAAGTACGATATTAAATCGACAAATTAATGTTCGAACATCGCAGAAATTGACTCTTCATTACTGATACGACGAATGGCTTCAGCCAACATACCAGACAAGGTCAATGAGCGGACTTTATTTAATGCTTTGATTTCTGCTGACAATGGAATTGTATCGCAGACAACCACTTCATCAATAACAGAGCTTCTGATGTTCTCAACAGCATTACCAGAGAAAATAGGGTGAGTCGCGTAAGCAAATACACGTTTAGCACCACGTTCTTTCAGCGCTTCTGCTGCTTTACATAATGTACCACCTGTATCGATCATATCGTCAACAAGGATACAGTCGCGATTAGCAACGTCACCGATAATATGCATAACTTGAGAAACGTTAGCACGAGGGCGACGTTTATCAATAATTGCCATATCAGTATCATTCAGAAGTTTAGCGATAGCACGAGCGCGAACAACACCGCCAATATCTGGAGAAACAACAATAGGGTTGTCCAATTCTTTTTGAAGCATATCTTCTAAAAGGATCGGGCTGCCGAAGACATTGTCAACCGGTACATCAAAGAACCCTTGGATTTGTTCTGCATGTAAGTCGCAGGTTAAAACACGGTCTACGCCTACACTAGATAAGAAATCCGCAACAACTTTAGCCGTGATAGGAACACGGGCTGAACGAACACGGCGATCCTGACGGGCATAGCCGAAGTAAGGAATAACAGCAGTGATACGACCAGCGGAAGCTCGACGTAATGCATCAACCATGACCACTAATTCCATTAAGTTATCATTAGTTGGTGCGCAGGTTGATTGAATGATAAAAACATCACCACCACGTACGTTTTCGTTGATTTGCACACTGACTTCACCGTCGCTAAAACGACCTACAGCAGCGTCTCCTAAGCTAGTATAGAGTCGATTGGCAACACGTTGAGCCAGTTCCGGGGTTGCGTTACCAGCAAAAAGCTTCATATCGGGCACGAGAAAAACCTCAGGCTTGCGTCCAGAGAGAGATATTGTTGACCTGTAAAGAACGTGTTTATCAACATAGGGTTTGTAAACATCATAGTTACGGGTGCAATAACACAGGTATCCTTGAGCGGAATAAATGCACAGGGGAAATGTTAACGCCTTGCGCTACAAATCCGTGCACCCACTCAGGGGCGTTAATTAACACTTCACTAGCGGCCTCTTGCGATTCAAACTCACCGAATACACAAGCACCTGTCCCAGTTAAGCGTGACGGTGCATATTCTAACAGCCACGAAAGCAGATATTCAACCTCACGAAAACGTTTTCTTGCGATCATTTCACAGTCATTTGCAAACGGAGCCTGTAATAATGCGCCCAGAGAGCGAATAGGCGAATTACGTTTTAATTCTGGATCTGTGAAGATTGTCGGGGTTGGGATAGAAATTCCGGGGTGAGCAACTAAATACCAACACTCTTTGGGTGATGCTGGGGTTAATATTTCACCAACACCCTCAGCAAAAGCGGCATGCCCTTTAACAAATACCGGCACATCTGCGCCTAACGTCACGCCGAGTGTGGCTAATGTTTCATCGCTTAGGCCTGCTTGCCAATGGTAATTAAGGGCTATCAGTGTTGTCGCAGCATTGGAAGAGCCTCCCCCTAAACCTCCTCCCATAGGCAGTTTTTTATCAATACTAATATCTGCCCCTTGATAGCGTAGGGGAATATGGTGCTGATGGCAGTATTGACGTAATAATTTGGCTGCTTTAATAATCAGATTATCTTCATCTGCAACCCCTTCAACGGGGGTTAAGATGATTAACTGCGTATCATTACGGGGCGTAAAAGTTAGCGTATCGCCATAATCTAAAAATTGAAATAAGGTTTGTAGATTATGGTAACCATCGGGGCGTTTCCCGGTAATGTAGAGAAAAAGATTTAATTTGGCAGGAGAGGGCCAACTTAGTGTCATTGCTGTATATCCCAGTTATCCATTTTTAATTTTATCGTGCGTTCACCTTGTTTTAATTCAAGGCGCTGTGGCAAGTTCGGTGTTATTGCGGTGTCATAGGATTGGTAGGTTACCACCCAATCACCTTCTGGGGTTGGCCATGTAACCGATTTTAAAAGATGATTTGCATCGAGTTCAAAATCCGTGGCATCACCCGGTAAACCAATTAACCAAGCGCGTAAATTTTTTAAAGGGATCACCATGCCGGTGAGCTGATAAATCATTTCAGTTGGATTGTCACTATAATACTTTTTACCACCATTATCAGTCACTTCAATCACACCAGGCATCACATTTAAGTCTAGCTCTGTCGTCCCCAATGGATTGGTTAAAAGTAAGCGATAGCGATCGGTATCTTTATCTTGCCAATAGAAACGTGCGTAAGTTTTATAGGTGCCTTCAATGTAAGCGAAGGCGCCACGTGTTTCATATTGTGAAATCTTATTTAATGCTTGTTGACGCGATTGCCATTGAACATCGTTATCTGACGCTGAACCTTGTGTTTGTATATTATTTAAATTACATGCACTTAGTAGCAGCGCAGCTAGCGGAAGGAGACGCAAAAGTGATTTGGTTGGAAAAATGCGTGAGCGCATAGCTGAGATATTCCTTACATTCGTTCTTTGTTGCAAAAAAGCGTATCATAAACGCGAAGATATAACGATATTTCGTTAAATAGTCGATTGAATTTGCCTATCATACAAGTAAGCACTTTTATTGAAAGAGTTCATCAAGTAGAATGGCGGCAATGAAGAGTCCATACTAAATGCGCTGTTTTAGGTTTATACTAAGTCAAGTCGCGAGTCGGTATTTATTCATAACTCAATTATAAGATATGACGTTATTAGCATTAGGTATTAATCACAAAACAGCCCCCGTAGCGTTACGTGAGAAAGTCTCTTTTTCTCCTGATACCATGGGTGACGCCTTAAATAACTTGTTACAGCAACCTGCTGTAAGAGGTGGTGTAGTGCTGTCTACTTGTAACCGTACTGAGCTTTATCTGAGTCTAGAAGATAAAGAAAATAGCCATGAACAACTGATCAGTTGGTTATGTCAGTATCACCAAATTGAGCCTCATGAGCTTAAAAATAGTGTTTATTGGCATCAAGATAATCAAGCAGTGAGCCACCTGATGCGCGTTGCTAGTGGTTTAGATTCTTTGGTATTAGGTGAACCGCAAATTTTAGGGCAAGTCAAAAAAGCGTTTGCCGATTCTCAAAATTATCACTCGCTCTCTTCAGAGCTGGAACGTCTGTTTCAGAAATCCTTTTCAGTTGCGAAAAGAGTGAGAACAGAGACCCAAATTGGTGCTAATGCTGTTTCTGTCGCTTTTGCTGCCTGTACTTTAGCGCGCCAAATCTTTGAGTCATTATCATCATTGACTATCTTATTGGTCGGTGCGGGTGAAACGATTGAATTAGTGGCGCGTCATTTACGTGAACATCAAGTCAAAAAAATCATTATTGCTAATCGCACCAAAGAGCGAGCGCAACGTTTAGCGAATGAAGTTGACGCTGAGGTTATCACTTTATCTGATATTGATGAGTCACTTTCTCAAGCGGATATTGTGATCAGTTCAACAGCAAGTCCGTTGCCTATTATTGGCAAAGGCATGGTAGAAAGGGCGTTAAAGAAACGTCGTAATCAACCAATGCTACTCGTTGATATTGCTGTGCCTCGTGATATTGAACAAGATATTGAAAAACTGAGTAACGTTTATCTTTATAGTGTTGATGATTTAGAAGCTATCATTCAGCATAACCGTGAACAGCGCCAAGCCGCAGCCATTGAAGCTGAACATATCGTGCAACAAGAGAGTGGCCAATTTATGGATTGGTTACGTGCTCAAGGTGCTGTCGGGGCGATTAGAGAATATCGCGATAGTGCAGAAATGTTACGTGCAGAAATGGCAGAAAAAGCGATTGCATTGATACAAAATGGCGCTGATGCAGAAAAAGTGATCCAACAGCTTTCTCATCAGTTGATGAATCGCCTTATTCATACACCAACCAAATCTCTTCAACAGGCTGCCAGTGATGGTGATATTGAACGCCTGAATCTCTTACGTGAAAGTTTGGGTATTACCCATAATTAACTTTATCTAACAGGATCTTAATCTACGAATGAAGCCTTCTATTGTCGCTAAGTTGGAAGCTCTACAAGAGCGTTATGAAGAAATTCAAGCACTTCTAGCAGAAGCTGATGTTATTGCCTCTCAGGAGCGTTTTCGTGCGCTTTCAAAAGAGTATGCTCAATTAACGGATGTCACATCTTGTTATCGTCAATGGCGAAAAGTGCAAGATGATATGGAAGCGGCAGAAATGATGCTTGATGATCCTGAAATGAAAGAGATGGCTCAAGAAGAGCTAAAAGAAGCACAAAGCGTCAATGAGGAGCTAGAACAGCAACTTCAAGTGCTGTTATTACCTAAAGATCCTGACGATGAGTTCAACTGTTTCCTTGAAATTCGTGCCGGAACGGGTGGTGATGAAGCCGCACTTTTCGCCGGTGACCTATTCCGTATGTATAGCCGTTATGCCGAAGCACGTCGTTGGCGTATTGAAGTGATGAATGCAAACGAAGGCGAACATGGCGGTTATAAAGAGATCATTGCCAAAGTCATTGGTGATGGTGCTTATGGGGTACTGAAATTTGAATCAGGCGGGCATCGTGTACAACGCGTGCCGGAAACAGAATCTCAAGGACGCATTCATACTTCTGCTTGTACAGTTGCGGTATTGCCTGAAGTGCCAGAAGCTGAATTACCTGAAATTAGCCCAAGTGATTTACGTATTGATACTTTTCGCTCATCAGGGGCGGGTGGTCAGCACGTAAATACCACGGATTCGGCCATCCGTATTACGCATATCCCGACGGGCATTGTGGTAGAGTGTCAGGATGAGCGTTCTCAACATAAAAACAAAGCGAAAGCGATGTCAGTATTAGGTGCGCGTATTCGTGCTGCCGAAGTACAAAAACGTCAAGAAGCCGAAGCATCTGAACGCCGTAACTTATTAGGTTCAGGTGATCGTTCTGATCGTATTAGAACTTATAATTTCCCACAAGGTCGCGTGACGGATCATCGCATCAACCTTACTCTTTACCGGTTAGATGAGGTGATGGAAGGTAAACTAGATGCACTTATTCAACCTATTGTCACTGAATATCAAGCCGATCAGCTATCCGCTTTATCTGAGCAAGATTAATGAATTATAAACAATGGCTGCATCAAGCAGCCTTGCAATTAATTGATAGTGACAGCCCAAAGCGGGACGCAGAAATTCTATTAGGGCACGTAACAAAGCGTGCTCGTACTTATTTGATTGCTTTTAGTGAAACTGTACTTTTAGAAGATGAACTAGTGCAATTGTCATCCCTCCTTGCTCGACGTATAAAGGGCGAGCCTATCGCTTATTTAGTAGGAGAGAGAGAATTTTGGTCACTACCTTTAAAAGTCTCTCCTGCAACACTTATCCCTCGGCCTGATACCGAATGTCTAGTTGAAAAAGCATTAGAGAAACTCTCTGCACAAGCAAGCCGAATTTTAGATTTAGGTACGGGGACAGGGGCTATTGCTTTAGCGATAGCTTCGGAACGTTCTGACTGCCGTGTCCTTGGTGTTGATTTTCAACCAGAAGCGGTAGCATTAGCGATAGAAAATGCACAACATTTGGCACTTAGCAACGTAGAATTTACGGAAAGTTGCTGGTTTAGTTCACTCTCTGGTTATCAATTTGATATGATAATCAGCAATCCTCCTTATATTGATGAAGAAGATGAGCATCTTTATCAAGGAGACGTTCGCTTTGAGCCATTAACCGCATTGGTCGCGGCAGATCATGGTTTTGCTGATATTGAGCTTATTATTACAAATGCCCGTCAGTTTTTAGCTAATAACGGTTGGGTATTAATAGAACATGGTTGGCAGCAAGGTGAAAGAGTACGTAATATTTTTATTGATAAGGGTTACTGCTGCGTGGAAACTTTCCGTGATTACGGCGGTAATGAGCGAGTGACAGTAGGTCGTTGGAATGATGATAGAAACCATAGCTGATTACGAATTTAACAAAGCCCCTTTGGTTAAGGGTATGATCCTTATCTCTCAGGCAATTCGCCCAGATTTTCCAGTCACTTCAGTTGGCTATCAATTGGCACAGCTGGTGGAGCAAGCAGAAGCGGAAATTCCCCACCAAGCCAGTATACAAGAGAGAATTGATGCACTGCTGAAGCTATTTTATAAACAATGGCATTTCAGTGGTGCAAGTGGCAAATATTGTCTTTCTGATACGTTATGGTTAGATAAAGTATTGGCCACTCATATTGGTTCACCTGTGTCATTAGGTTCCATTTTAATTTATATCGCACAGGCAATAAATTTACCGTTAGCGCCAGTTATTTTTCCTACACAGTTAATTATCAGAATAGATATTCCGGATGAAAAACCACTTTTCTTAAATCCCATTAATGGTGAATATCTTTCTCGTCATACTTTAGACGTTTGGCTAAAAGGTAATGTAGGCAGTACATCTGAGCTATCAGCATCCGATCTAGAAGAGTCAGAACACAGTTCTATTATTCGCAAGTTATTAGATACACTCAAAGTCTCTTTAATGGAAGAAAAGAAGATGGAGCAGGCACTTAAGACCAGTGAAACGGTGTTATTGTTTGATCCAGAAGATCCCTATGAAATACGTGATCGTGGGCTGATTTATGCTCAATTAGAGTGTAATCATGTGGCATTGTCTGACCTTAACTACTTTGTTGAACAGTGTCCGGAAGATCCCATTTCAGAGATGATTAAAATTCAAATTCATTCAATAGAACAGCATCCTGTTGTTTTACATTAAAATTTAATCCCGTACTGGGTATATAACGGTACATGGCAAAATAAGATAGGAATAGATATGCAACATAAAGTGGTGAGTATTGGTGATATCAAGGTAGCAAATAATTTACCCTTTGTGCTCTTTGGTGGCATGAATGTATTGGAATCGCGCGATTTAGCCATGCGTATTTGTGAGCATTACGTCACGGTTACTCAAAAATTAGATATTCCTTATGTATTTAAGGCCTCTTTTGATAAAGCAAACCGCTCATCTATCCACTCTTATCGTGGACCGGGTCTTGATGAAGGAATGAAAATTTTCCAAGAGCTAAAAGAGACTTTTGGGGTAAAAATTATCACTGATGTTCATGAACCTTCACAAGCTCAGCCTGTATCTGAAGTCGTTGATGTTATTCAGCTACCGGCATTCTTAGCGCGTCAAACCGATTTGGTTGAGGCAATGGCTAAAACGGGTGCTGTAATTAACGTGAAAAAGCCACAGTTTGTTAGCCCTGGTCAAATGGGAAATATCGTCGAGAAATTTAAAGAAGGTGGTAACGACCAAGTGATTTTATGTGACCGTGGTAGTAATTTTGGTTACGATAATTTAGTGGTCGATATGCTAGGTTTTCATGTCATGATGCAAGCCTCAGAAGGGGCTCCAGTGATTTTTGATGTTACCCACTCACTACAATGCCGTGATCCATTCGGTGCGGCTTCTGGTGGTCGTCGTGGACAAGTCGCTGAGTTAGCTCGTGCAGGTATGGCAGTGGGTCTGGCAGGGTTATTTCTTGAAGCTCATCCCGATCCTGATCATGCCCGCTGTGATGGCCCATCAGCTTTACCATTAGCTAAATTAGAACCTTTCTTAGCTCAAATTAAAGCGATTGACTCTCTGGTAAAAAGCTTCCCTGAGTTAGATACCAGTAAATAACATTGTTATGCAACTACACACTGTAGTGAATATGTTCGGCGCTGATCTCCAGCGCCGTTATCATGAAAAAATCCACAAAATAACCCTTCATGGTGGTTTTAGTTGTCCTAATCGAGATGGCACATTAGGACGAGGAGGGTGTACATTTTGCAATGTCTCTTCTTTTGCTGATGAGCAAACGCAATATCACTCTATTGAAGAGCAAATCGCCTACCAAGCTAAGCATATTACCCGTGCTCGCCGTTATTTAGCTTATTTTCAAGCCTATACTAGTACCTATGCAGAAGTAGAACATCTACGAAAAATGTATGAAAGTGCATTATTACAAGCCAATATGGTTGGATTATGTGTGGGAACACGCCCTGATTGTGTGCCCGTCAGTGTGTTAGATCTACTGCAAGGCTATTGCGAACAAGGTTATGAAGTATGGTTAGAGTTAGGATTACAAACTGCACATAATAAGACATTAAAGCATATTAATCGTGGTCATGATTTTCAATGTTATCAAGCAACCACAAAAGAAGCGCGTCGCCGAGGTTTAAAGGTGTGTACGCATCTTATTATCGGTTTACCTCGTGAAGATCATCAGTTAAATATGCAAACCTTAGAGCAGGTAGTAGAAACCGGTGTTGATGGACTAAAATTACACCCTTTACACATAGTTGAGGGGAGTACGATAGCCAAAGCATGGAAAGCAGGGCGTATTAGTGCATTAACACAACAACAATATGTTTATACTGCTGGTGAAATAATCCGTCATACTCCTGCAGAAGTTATTTATCATCGTGTTTGTGCCAGTGCCAGAAAACCTACTTTATTAGCCCCTGAATGGTGTGAAAATCACTGGTTGGGTATGAATGCACTCTATCAATACTTATTAGAGAAAGGCGTACAAGGTAGTGGGATAAATAAGCCTTTTGTGGCTAATTGTAAATAATTATCCACTCAACATAAAATCACTTGTAACTTTTTTAATCATACTGTACGCTTTGAAGCTGTACAAAGGAGGTTGCTATGGCTCAAGCACTAGTAGAAAACAGTGAACGAGTGTCAATTCGTATCACTACAGAAGATAAATCACTGCTGGTTCGTGCTGCTAGTTTGGAAAATACAAACTTAACAGAGTTTGTACTTCGTAATATTGTACCTGTAGCTCGGCAAGTTATTGAAAATAATGAGCGTTTAAAATTATCAGAAAAAGACACATTACGTGTTATGGAACTTTTAGATAATCCACCAAAGCCTAATGCTAAACTACTTGCAGCGGCTTTTGCTCTACCGGACAATGCATGACAATACCAAATTGGCACGAAGAAGCGATCAGTAAAAAACATAATAGAAATGGATTTAATTGTGGCGATGCAGTACTAAACCAATTTCTGTATCGCCATGCAAGACAAAATCATGAGAATGGTAGTGCGAAAACATATTTAGCTATCAATAATAGTAATAATATTATATTAGGTTATTACAGCTTATGTCCTGCTTCTATTGAGTTCGAAAGAACGCCCGAATTGATCAAACATGGCTTAGCGCGTCATGATATCCCTGTTTTTAAACTTGCACGACTAGCTACGGATCTATCCGTTCAAGGAAAAGGTTTGGGTGGGCAATTATTGCTTGCAGCAGGAAGGCGTTGTCTTTCCGTTGCTAGTGAATTGGGAGGCGTTGCTTTACTTATAGATGCTAAAAATGAACGAGTCGCTAATTGGTATATTAGCTACGGGGCAATACCATTATTAGATACCCCTCTTTCTTTATTAATTTCCTTTAAAACCATTTATACTGCACTTTCAATGGCAAATAAAATATAAATAATAACTTAATAATTAAGCCCTTAATTAAATAGTGTAAATTAAGGGCTTAAAGATTTTTATAATTAATAATTAAAAAACTACTGAATTAATTCCATATCATCCAGCGCTTTTTGTAGCGAAGGATAAAAATTAAGTGTGCCATCAATTGGCGTTACTCGTGCTCTTGCTAATGTCTTTAATGGCTGGAAGGGAATATCACAAACAATAATATGAGTATCATGTTGCACATCCGCCACAAAGTGTTGAAAAGCATGTAATCCCCCAGCATCTAATACAGGTACTGCATCCCACTGCATAATAAGAGTTTTATATCCTTTACTACGTTCACGTAATTCATTAAAAATACGCTCGGCGGCAGCAAAGAATAGCGGACCATTAACACGCACAACTAATAATTGTTTATCATCATCAGTATAAGTTGATTCTGTTATTTTCGTCATATTAGCAATACGACGCATAAATAATAAAGAGGCTAATACAATGCCGATAGTGATCGCAATAACCATATCAAACAGCACGGTAAGCGATAAACATAATACTAAAACGATAATATCGTCTTTTGGTGCATGACGAATAAGATCGATAACTTTACGAGCTTCACTCATATTCCATGCAACAATTAATAACAATGCAGACATTGCTGCTAATGGTAAATAAGAGAGAAAAGGCGCTAAGACCAGTAAAGTTACTAAAACTAATAAAGAGTGCACAATCGCAGATACGGGGGACGTTGCACCGGCACGTACGTTTGCCGCTGAGCGGGCAATAGCCGCAGTTGCGGTGATCCCACCAAAGAAAGGCGCTACAATATTACCAATACCTTGACCGACTAACTCACCATTAGAGTGATGTTTTTTCCCCGTCATACCATCAAGCACTACAGCACAGAGGAGTGATTCAATCGCACCTAACATTGCCATTGAAAAAGCGGCGGGTAATAACGCACTGACCGTGCTCCAATTTAATGCAATAGACTCACCACTACTGGGTAAATTCCACGGTAGCACAAATTGTGGCAGGATCGGCGGAATACCTTGTCCTGTTGAACCATCAGGCAATAGATAGCTAAATTGTGAACCAATGGTGGCAACATCATGGCCAAATAAATTAACTATCCCCATAACAGCAGTACCGGCAATTAATGCTGGTAAATGGCCGGGAAGACGTAAATTCAATTTAGGCCAATAAATTAATACTAAGAGAGTGGTTGCACCTATTAATGTATCTCCAAGATGGATTGTCGGTAGAGCGGCACCAAGAGCAATCACTTTATCAATATAGGTTTCTGGGACATGCGACATTTCTAAGCCAAAGAAATCTTTGATCTGCATGGTGGCGATAGTGATGGCAATCCCCGAAGTAAATCCTAATGTGACAGAAACGGGAATATATTCAATGAGCTTACCAAAACGAGCTAACCCCATAACCACTAAAATAATCCCAGACATCAAAGTGGCAATTAATAGCCCACTTAAACCAAATTGTTGTGAAACAGGATAAAGTATCACCACAAAGGCGGCAGTAGGCCCTGAAACACTGTAGCGAGAGCCACCTGTTACAGCGATAATAATACCGGCAATAGCTGCGGTATAAAGACCGTATTGCGGGGGAACACCGCTACCAATAGCCAATGCCATTGCCAGTGGTATTGCGATAATGCCGACGGTGATCCCTGCAATAATATCTTTTAATAAACGGGCAAAAGAGTAAGGCTCTTTTACACATGCATCAATAAATGCACTAAAGGGGCGAACCCGGTTAACTTTATGCGTTTTCATTTAGGCTTAAACCAAAATAAGAAGTCAAATGCCGAATAAAGGCGATAAAAAAGAGCAGAAAGGATATCGCTTTTATTTGCTAATAATAATGTGATATATCAAATTATTAAACACTATCTTAATACTTAGCGAAAATTAAAGCAATTAATTGAAAAACTTAAGCAAAAGAGATAACGTTATGTAACGTATTGTATTTATTCTGTTACTTTCATGAAAAAGAAGTTTGACGTTATTCTATAAATTATATAAAGCGTTTTATTTTAGAATAATTGTCATTAAAAATAGTAATGCATAAAAATAGCTAAAAAGTATTTTATAAAATAAAGGAAAAAACAATTCTATAAATAAAGCTAATTAGTGTATATGAAAAAGAGCATTTTTATTAAATAGAATAATTAAGTATCTAGAATAGGTTAATAGCAACGTATATAAAAACAATCACAATAAATTTATTATTACAATTTTAGTACTGGTAGCAAGCAGAACGTTGTCGCTGTATAGATGCTGTATAGATTAAGGACAGCAAGACAAAAAAAAACGCCTAGTTTTTTTAACTAGGCGCTTTCTTAGAAGATGGCGGTGAGAGAGGGATTCGAACCCTCGATACGTTGCCGTATACACACTTTCCAGGCGTGCTCCTTCAGCCTCTCGGACATCTCACCGTATTGTGGTTAAACATGGCATTCATGCTCAACGGGGCGCTACTATAGGGAAAAGAGTGATAAGCGTCAACAGCTAAATGCGTTTTTTCCTTAACTTTTGTGCCAACCAGTCAAATAAAAAACAATATGAACAAGGCTTAAGCAAATAATGTGATCTCTTTTGAGATGTAACATCCATTTTTTAGCTAAATTTCGTTAGCTGGTTAACATTATCAACATTTTTCTTAACAACTTTTTCAAACAGACTTGAAATAAAAGCATAACCCTCGCACCCTATGGTAAAAATGCTGGAGGAAGGCAAAAATGAATATTATTTTTTATCATCCTTTTTTTGATGCAAATACATGGATAAGTGGAATGAAAGCACGACTTCCTGACGCGCATATTCGTGTTTGGGAGCATGGTGATGATAAGCCTGCTGATTATGCAATGGTCTGGCTTCCTCCCTATGAAATGTTAGCAAGCCGTAACCAATTAAAAGGTATTTTTGCACTTGGTGCGGGTGTTGATGCCATTTTAAAGCAAGAGCAACAAAAACCAGGCACATTACCCGCTGGGGTTCCGGTAATGCGCTTAGAAGACACGGGTATGGGTTTGCAAATGCAAGAGTATGCCATTGCTAAAGTGATGTATTATTTTCGCCGTATGGATGATTATAAACGTCAACAATCACAACGCTTATGGAAACAACTCCCCGCACATACTTATGATAATTTTGTTATTGGTGTTTTGGGTGCAGGTGCATTAGGCGCAAGTGTAGCGACTAAGCTTGCTGAACTTGGTTTTAACGTGCGTTGCTGGAGTCGTAGTAAAAAGCAAATTAATCAGGTAGAGAGTTTTTATGGTAACGATCAACTGAGCGATTTTGTTAAAGAGTGTCAGTTGTTAATCAATCTATTACCTTATACACCACAAACTCATGGTATTTTAAATTTCTCGCTTTTTGAACAGCTTAAACCTTCTTCTTATTTAATTAATTTGGCAAGGGGAGCACATCTTGTTGATCAAGATCTGCTAGAAGCTATCGATCAAGGTTATATTGCTGATGCCTCTTTAGATGTATTTAGCCAAGAGCCATTACCGGGTATGCATCCGTTTTGGACTCATCCTCGTATCTCTATTACACCGCATATTGCTGCTTTTACTATTCCAGATATTGCAATGGATACAATTGTTGAAAATATTCAACGTATTGAAAAGGGCGAAACACCTTTTGGTGTTGTGGATATGAAAAGTGGCTATTAAATAATATAGATATAATATATATATAAATAGACAATAAATTTTATTTTATTGTCTATTTTTTTTCCTAAACTTTCAAAAAAAGAACTTTTTCTAAATTTTAGATAATATAATAAAAAATAGGCTATAAAAGATATCTCTTATAATATGTCTTATCGATGATACCTCATCTGCTTGAAATGTTGAGGTGTTTATGATTGATAAAATAATGACATATGTTAATAAATTAACAGAGGTTGGTGTTTTTAATAATTATAAATCAACAAATTATATTTCCGATGTGTCTAATACCCCTGCTGTATATAATACAAATATTAAACAGTTTAGCTTAAATAATGTAAATAATTATGTTTATCTTGGATCAACAAATAGTCCACTACTTAATAATATGGGAATTACCCTTGATGATGATGGAACCTTAATGTTAATAAAAGGGAAAACATATGATTTATTTACCGGATTAATTCAAAAGTACTTTAATGGAGGTTTTAAATATAATGTATTTCATATCAACTCTCAACATGGTGATGATATAAAATTTAAAGAACTATATGTCGATTATAATGGGTTTTTAATTGGGAGTAAGAGAGATACTTCAGGAAATAATAATGAACTTTATAAAATAAAATTTAAAAAGGTTGAAGGTGAATATAATTTAAGCGATGACGCCACCGATAATACTAATATTAATTTTATTATTGAATATGAAAAATATGAAATAGAAGATAGTTTAAAACATGATTTATCTAATATTAATAATATTATAGAAAAAGAAGAAGGAAATGTATTAAAAATAAATAGAGAAGGGATGCCTATTACTATAACTTTACAAGATAATAAACTTTTTACATATGGCTTACCACCAACGCTAACGTCTAAAGGGGATGACGTAGATGGTAAGAGTAAAAAAAATGAAATAAAATTGCCATTAAAATCAAAAGATAAAATATTAGCGATAAAACCGGTGTTAAATAAAATCCAACTTGTGGTTGATAAAGGTAATAAAATAAAAATATATTACTTTGATCCTCTGCATATTTTTGCATTAAAAGATTATCATTATGAAATCACTCGTTTAACTCAAGAGCCACCGTTATCTTTTTATTCAATGGTTGGAGAAAATAATTATAAAAACTATCACTCAGGACAGCCATTTTCTACTCAAAAAATAGGTAATTTTAGTGCTAAAAATATTCCCTTTTTTTCGTCGGCTATTGATAATGCAAGGGTTCACTTTGATAGAGCAAAACAACAATATGCATTAAAAAAATATGGTGCAATGGTAAAAGATATCGCGAAAAGTTTTGATCCTGGCTTTAGAGGAATGTTTTCTACTATAAAAGCTATAGTTAATTCTGCTACATTACCAAAAACAATTAAAACAGATGCTTTAAATGGTGTAAAAAAGGTGATTAAACATGATTATAATCTGCTTAATAAATATATTACCGGAATTAACAATGGTAAATCTCAAGGTGAGGTTGTTTATTCTTTAGTAGAGCAATTAAATGATAAAGAGAGTATTACAATTAGCCAATATAATGATATTTGTGTATTCTTTGGTATTAGTGCATTTAAGTTATCTCAAAATATTGGCGTGAGTGCATTCCTTTTAGCTAATTATGCAAAAACACATGTCCTAAAAATTTCAAAAAATAAGCAAGATGAAGTTGTATTCTCATTTGTAAATAAAATGGATGCGGGGATTGCTACGGGCTTATCTGCTGGGATTATGAACAATGATCAAAAATGGAGAAAAGGGGCGTTTGATTATGGTTTTGTAACACCGTTAGCGGCAAGTATGATACTTGATTTTCATTATGAAAAAAAATCTAATTTTTCATTTAAAATTCAACCAAAAGATTTGGTTGAATTTATTAATCAAGGAGTATCCCTTACAGAGAGTGAACTTAAGGATAATACAACACTGGAATTTAATAGGAAAAAAAACGCGTCATTAGGTGTTGAACTTAGAAGTGAAGCTAGTTTTAATGTGGGAGTTTCTGCTAATGAAAATATAGAATTTAATTTACCGAGAAATGCGGTTGGTGCTAATCTCTCTTTAAAAATAATAAATGTCATTCACAATATAAATAAATTTATTGGCCATGGAGAGACCAAAGCAAAACAGTTGGAAAAAAATGTTGATGTTGAGTATTTTAGTGGAAGTTTTGAGTTATATCGGGATTTAAAGTTTACACCTTCAGTGACAAAAGCATCACGTAATATTCACTGGTATTCATTGACATCATTGAAAAGTTTTGAAGTCATGTTAGAAAAAAAAGTTAATTCACTATTTAAACATAGAATTTATGATGACAAAATAAAACAAGATAAAAAAGAATTTGAAGCACATAAAAATAACTTAAAAGGACTTTATAAAAGAGTGCTTAAAATAAATAACCTATTTGATAAATACCCTGTTCAATACGATGTTAAAAGAAGTATAAATAAACTTGATCATGTTTATTTACAGTTGGATGCAAATAAGAAATTAAAAAACAAACTAAATCCACAATTGATGGAGAATGATCTTGCTCTCAAGAGTGATGTAATAGATAACTCAATAGATCTAGTACACAATAATAACAGAGTACAACAATTCTTAGCTGATTTAACAGAAAAGAAAAAAATACTTTCTTCACAGAAAAAAAATAATATGAATGAAAAATTTACGCCATATTTTATTTCTAAATATCAGCTAAACAGTGAGGGAAAAGTGCGTTATACGGTGCTTGAAACTCAACTGGAAGAGCTTATCAATGAGGTGAAAACAGATGAAAATCTAACAGTTAACGATATAAAAGATAAATTAGATAATTTCTATAATAGCGCGAAACAAGAGTTAAATAGTCTTGTGTATCAGCTTAATTCAATAGATGTGATGTCTATAAGTGAACTCGCCGATAAAGCAAAATCATTTCCTTTTGTTTTTTTACGATTAGAAAGCAAAAAGTCTATTATGCATCATCAAGTTAAAGGTGAAATTAATTTTTTATATGATAAATATGAAAAGCAATTGGAGAAAATAACCACTAATTATTATTTTCATTAAACCATTTGTTTTTCTTATCATTTTTTGAGTGATGTGTATCGAAATATATTATTATTCAATGTTTTCTGGGTTTTTATAATAGTTATCTATGGGATAATATTTTTATATTTCAATGTGTTTTTCTTTTTTATAGAATTTAGTTCTAATAAATTCATGTAATCGAAAGGATAAGTTTATTAGATTGTCATTTGGCCTAATATGGTGCTATAAGATAGTTTCCCCTGTTAATCAGACAATATGACTAATGAATATAGCAAGTCTTCTTGAACAAATTGCAGATAAAGGTTGGTGTGTATGGGATGATTTCCTTACACCTGAGGCGGTTAAACAATTGCGTGCTTGTTTTGGTAATGATGCACAACAAGCACGTATAGGACGTCATGAAAACCTATTAGCAGAAACCACGATACGCAGTGATAAAATTCGTTGGCTAGAGCCGCAAATGGGAGAGCCAGTTCAACATTATCTTATGCAGATGGAAAGCATTCAACGAGCAGTTAATCGTGAGTTCTTTTTAGGGCTGTTTGAATATGAAGCTCATTTCGCTTGTTATGAAAAAGGTGCTTTCTATAAAAAACATCTTGATGCATTTAAAGAAAATGTCACAAGACGTTTAACGACAGTGTTATATCTTAATGATGAATGGACACCACAAGACGGTGGAGAGCTAGTTATCTATGATCTGGATGATAATCAATTAGCGACAGTCGCCCCTCAAGGTGGTCGTTTAGTGGTTTTTCTTTCAGAACAATTTCCACATGAAGTATTACCTACTCATAAAGAAAGGATCAGTATTGCAGGGTGGTTTCGAGTTAATGGTGTCAGAGATAATTTTCTCGATATCGCCAGCTAAATGATGCAATAAAGTGTTATTGTCGTAATAGAAATAGCATGGGATTAGGCGCGTTTCTTATATTAGGCTATATAGCTTAATGATAAGAGCGCGCTTTTTCTGTTATTAATGACTGAAAATAATGTGTAATTAATGGAATAGAGTGAAAAGAGAATAAAGAAAATTGTTGATTTTCTGGTGGTTAACAGGACAATAAAACCAAACTTTATGGGGTAAAAATAGAATGAATGAATTTTCGATTGTCTGCCGTCTATTAGGTACATTATTTCAACGAGCACCGAGTGATGCTATTTTAGCACCGATCATAACCATGATAGCCGAAGATAAACTAAGCCAATTATGGCCATTAGAGCAAGATGAACTATTCAAAACGTTAAAAAGTAGCGTAGCTGATTTAGCGGCAGTAGAAGCTGACTACCAATCGCTTTTTGCTGACCCAATACCCGCAGTATCTCTTTATGCACATGATTACGGTGATATAAAAGAGCAAGATATTCGTCAATTCTTAGTCACTCGAGGTATGCCTGTCACCGGATCAGCGACAGATAGCTTTGGTGCGTTGTTACTTGCCGCTTCTTGGCTTGAAGATAATGCCGCACAAGATGAAGTATTAGCACAAACACAGTTATTTGATAACTATCTATTACCTTGGGCGGGAACCTTTTTAGGTAAGGTTGAAGCGCATGCTAAAACAAATTTTTATCGTACTTTAGCAGCAATTACGCGTGGTGCACTTTCTGCATTACGAGAAGAATTATCAGATGAAGAAAACGAAAAATAAATAATTAAATCCTATAATAAAAACGTTGTTTTTTTGAACGGCACCCTAGAATAGCTATCTTATTTGGGTGCCGTTCCGCTTATTGCGCATGTTATGGCTAGAAAATAATTAATTTATATCAGCATTAATCCTATGACTCATCATCATGATTAATATTCAATATATATTATAATTATTTATATTTATAAAAACCAATGCCCTTATTACGATAAAAATATTTAATTAACCATTTTGTGATTAAAGTTGGATCACAAACTTACCCGGTTTAACTTCAATCCCTTTTGCTAATTTAAAGGCAGCCGCTTCTGCACTATTTTTTTCAGGGTTGAGCACATAAACAGGCTGATTATCAAAATAAGTCGCAATAGTCGTATCTAAGTAAGGTTTTAATGCCATTACAACCGGCTCCATTTTTTCAGGAGACACTTTATAGCTATCAATTTTCATTGACTTGATATATATCGCCCCAAGCTCTGCTTGATAAAAGGGTTGGCCTGATAAAGTTAAATTCACATTCGCGCCAGTTTTGCCAAACAAAGAATCAATTTTAAGAGAAGCACTACCAGAAAAGCTCACTTTTCCAGGCTCAGTACGACCAATTTGGATCGCTAAATCACTTAATGTGATATCGGCAGAAACAACACCGTCTTCCCCAATGTGTTTTTGTAATCCCGATTTTTGACTCAGATAGTCATTAATTACTTTTTCACTGACATCAAATTGTCTGATTTGATCACAGCCAGTCACTAAACTAGTTAATACAAATAAAGCAGTCAAAAAAATAGCTTTCATACACACTCCTTGATGGTAAACACGCTAAGTGTACCTGATCTCTATGGGGTAAGCATGGCTGTTTCAATTTTTTTACGATTAAATTGTCGATGTAGTGCGTAAAGGGTGATAAATCCTATTGAGCCTAATAAAAACCAAGGTAGTTCAGGCAGTTCAAGTTGTTTGCCAATATCATACATCCATCCCCCTCCGGTATAGCCAATCGCGCCACCAAAAGCTAACCCTAATCGACTAAAACCCATATAACTGCCTCGAGCACGAGGATCTGCTAAAGAGGCACTTAATGTTTCTCGAGCAGGCTCTGCGGTAATAGTGCCTAGGTAAAATAGGGTGATAATAAGAAATATGGCATGTAATGAGTGGGTGATCCCCACAGGAAACATACTGATACTCATCAGAAATAAACCTGCCATTAAGCGTTGTTCTAGGCGAAAATGTTTTTCACTCCAACGGGCAATAGGGTAAAGCAGTGTTAATGATAATAAAGCTTCAATCGCATACATCCATTTTACTGCGCTAGGGGTGCCGGCAATTTCATTAACAACAATCGGAAACATCAGCATAACTTGTACCGACAGTACAAAATATCCCGTAAGAGTAAGAACATATTGAACAAAACGTTTATCAAGAATAACGCGTTTTAGCCCTTCTTTTATCGGTGTTCTCGTGGTTGATATACGATAGGCAGGTAGTAACCAAGCATTAAAAATAGCCGCAAGAACGAATACGCCAGCGCCAACCCAACAAACTAAATGGAAATCATAAAGGAGTAACCAACTGCCAATTAAAGCCCCAATAACGGCACCCGCACTATCTTGCATTAATAATAAAGAATAAAACCGACCGCGTTCATAAGGGCGAGTTAATTTTATCACGAGGGCAGTTCTTGGCGGATCAAATAAAGTGCCACCGAGTGCAGATAAAATACAAGATAACCAAAGGATCCAAGGTTCATCCGCTAAAGCCATTAATGCAAAGCCAAGAGCACGTAATAGCATACCGGTAATAATCATCGGCTTAGCACCAAATCGGTCGGCGATGGCACCGCCAAAAATGCCTAAGCCTTGCTGAACAAGTTGTCTTAACCCAAGGGCAAAGCCGACAATCACACCCGCCCAGCCTAATTGCTCAACAAACCGAATTGATATTAAAGGGAATACGACAAAAAATCCTAAAACAACCAGCATATTGTCAAGGAGGAGAAAGTATTTCCCTAAGGTGCGAGCTTGTGTTACCAGTGCCATTATTCACCATAAGTTAAACAAATGATTTAAAATAAATAAAAGGGAGGGCAAAGACAGAGCTTTGTTTATCTATTCTGTCTGTTAATTTTATTAATTGATAGCTTATTATAGATGATATTTTTTTATTGATGATAATGCTAGAAATAGTAGGATTACTTCAGAATAAGATTAATCAAAAATACAACAGGACTGATATGTTTGGTTATCGTAGTGGGATCCCTAAAGTTCGTTTTGAAACGAAAAGAATGATCGTTCGCTTAGCTTATGAAAGAGATGCAGAGAAGTTAGCTAATTACTATACACTAAACCGCCATTTCTTGATCCCTTGGGAGCCAGTAAGAGATAAATCGCACTATTTACCTTCAGGGTGGGAGCACCGCTTACTTTATATAAATGAATTGCACCGCCAAGAGAGTGCTTTTCATTTTCTATTATTGACGCCAAAAGAAGATGAAGTCATAGGGGTTGCTAATTACAGCAATGTCATGCGTGGTGCTTTTAATGCCTGCTTTTTAGGTTATTCAGTCGGTGAGAAGTGGCAAGGGCAAGGCTATATGTCAGAAGCATTGCATGAAACATTACGCTTTATGCAACGTCAACAAGGAATGCATCGTATTATGGCAAATTATATGCCTCATAATTTACGCAGTGGTAATTTATTGGCTAAACATGGCTTTGAACGAGAAGGTTACGCTAAAAATTATCTGCAGATAAATCAAGAATGGCGTGATCATGTACTTACCGCATTAACAACTCGTCCTTTTCCCAAAGGATAATGGCGAATATACATTAAAATAGTGAGTTTTTTGACTAAGGTGAACTATTTTTTGATCAAAAAAACAGTTAAGTGTATTCCTAGCAAGTTGATGATTGATTTTTCAGTGTGAGAGACGGAGTATAGTCTCTTTCTTTTTATTCCTTACCACAACAAACACTAGAATGAACTATGAATTTACTTAAATCACTGGCTGCAGTGAGTTCGATGACGATGTTTTCACGAGTACTGGGCTTTATTCGTGATGCGATTATTGCGCGTATTTTTGGCGCAGGTATGGCAACCGATGCTTTTTTTGTTGCATTTAAACTACCAAATCTATTGCGACGCATTTTTGCCGAAGGCGCATTTTCACAGGCATTTGTTCCTATTTTAGCGGAGTATAAAAGTCAACAGGGAGAAGAGGCAACTCGTACCTTTATTGCTTATGTATCGGGAATGCTGACGTTGATCTTAGCGATTGTCACAGTAATAGGGATAGTTGCCGCACCATGGGTTATTTATATTACGGCACCCGGTTTTGCTGATTCAGCGGATAAATTCCAACTCACAACGGATTTATTGAAAATCACCTTTCCCTATATTTTATTAATTTCATTAGCATCATTAACAGGGTCTATTTTAAATACTTGGAATCGCTTTTCTGTTCCAGCTTTTGCACCTACGTTGTTAAACGTGAGTATGATCTTTTTTGCTCTCGTTGTTGCTCCTTATTGTGATCCACCTATTATGGCGCTTGCTTGGGCTGTTTTAGCAGGAGGAATTTTACAGTTGGGGTATCAACTTCCGCATCTGAAAAAAATAGGGATGTTGGTATTACCGCGGATCTCGTTTAAAAATAGCGGAGTGTGGCGTGTTATTAAATTGATGGGACCTGCTATTTTAGGGGTTTCTGTTAGCCAAATTTCGCTAATCATCAATACTATTTTTGCCTCATTCTTGGTGTCTGGCTCAGTCTCTTGGATGTATTACGCCGATCGCCTAATGGAGCTTCCTACTGGTGTGTTAGGGGTGGCATTAGGAACAATTCTATTACCTTCATTATCTAAAAGTTTTGCCAGTGGCAACACACAAGAATATCAGAAATTAATGGATTGGGGATTAAGGCTTTGTTTTTTATTGGCTTTACCTTGTACCTTGGGTTTAGCTTTATTATCAGGCCCTTTAACCATTTCGTTATTTCAATATGGTAATTTTAATGGGCACGATGCGCTAATGACTCAACAAGCATTAGTGGCGTATTGCATTGGGTTAATGGGGTTAATTATTATAAAAATATTAGCACCGGGCTTTTATTCTCGCCAAGATATTAAAACCCCGGTTAAAATTGCCATTGCAACGCTTATTTTGACTCAATTAATGAACCTTGCTTTTGTTGGAAGTTTAAAGCATGTGGGACTGGCTCTTTCGATTGGATTAGCCGCTTGTTTTAATGCAGGAATGCTATTTTGGCAAATCCGTAAACAAGATATTTATCAGCCATTAGCGGGTTGGCCTATCTTTTTATTAAAACTTGCCATTGCGTTAGCTGTGATGAGTGCTGTATTAGTCGGTATGCTATGGGGGATGCCTGATTGGCAACAAGGGAATATGCTAATGCGTATTTTACGTTTATTACTTGTTGTTGTAGCTGGTGCCGCAAGTTATTTTGTCACTTTATATGCTGTTGGATTTAGACCGAAACATTTTTCTCTACGCGCATTATAATTTTATTGTCAAACTGGCGCCTCACTGAGTGTAACAAAGTGGGGCGTTGTCTATTTATTACCACTATTTAACATCACCTATAGTTAGTGTTTTTCTCTTATTTTAGACAAAAAATATTGTTATCTAGATCACATTTATACCATGTAATTTACGCAATAAAATACATGATTAAATTTTCTAGCGAATAGTCGTGAAGGAAAACAAGAGATAAACATTTATTTTTTTATTAATTTTTTTTCTGTCAAATAAATAAATTTTCCATTTTTTGCCTATATTAGCCCATATTTAACCGTTAATTAATAAGAAAAACTTAACATATTTTAAAGGTGATGGGTTTAGACAAATTGTGTACTTTAAGTAATATTTTACATAAAGTAAAAAAATAGACGCTATTTTCTAGCAACTTACGCTTTGATAAATTATCTTTTTTTAGATAAACTCTCTTGTGTTGTTTAGGTTTAAAAATTGACACATCTGTTAAATATTTCTTACTAAATGATGAGATATTACGAATATTTCAAAATGTTGAGCTATATTTTAAAACATTTGAATTCTTTGATTTGAGACATATTATTATTTTTTCATTCAGGTAGATTAACAGTGACTGTAAAGTTATTTGCTTGTTATCGTTCAGTACTACTGAAAGCAATCATATCTATTTTGTCTGCGCTTCGGATAGATAATGCGATTGCTAGGGATAAGCAGTGAACAGTAGATTGTGTTAATAATGAAATTTATTTTGGATCTGTGATTGGTAAGTAGTTATAACTACTCATTTTAGGTCTAAAACCTGATAGTGGTTTTTTCATTTCTCCCGTCTTTGTTTTCTGTTTTTCCCTCTCTTTTCTTATTCTTGAATACCTTTCTTTATTTTTTCTATTAATAGCTCTATAACGCAAATTATTTTCTATCTAATTTATTATAATTAACTAAGTTATCAAGCGTTATAACCGTTGAATATGTAGAATAAAAACTACTAAATAATCATTTAACGAGTATTTTATCACACTAAAAAATAAAGTGTGTTTTAGGAGCGATTATGAAAAAGGCCATTATCCTTTCGGTATCATTAGCCACATTATTTCTTGCTGGTTGCACTGCAGATGGAAAAATCAAAACCTCTCAACTGACACCCGTTAACTGTGTCGGCGTATTTAATAAAACTAATGAACAAGTCAGCTTTACGGCAAAAGATGTTGATCAGCGCTTATACAGCCCAGATAAGCCAATAGACAGTGTTGATGGTTGGATTGATGTTAAAGATGTTTCTGGTCTTCTCTGTGAGGATGTGATCACGGCTAATGAAGACTAGTGATATTAGCATCAAGGCATGGTTTATTGTTAGTTAAGATAGTAACGGTTAATCAACTCGCTATTAAGTTTCTATCTATTAAGCTTCTATAATGAAAAACCGATGGTGATTTCACCATCGGTTTTTTTAGATAAATATAATGGCTTAATTACATTCTATCGACAGTTTCAATACCTAAAGTCTCTAAGCCTTGCTTTAAGGTTCTTGCTGTTAAACGTGCTAGCTTAAGACGGCTTTGGCGTACATTGTCATCTTCGGCCGATAGAATAGGGCAGTTCTCGTAAAAACCTGAGAAGGACTGCGCTAAATCATATAAGTATGCACACATCACATGAGGTGTACCTTCACGTGCAACCTGCGTGATAGTCTCGTCAAACTGTACTAAACGTAGTGCCAGTTGTTTTTCATGAGGCTGTGTTAATGAGATAGGCTGGGTTAATGCGCTTTCATCTATTTCTGCACGTTTAAAGATAGAGGCAACACGAGTATAGGCATATTGCATATAAGGTGCAGTATTACCTTCAAAACTTAACATCAGATCCCAATCGAAAATATAATCGGTGGTTCTGTTTTTTGATAAATCTGCGTATTTAACAGCACCAATGCCCACTACACGAGCAATATTATTTAATTCCTCTTCATCCATATCAGGATTTTTTTCGCGAATTAATGTTAATGCTCTTTCATGAGCCTCATCGAGTAAGTCAGTTAAACGTACTGTGCCACCCGAGCGCGTTTTAAATGGACGTCCATCTTTACCTAACATCATGCCAAACATATGGTGTTCGAGTGACATACTATCAGGAATATAGCCTGCTTTACGGACAATAGTCCAAGCTTGCATTAAATGCTGATGTTGACGTGAGTCGATGTAATATAATACGCGGTTTGCATGTAATTGTTCATGGCGATATTTAGCACAGGCAATATCCGTTGTTGTATAAAGGTAACCACCATCTTTTTTCTGGATAATGACTCCCATTGGTTCGCCTTCCTTGTTTTTATATTCATCAAGGAAAACAACAGTAGCGCCTTCACTTTCAACAGCAAGACCTTTTGCTTTAAGATCAGCAACAATACCCGGCAACATTGGGTTATAAAGACTTTCACCCATAATATCATCTTCGGTTAAAGTGACATTAAGGCGTTGATAAGTTAGCTGATTTTGTTGCATTGTGATATCGACAAGCTTGCGCCACATAGTACGGCAGTATTCATCACCACCTTGTAGTCTAACGACATAATTACGGGCACGTTCAGCGAATACTTCATCTTCGTCATAACATTTCTTAGCTTCACGGTAAAACTCTTCGAGATCCGCTAATGCCATATCTGCGGCATTTTCATTTTGCTTTTTCTCTAAATAAGCAATCAGCATACCGAATTGCGTACCCCAATCACCAAGGTGATTAGCGCGAATAACATTATGACCTAAAAAAGAGAGAGTACGTGCGCTGGCATCACCAATAATGGTTGAACGCAAGTGACCCACATGCATTTGCTTTGCAACGTTAGGTGATGAGTAGTCAATCACAATCGTTTCAGGGGTTACCTTGGTAATATTAAGGTGCTCATCCGCTAATGCGAATTCGGCTTGTTGTGCAACCCAAACGGGTGATAAGAAGATATTGATAAAACCAGGGCCTGCTATTTCAACTTTATCTGCAATATCTGTGATATCAAGGTGTTCCAGAATTTTTTCTGCGAGTTGTCGGGGTGGGATACCCATTTTTTTTGCCGCTCCCATGACACCATTCGCCTGATAGTCACCAAATTGCACTTTAGCTGACTGACGGACAAGTGGTTCGCTATCAGCAGGGGCGCCAGCAGCGCTCATCGCCATACTGATTTTTTCTGAAAGAAAAGCCTGAATATTCACCGGGTTACCTTAAATTATTGAGAAAATAAAACCTGACGACATTAGCCAGACAGGTTTTTATAAAGAATATGAATTTAACCTTGAATTTATAACATATTCTAGCTAGAACATGCTACTATCTGCGCCTTATCTTTAAGGGTTTTTCTCTGTTTTTTCTCTTAGGTTACTTATCATGGTGCTTTTTTCCGCAATTCCTTTCTTAAATAACTTAACGCAAGAGCTTCCTCTATTTGCAAAAAATTTAACTCTACTGGCGAATAAACTATCCCTCGACCTTGATGCTTATCAAACCGATCATATATCGTTACGTTGTCACGATTTGGCGTTAGCTGAACAGTGGCGTAATGGCTTAAGTCAATGTGGCGAGTGTATTTCAGATAATATGATTAATGGGCGACCTATTTATCTCTTTAAGCTAGCCTCACCTTTAACACTGTTAGGCCAGCAAATATCTATTGTTGAGTTACCTTATCCAACAGATAAAAAATACCAATATCAAGGTTGGGAACATATTGAACAGGTAATAAATGTTGCTCCTGAAAAATTAGTTGAAAAGGTGATGACATTATTACCCCATCCTTTACCTGAAGGGATTAAAATTAAAATAAGTGAACCTAAAGCTGAAAAAGAACGTTTACCTAATCCAACCGTTGCCATAACCGATGGTATCGTTACCATAAAGTATCACCCATATTCCTTACTGAAAATTGTAGAAAGTGAGTGTTGAACAACATTTTTAGAAAATAAATTGCTTGTATCAGCACAAAATTCTGATATTGGAATTGAATGAGTAACGATATTCGACAACTATTATTAACAATTACTGATAGTAGTTGCTGAGAAATATCGTTATTTTCTAATTGCTTTCTGTATTAAGGATAGAGAGGGGTGGTATGGCAAAACTGGAGATTTGCTGCTTTGGTGCAGAATGCGCACTGATCGCAGAACGTTCGGGGGCTGATAGAATTGAGCTGTGTACAAGCCCGTCAGAAGGGGGTGTAACACCGAGTTATGGAATATTAAAACAAGTCATAGATCTCGTTCGTATCCCCGTTCATCCTATTATTCGTCCGCGTGGTGGTGATTTTTGTTATAGCCAAGCCGATTTTGCTGCGATGAAAAACGATATCAGTATGATCCGTGATATGGGTTTTTCCGGTGCTGTGGTTGGTATATTAAATGAAGAAGGTCACATTGATTTACCTAAAATGGCGATTTTGATGGAATTAGCAGGGCCTTTAGCCATTACGTTTCATCGCGCTTTTGATATGTGTATTAATCCATTGCTAGCGTTAGATCAGCTGACTCAATTAGGTGTTGCTCGTATTTTAACTTCAGGTCAGCAAGCTAATGCTGAATTAGGCTTACCTCTATTAAGAACACTGAATGAAAAAACCCAAGGGCCGATTATCATGGCGGGGGCGGGAGTTCGTTTAAGTAATATTCAGAAATTTTTAGACTCGGGATTACAAGAGATCCATAGCTCAGCGGGCAAACAAGCACCCTCGACAATGAATTATCGTAAAGCGGGGGTCACCATGAGTTCAGACAGCGAAGTGGATGAATTTACCCATTATTGTGTGGATGAAGATGTGGTGGGGGCAATGAAGGATATTATGAGTATTTATACAACATCTGTTAATTAATATAATCTTTTATAAATCGAAAGGGAGTGATAGTGTTTCACTCCCTTTATTAAATTTATTGACCAATAGCTAGATTATTAATAGCCAGACCAATCCAAGATGGAACGGGGCGATGTTTTCCGTCAGGTTGTGTTATCAAAGAGCACCACAAACCTGCTTCGTTACAAGATGAATCAGGCCTTGTATCACCTCTTACTGTGAATTCATCTGCCTTTAAAGCCAGCGCAGCTGAGCCACCGCCATCTAACTCCATAGATTGCGCAATGCTAAGGCCATAATATAAATGATGCAGATCATTGCGGCTTATTCCCTCTCTATAACTACCACCTTGGAAAATATAAATAAGGCTATTGTTATCATCAGCACCCATTGCGAGTCGGGTTGTCTCTGAATCGCCAGAATCAGGGGTAGGGAGTGGTGTTAATCCGCGAACAGGTAAACCGGAGCCTGATATAGCAATAAAGTGATATCCTGATAAAGAGAGTTCATTGGCATACAGTTCAATCGCAGGATCAGATACTTTTTTGCTATAGTAGATATCTATCCTAGATGTTTGATCTAACACCCAAAACAGTGCATCTAATGCGATTTGCTCATTATTGTTATTGATAAAGTAATTAGGCCCTGCAAAAAACTGATTGGGCTCGTTATGAGTACCATGAGTGGGCCCTTGCGCGATATTATCGTAATATATCCCTAATGGCACTGAGCAAAGATTACTCTGCCAAGTGGTGTTATTGAGTTGAGGACGAACATCAAAATAGTTTGCATTTAAAGCCACTAACGGTTTATCTAGTTTGTTCCATGCCTGTTCTGGGGTATAAAGCTCCGCTGTCTGTGAAGTGCCATCCTGTGTTTTAGCATTTGTATTACCTTCGCAGCGGGCTGCCTCGCCTTGATGAGTATCACCTAATAGATGAGGAATAAGGTATTTTTCTTTTTCATGGATCCTAGGAATAATCAGTAGATTGCCGTTATTGGCTAATGTATAGGTTCCTGAGCCTGCATTCATTGGTATTTCATAATGACCACCAAAAACGATATGACTTGGTTTTCCTGTTGTTAATGTTTCTGATTTTGCGTTCTCAATGAGAGAAAGCATTGCATTATAGGTTATATGAGATTCGATATAAGCCTCGCCATTACGAGCATTATCCCCTGTTATCTGAAATGAACCTACTGCTTTACCATGCTCCCTAAAAATAAGCCATATCTGTTTTATATCTACGTTATAATCTCCCGAACGCACTGCGCTAAACTGCAATCTCTGCACATGTTCATCTATGTTATTAATATTTTCTGTTGATCTTATTTCTTGTGTTTTCCCTGTTAATTTATGAGTGGCATTGGCGATAATATCAATAGTTATCCCATCGTATTTCGCCCCTTTAAAGGATATCTTGTGTAGATAAACATCGATAAATAATGGTCTTAGATCTTTTCTATCACAAATATCAGTACTTAACTTTAAACTGACCGATTTATTATTGATATTTCGATTAGACATATTCACTTCTTTTCTTCCCCAGCAATTCCATTTTGCTGCTGGCGCGGGACTATTATCTTGCTTTGATGGCACAGTGGCAGAGAAGGCAGGAAATATACTGCACCCTATAATAATGGCTAATAAATAATGTTTTAACATAAAGTTTTCTCCATTTGGCTAACAATAATTTGATAAAAATTAAAATAGATCCTCATTAATAATGAATAAGTTAAAGATTAAAGTTAGCAAATGTTTTACTGCTTTTTATATTATAAAATTCCTCACAGTGGAGAATAATATTGAAATAGTGTTTATTGAGTTAAGTTTTATAATTAACAGACTGTTAAAAATAAATATCCAAAAAATAAAATAAAACAATAGAAACTGCTAATAATATTTATCGTTAAGATTAAAAATAAAAAGATTATTAGTAGTAAAGACGCTAAAATTTTTTATTGCTTCTAGCGTCTATACTGTTTTAACGTGGGGGCTAATTAGTTTGGTATGTTGCTATTAGAGTAATAATGTATTTGTTATACCACATTGTTTAACAAAATCTTCATCGTGAGAGATTAATAATAATGTTCCTTGATATTGAAATAATAAATTTTCCAATAACTGTTTAGAGTCTAAATCTAAATAATTATCTGGTTCATCTAATAATAAAACGGCAGGGGGTTGAGGACTATAAATTAATGCTAATAGTGTTGCTTTTAATTGCTCACCGCCACTGAGTGTTTCTAAAGGAAATAAAGACTTGTTACCTCGAATACGTAACATACCCAGTTTTGTGCGCCACTGCTCAATGGTCATTAATGGCTGGTATTGATATAACGCTTCAGCAACGGGTAATGATTTATCTAATAAAGTTAAATGTTGATCAAGATAGCAATAATTTGGGTTGAGACGATATTCGCCGGATAACGGGGATAGCTTGCCCATTAAACATTTTAATAAGGTTGACTTACCGCTGCCATTTTTACCTTGTATATGCCAATGTTCACCACCATAAGCGGAAAAGGAGTAGGGAGTTTGCTTGCTAAAAGGTAAAACAAGCTCTGTGGCAAATACATTTAACCGATGGCCATCGCCTTGATAGTTTAATATTAATTTTTGCTGATGAATATGAGTTAACTCCTGTTCTAACTGTTGTTTTTGTGACTGCATATCATCCATAACGCGCTGATGTCGTTTAGCTATTGATGACTGTTTTTTCTCAGCTCGATTGGTTTGCATATCAAGAAGTAACAGTGATTGAGAGCCGCTGTTTCTTATCTTTTCACCTTGTTTACGTCGCTGTAATGCTTTTTGTAATGTTACATGTTGTTGGCGTTTTTCCTGTTTTATTTGACTATTGATACGCTCATTTGCAGCTTCGATTGAGGCTATTTGCGCATTTTTTTGTGTTTCATAAAGCGAATAACTACCGCCATATTCTTGTAAGCCTTTTTCACTCAGTTCAAATATATTTTCAGCATAAGATAATAAATGTCGATTATGGCTAATAAATAATACACCTGATTTATGATGCATTAATTGTTCAACGAGCCATTGCTGACCTTGATGATCGAGATGGTTATCTGGTTCATCTAATAATAGAAAATGATCGTCATGTAAAAAAGCCTGACATAATGCTAAACGCGTTTGCTCACCACCACTTAAGTGGGGAATAGGTGTATCAAGTGAAACCGGCAGTTGTGCTGAATGAAGTAAATTTTGCCAAGTCATGGGCAAATGCCACTTATCTTCAAGTAACTCAAAATCTTCTAATGAAGCACTGCCGTTATCAACCCGCTTAAATGCTTGAAAAAAAGTATCTATACCTAAAGCATCAGCAATGGTGTTACCTGTTAGGCGAGTAAGCTGATCGACATGAATAAAAGGCATACGCCACATGATATGGCCTGATGAAGGCAATAGTTTTTGTGCTAACAATTTTAACAGCACCGATTTTCCTTTACCGTTCTGACCAATTAAAGCATTTCTTTGGCAAGCCAGTGAATGAGTCAGCGGTGGGAAAAGCGCTTCTTGATTGAATTCAATATTAAGCTGAGAAAATTGACAGGCGATCGTCATAATTAAGCCTCCTAAAAAATAGGTGGCAGACAGCAATGATCTTAATTGAGTTTATAGAGCAATAAACGAGTGTCTGCCAGTAACAGAAAATGGATACCAAAACGGTATTGAGAGAATTTTCTGGCAGAATTTAGTTCATTGTAGGGAAGTACCTCTTGGAGAGAAAAAAGATAAAATCATGAAGAATTATAATGACAAAAAAACCTTAATCAATACTCATATAAAATTTATTGTTTATAGACACGGGGATTTTATATAAACAGAAAATAAAACCAACAGGTTATAAAAAGGGTATTATTGATAAATACCCTTTTTATAGAAATGACTCGTGGTTAATTAAGGTTTAGTCGCAATTAAAATTGCCCGTTTAGGAGCTGGATAGCCTTCAACGGTTTTGGTGTGATCGAGAGGATCTAAGAATGCTTCTAATGAATCAGTCACCATCCAATCCGTTTTACGTTGTTCTTCGAGTGATGTGACATTTTCATCAACAATGCGTACATCTTTAAAACCGCATTTTTCTAACCATACTTTAAGCATTTTGGCTGACGGTATAAAGTACACATTACGCATCTGTGCATAACGCTCACCAGGAATTAAACATTGGAACTCATCACCATCAATCACAAGACTCTCTAATACTAATTCACCACCAGAAACGAGCTGATTTTTCAATTGCCAAAGATGATCAAGTGGTGAACGACGGTGGTAAAGAACCCCCATTGAAAATACCGTATCAAAAGCATTTAGTTCTGGCATTTGTTCAATGCCGACAGGAATTAAATGGGCACGCTGATCGTTACCTAATAATTTTCTGACGGCTTCAAATTGGCATAAAAAGAGCTGAGTGGGATCGATACCGACAACAAAATCAGCCCCTTCACCAAGCATCCGCCACATATGATAACCACTGCCACAACCAACATCTAAAACTAATCGGCCTTTAAGAGGCGAAAGATGGGGCAATACGCGATCCCATTTCCAATCTGAACGCCATTCAGTATCAATATTGACACCATAAAGAGAAAAAGGGCCTTTGCGCCATGGCATTAACGCTTTTAGAATATTCGTTAAACCAAGTTGTTCACCGGTACTTAATGCTGGGGTTTTATTGGCGATAACACCTTGCTTTAAATTAAGTTCAGTGGGCGTAATCTCAGGTAAGTTTTCCAGCATTCTTTCCCATGAAGCAAAATGGCCATGTAAAGCATGGGCGCGCCATTCTGATAATTGTGCCGGCAGCGTATCAAGCCAATGAAATAACCGTTCATCTTGCGCAATATGTTGATAAAATGAGCTAAAATTTATCATGATTATTCGCCTTTAATGGCTAACAGAGAGCCAAAATTAAAACATTGGAACCAAACTTCAGCATGAGGAAAACCTGCTTGATGTAAGCGTGATTTATGTGTTTCAACAGGATCAGTGAGCATCACATTTTCTAACATACTACGTTTTTGACTAATCTCTAATTCACTGTAGCCATTAGCACGTTTAAAGTCGTGGTGCATATTAAACAGTAATTCACCAATTTGTTTATCTTGAAAACTGAATTTTTCTGATAACACTAAAACCCCACCAGGATTTAACCCTTGGTAAATTCGATTTAATAATCTTTGGCGATTATCAGGGGCTAAAAATTGTAAGGTGAAATTAAGGACAACCATTGAGGCATTATTAATGTCAATATCAAGGATATCGCCTTCAATAATTTCAACGGGTGTTGCTGCTTTATAAGCATCAATATGACGTTGACAACGCTCAACCATCGCAGGTGAATTATCAACACCAATAATTTTACATCCCGCTACATCGATATTACGACGCATAGAAAGGGTAGCAGCACCTAACGAACATCCTAAGTCATAAACTTGGCTATGAGGGGTGACAAAACGACCCGCTAACATGCCTATCATGGAAATAATATTGGAGTAACCGGGCACTGAGCGTTTGATCATATCAGGGAACACTTCAGCGACTTTTTCATCAAAGCGCCAGTCACCAAGATTAGCAATAGGTGTCGCAAATAAGTTGTCTTGTGGTGCTGATTTTGAATTAGACATAACTAAAATAGACTTAAAGAATAAAAGAAGCGGGTATTCTACCAGAAGCGACGTTGCTCACAAAGTTGCATTATTTAGAAATAAATTAGAAAAACAGGTAAACCTTTTCGATACCTTGCCGTTATTAGACTCAACAGCAAGGATGTCTATTGTGATCATGGATGATCATATTTTCCTTGTGGTATTAATAGTAGAAGGAAAAAATTTGTATCCAAGGAAGGAAGTAAATATTAGCAAGGATCATTAAGACCATTGATAAATAGGTTGCGGCCATACCAGAGCGACGCCAGCGTATCTCGCGGTGTTTCAACCCGTAAGAGTGAAGAAGACGACCGGCTATTAAAATGGAACCACAAATATGTACCATCCAAACAAAGGCGCCATTCATTTCCATGATAAGTAATAAAATCATAGAAATAGGGATGTATTCCACTGCATTACCATGGACGCGAATAGCGGTTTGTAACTCATAAAAACCACCATCACCGTATGCAACTCGATATTGTGTTCTAAGTTTTACAACATTTAGGGACAATTTAATCAATAATAGTGCGCCCAATACGATATAAAGCGAGCTAACCATCTTTTCTCCATTGCCAAAACTAAAAAAACGGCGAATTTAATGATAAACCTCAAAGCGATTTATGTCGCTATAAATAATTATTATTAATTAATTATTTGGGGATTAGCAAATCCTTGAAAAGATGTATCATATAATCTAGGTCTATACTCTTATCGTCGGGAAGAATTTTCGTTATAATGTCTGCCTTTTTTTTGACACTACTCGAAAAAGACTATTGCCAAAATTTCCGCAGCAGAAAGCACAACAAGCTGAGTAAAAGGATATTGTATGCGTACTAATTATTGTGGGCAGTTGAATAGCGCCCATGTGGGCCAAAAAGTGACTCTTTGTGGTTGGGTTAACCGCCGCCGTGACTTAGGTGGACTTATCTTTATTGATATGCGAGATCGTGAAGGTATCGTTCAGGTCTTTTTTGACCCAGAGCAGAAAGAGGCATTTTCACAGGCTTCAGAACTGCGTAATGAATTTTGTATTCAAGTCACAGGAACAGTACGTGCTCGCCCTGATAGCCAAGTTAATAAAAATATGGCAACAGGTGAAATTGAACTAGCGGCAGAATCGCTGTCTATTTTTAACCGTTCTGAAGCGCTACCTTTAGATAGCAACCAAACGAATACAGAAGAGCGTCGTTTAACTTATCGTTATTTAGATTTACGTCGCCCTGAAATGTCACAACGCCTAAAAACTCGTGCGAAAATCACAAGTTTTGTTCGTCGCTTTATGGATGGTGAAGGGTTCCTTGATGTAGAAACGCCAATGCTAACTAAAGCAACGCCAGAAGGTGCGCGTGACTATTTAGTACCAAGTCGTGTTCATAAAGGTAAATTCTACGCATTACCTCAATCACCACAGCTTTTCAAACAGCTGTTAATGATGTCTGGTTTTGATCGCTATTATCAAATCGTAAAATGTTTCCGTGATGAAGATTTACGTGCTGATCGCCAACCTGAATTTACCCAAATCGATGTTGAAACCTCTTTCATGACCGCAGAACAAGTGCGTGAAGTGATGGAGCGCATGATCCACGCATTGTGGCTAGATATCCTGAATGTTGATTTAGGGGCATTCCCTGTCATGACCTTTGCTGAGGCTATGCGTCGTTACGGCTCTGATAAACCAGACCTACGTAACCCAATGGAACTCATCGATATTGCTGATTTAGTGAAAAATGTTGAGTTTAGCGTCTTTGCACAAGCGGCTAATGATGAAAAATGTCGTGTTATCGCGTTACGTGTACCGGGTGGTGCATCGTTAACTCGTAAAAATATCGACGAATATACTCAATTTGTCAGTATTTATGGTGCCAAAGGCCTAGCGTGGATGAAAGTCAACGAAAAGGCAAAAGGTATCGAAGGGGTACAAAGCCCTATTGCTAAATTCCTGACTAATGATGTGGTTAACAGCATCTTAGCGGCAACAAATGCAACAGATGGCGACTTAATTTTCTTTGGTGCGGGTCGTCAAGGTACCATGAGTGATGCTATGGGAGCGTTGCGCCTGAAAGTCGGTCGTGATCTGGAATTAACTGATCTTAACGCATGGAAACCACTGTGGGTTATTGATTTCCCAATGTTTGAAGAAGATGAAGATACCGGCAGCCTAAGTGCAATGCACCATCCATTTACTTCACCAAAAGATCTCACACCGGCAGAGCTAACCGCACATCCTGTAGGCGCTGTAGCTAATGCCTATGATATGGTTATTAACGGTTATGAAGTTGGTGGTGGCTCAGTGCGTATCCATCGTAATGAAATGCAACAAGCGGTATTTAGCATTTTAGGTATTACTCCGGATGAGCAACGTGAGAAATTCGGTTTCTTATTAGATGCTCTGAAATTTGGTACACCACCGCATGCCGGGTTAGCATTTGGTTTAGACCGCTTAGTGATGTTATTAACAGGAACAGATAATATCCGTGATGTTATTGCGTTCCCGAAAACCACGGCAGCGGCTTGCTTAATGACCAATGCACCAAGTTTTGCAAATGAAGACGCGTTAAAAGAGCTGGCTATTCAAGTGACAGAAAAAGAAGTTAGCACAGATAACGAGTAAATGATGAAATATAAGCACCCAGTATGTGTTTTAGTTGTTATCTATGCCAAACAGACTAAGCGGGTGCTTATGCTGAAGCGTCGAGATGATCCTGATTTCTGGCAATCTGTGACAGGGAGCCTTGAAGAGGGCGAAACACCTTATCAGGCCGCATTACGAGAAGTGCAGGAAGAAGTAGGAATTGATATCATAAAAGAAAATCTTGAGCTGGTGGATTGCCATCGTTCAATTATTTTTGAGATATTCGCACACTTTCGCCATCGTTATGCGCCTAATGTGACACATTGTCAGGAACATTGGTTTATGTTAGCACTTCCCTCTGAACGGGAAATTGAACTGACTGAGCATACGCAATACCAATGGTTAGATGCGCCACTGGCGGCAAAATTAACTAAGTCAGCCAGCAATCAGCAAGCGATTGAAGAATTTGTTATTTAATTATTAGACCACGTTTGGAGATATTTTCATGGCAGGTCATAGTAAATGGGCCAATACTAAACACCGTAAAGCAGCGCAAGATGCGAAACGCGGTAAGATTTTCACTAAAATTATTCGTGAATTAGTTACAGCAGCACGTTTAGGTGGTGGTGATCCTGCAACTAACCCACGTCTACGTGCGGCAGTTGATAAAGCATTATCTAACAACATGACTCGTGACACACTAAACCGCGCAATTGCTCGCGGTGCGGGAAATGATGAAAACGATAATATGGAAACCATCATTTATGAAGGCTACGGCCCTGGTGGTACTGCTGTTATGGTTGAATGTTTAAGTGATAATCGTAACCGTACTGTTTCCGATGTTCGCCATGCCTTCACCAAAACAGGTGGTAACTTAGGAACGGACGGTTCGGTATCTTATCTCTTTACCAAAAAAGGTGTTATCTCTTATGCACCGGGTGTTGACGAAGATGCCGTCATGGAAGCCGCACTAGAAGCGGGTGCAGAAGACGTTGAAACTTATGATGATGGTGCTATTGACGTTTACACAACCCCTGAAGCTTTCGGTGAAGTAAAAGATGCCATGGATGCTGCGGGTTTTGTCGCTGAATCAGCGGAAGTTTCCATGATCCCATCAACAAAAGCAGAGCTTGATATTGATACCGCACCAAAATTAATGCGCCTTATCGATATGCTAGAAGATAGCGACGATGTGCAAGAAGTGTATCACAACGGTGATATCTCTGATGAAGTTGCAAAACAACTGGAAGATATTCTGTAATTGGTATCACGATAACGGCCAATAGTGGTGTTTTACACTGCGTTGAATAGTGCGAAGAGAAGAGCAGAGCAAGCGTATTTGCTCTTTTCTCTCGCCATCGACCTTATCCGCCATAGGAATTGTTATGGCTATTATTTTAGGTATTGACCCTGGCTCTCGTGTCACGGGATATGGCGTAATTCGCCAACAAGGGCGACAACTTATCTATTTAGGAAGCGGATGTATTCGTACACAGGTTCCTGATCTACCAAGCCGACTGAAACGCATTTATGCGGGAGTCAGTGAAATCATCACTCAATTTTCACCCGATGTATTTTCTGTTGAACAAGTCTTTATGGCAAAAAATGCAGACTCGGCATTAAAATTAGGCCAAGCAAGAGGTGTGGCGATTTTAGCGGCAGTCAATAATGATCTTCCCGTATTTGAATATGCGGCACGTCAAGTAAAACAGAGTGTGGTAGGAACAGGGGGAGCCGATAAAAGCCAAGTACAACATATGGTACGCTCAATCTTAAAACTATCTGCAGCGCCACAGGCAGATGCTGCCGATGCGCTAGCGATTGCGATTACACACTGTCACTTTAATCAAAATTTATTGCGTGTAGGTGATCCGCGTCTTGTTTTAACGCGAGGAAGGTTAAGATAGGCTATCTGTTGGTAAAACAGATTAGTTTTTCGCAGGCTGGATATACGTCCAGCTTTTTTTATGTTATAAATTTGGCGTCAATATTTTTGCGGAGGCGTTAGGGTGATAGGACGTATTAGAGGCGTTATTCTTGAAAAACAGCCACCAGTGGTGCTGATCGAAGCGGGTAATGGGGTGGGTTATGAAATAAATATGCCTATGACCTGTTTTTATGAGTTACCTGATATTGGTCAAGAGGCGATTATCTACACACAATTTATTGTTCGTGAAGATGCGCAATTACTATATGGTTTTAATCAAAAACAAGAACGGGCATTGTTTCGTGAATTGATAAAAGTCAATGGTGTAGGGCCTAAGCTAGCACTGGCTATTTTATCAGGAATGTCTGCACGCCAATTTGTCACCGCAATTGAAAATGAATCCATCTCCTCATTAGTTAAATTACCGGGAGTCGGTAAAAAAACCGCAGAACGATTAGTGGTTGAAATGAAAGATCGCTTCAAAGGGCTTAATGGCGATCTATTTGAACAAAACGGCGATATTGAGCTACCTGCCAGTGCATCATCGAAAGCGCCATCTGCTGCAGATATTGAAGCAGAAGCTTCCGCTGCCTTAATTGCCTTAGGTTATAAACCACAAGAAGCTGCCAAGATGATTAGTCGGGTAGCAACGGCGGGTGCTGATAGTGAAACACTTATCAAAGAAGCATTACGCGCAGCGATTTAGGAGTAATTGATTGTGATTGAAGCAGATCGCCTGATTTCAGCAGATATACAACAACCTGAAGAAGAAATTATCGATAGGGCTATTCGTCCTAAGCTGCTTGCTGAATATGTGGGACAACCACAAGTTCGTGAACAGATGGAAATCTTTATTCAGGCGGCTAAACTACGTCATGATGCCTTAGATCACTTACTTATCTTTGGTCCGCCGGGGCTTGGTAAAACCACGCTGGCTAATATTATTGCCAATGAGATGGGTGTTAATTTACGTACAACCTCAGGGCCTGTATTAGAGAAAGCCGGCGATCTTGCCGCTATGCTAACCAATCTTGAGCCTCATGATGTACTGTTTATTGATGAAATTCATCGACTCTCGCCCGTTGTTGAAGAAATACTCTATCCGGCAATGGAAGATTATCAACTTGATATTATGATTGGTGAAGGGCCGGCAGCACGCTCCATTAAAATCGACTTACCGCCATTTACTTTAGTTGGGGCGACGACCCGAGCGGGATCGTTAACCTCTCCATTACGTGATCGTTTTGGTATTGTACAACGCCTTGAATTCTATAATGTCGATGACTTACAGCATATTGTTGCACGTAGTGCCAGCTTTATGGGGTTAGAAATAACCGCAGAAGGGGCGCGACAAATTGCTATGCGTTCACGAGGTACACCGCGTATTACTAACCGCTTATTACGCCGAGTAAGAGACTTTGCTCAAGTCAAAGGTAATGGCGAAATTGATGAAGATATCGCGTCTAAAGCACTCGATATGCTTAATGTTGATGCTGCCGGTTTTGACTATCTTGACCGAAAACTGCTCTTTGCCATTATTGATAAATTTATGGGTGGCCCCGTAGGGCTTGATAATCTTGCGGCAGCTATTGGTGAAGAGCGTGAAACTATCGAAGATGTATTAGAGCCTTATTTAATTCAGCAAGGTTTTATTCAACGCACCCCCCGTGGTCGGGTAGCCACAAATCATGCTTATCGTCACTTTAATCGCATTATGGAAGCACCGTGATCTGATAAAGTGCTTTGGATATCATTGGGCGATGGTGTTTAATTTCGCCCAATCATTCAATTATTTTGCCTTCCTCTATTCTCATTCTCAATATATCTCATCTCTATATTTACACCTTATTATATAAAAATAATTTTTTAATTTATAACTATCGTTAACATAATAACAATAGAAACTCAGACGATTAAATTAAAACTTCGCTATCTATCAATCGTTATTTTTCCTACTCGTTCATTGAATTTATTTATTATTAACGCCCATAAAATGAGTATTGGTACGTAAAAATAAGACCGAAATATACGCATATTGAGTGTGTTAAATAAAAATAGTGGCTTAATTAGCATGATATTTTAATTAAATTAAGCTTAGCAGCTAAATATATTGACCAATTTGGACTGCTCATGGAAAAAGGACAGTATAATTCAATGTAATTGATTTTTAATACTTTAAAATCAATAGATTATATGCGCTATTTTTGATTTAACATTTCTGTTACAAAATATATTTTTATGTACATAGTGTTTCTTGGGTTGCGAGCAATTTGTCTATTTATTCATCATATTTTATGCTAATAAACACTTTTTATGACTGTTTTTACAGCATGATATAGCGATATTTCAACCAGTTTACGCTAAGTGACTTATCCTAGAGAGATACAAAAAAAACGGGCTGTTTACAGCATATTGATAAGATTTTATTATCCTTTACCGAAGTCTTACCGTGCGCACTGGCTAAGATGACAGACATGACTAACGGATTGTTTTTAAGACAATCATTTAATTTAATTTGTCGTTTTTGATAAAAGGATATTGTTATGCCAACTCCTTGCTATATTTCCATTGAAGGAAAAACTCAGGGCAACATCACTGCAGGCGCGTTTACTGCAGATTCTGTCGGCAACATTTATGTACAAGGTCATGAAGACCAAATGTTGGTACAAGAATTTTCTCACGTGGTGACGGTTCCGACTGATCCGCAATCAGGTCAACCTTCTGGCCAACGTGCGCATAAACCGTTTCGTTTTACCGTGGCATTAAACAAAGCCGTTCCTCTGCTGTATAACGCATTGGCTTCCGGCGAAATGTTGCCAAAAGTTGAGTTAAAATGGTATCGCACGTCTGTTGAAGGTAAACAAGAGCACTTCTTTACCACCACACTGACTGACGCGACTATCGTGAACATCGATTGCCAAATGCCTCATTGTCAAGATCCGGCTAAAGCCGACTTCACGCAACTTATCGAAGTCTCCCTCTCTTACCGCAAAATTGACTGGGAGCACACTGTTGCTGGAACGTCTGGTGCGGATGACTGGCGTGCGCCTCTCGAAGCGTAATACCGTTATGACGAGTCCTTGGGGGCTCGTCCTTATTTTGTATTGTTCCCTTTTCTTTATCCATTTTTGCATGGAGGCAGATTATGCTTAGCAAAGATCCGAAATCAACGCCCATTGACCCGGCATCCGTTTTAAAAGATGAAGCCATCAATCAAGTGAAAAATAGGGTGCAATCCAAAGTGAACGAAACGCTATCGACACCCACGCAAAAGGTGGCCGGGATGGCCTCAGCAGCGGCCTCGCTCACTCAATCAGCCAGCGTATCGGCCAATCGCGTGACTGCTCATCCCCTGATCCACGGTGGCGGTTTTACCGGTGGACAAACATTCTCTGAAAACCAAGCACTCCAAGCGGCCCATGGGGCGTTACTTGATGCATTAGGCATGGACAGCCTCGAAAGTGGTTTGGTGTTCACTTGCACCATTGGTGGATTGCCTGACGACACCTTTCAAGTCACCGAATTTAATCTTACCGAAGGATTATCCTCGCTATTTTCGCTGTCCATCAGTGCGGTCAGTGCCTTACCCTTTATCGATTTTCAGCGTCATCTTGGCTTAGCCTCATCATTAACGGTCAAACGCGATGGGGTGTTGATCCGCAAAGTCAACGGTATCTTAGCCGGGGCAGTACAAGGCAATACCGACGGAGTGAAAACGTGGTATCACTTCGATATTCGCCCTGAAATGTGGGTGATGACCCTCAATCAAGACAGCCGTATTTTTCAACATCAATCGGTGCCGACCATCTTAAAAACCTTATTGGATGAGGCCCATGTTAAAGCGGATTACCAATTCTACCGTGAAGATCTACACCCTGAACGTCTCTACACCACCCAAAAACGCGAATCGGCATTTGATTTTTGGTGTCGACTGGCGTTTGAAGAGGGCATTAACTTCTGGTTTGAAGAAGAACAACTGTTTTACAGCGATGAACATATGGGGATGACGGCGGGTATTCACCTCACCTATAACCCGCAGGCCGATACCGATATCAGCGATAGCACTGCCATGACTTGGCAATATGGCGAATATTTGTGTGTGGATGAAACTATCCATAAAGACAACAACTTTGTTCGTCCTTCTTATCCGTTGTCTCATGAAAACAAAATTGAGCAGGGGGGACAGCACAGTGTGTTTGAAAGTTATGGTCGTTTTCAATTAGACGATGAAGGTCGACCTCTGACACAGGTGCGCTTTGAGCAATTACGTAACGGCAGCAAAGTGGGGCAAGCGACAACAAACTGTTTTGCACTGATGCCCGGCAAAATCTTCACCTTATCTCAGCATCCCCATCAGCCGATGAATGATCGCTGGCAAGTGATCAGCGTCAGCCATCATGGTGTACAGCCACTGGCGGACAATAGCGGGGGCGAAGGCACACAACTGTCGAATAGCGTCTCCTTTATTCCGGGCACGCAAGAGTGGCGCCCCCCTTATCGTTATAAACCGACGGCGGACGGTGATGAAGTGGCGACGGTGGTGGGGCCACCAGGGGAAGAAATCTACGTCAATGAATATGGCGCCGTGAAAGTGCATTTTCATTGGGATCGTCGGGGAAGTGCCGATCACAGTGCTTCATGCTGGGTGCGGGTTGCCATGGGTTGGAGTGGAAATGGCTATGGTTTTTCTGCGGTACCGCGCATCGGCACACAAGTGCTGGTCAGTTACCTGAATGGGGATATCGACAGACCGATAATTACCGGTTGTACTTATGATGGACGTAACGCACCACCGATTAAGTTCCCAGAGAATAAGACACAAACCACTTTCCGTAGCCAAACCCACAAAGGGGAAGGTTTTAATGAACTGCGTTTTGAAGATGCGGGCGGTAAGCAAGAGGTGTTTCTTCATGCGCAGAAGGATATGAATACC